>NC_007722.1:1725776-2057432 GCF_000013005.1 Erythrobacter litoralis HTCC2594 | reverse complement strand
TCGACATGGCGATGTCGCCCGAAGGCAACCTCGTCCAGTTCGAGAACGGGGCGACGGCAGAGCAGAAGGCAGCGGTTTCGACCGCGAGCCAGTTCCTGCGTTATTCACCGCGCCGGGTGGCCCTGCGTGGCGGCGAGTCTCAGCTTATACGGGTCATGGCCCGCGCACCCGCCGATATCCCCGATGGCGAGTACCGTTCGCACTTCCTCGTCACCTCGGTCCCCGATGTCAGCGGCGGCCTGTCGATCGAAGATGCGGTGACCGGTCAGGCTGCCGACGGTATCGGCGTCGTGATCCGCCCGCGCTTCGGGATCTCGATTCCCGTAATCGTCCGGATCGGCCAGACTACGCTCGATGTCGGTATGACCAACCCCGCCTTACTCGTGGACGCGCAGGGCAACCAAGCCATCGGCATTACTCTGACGCGCTCGGGCACCCGGTCCGCCTTCGGCGATATCGTGGTGGAAGCCAGTGGCCGCAGCGAGCCTGTCGCGTTGCTGCGCGGGATCGGGATCTATCCCGAGGTCGACCAGCGCAAGGTCGTGATCCCGGTCGAACCGGGCGAAGACGGCCCGGTCATCACGCCCGGCATGCAATTGCGCGTGACCTATGTGGATGACGATTTCGAGCCGGGCGCCGAACTCGCTGAGCTGACCTTTACCGTGCAGTGACACGGCGACGCGGAATCCGTGGGTGGCGGGCGGCCTGGCTCGGCACGGCTGCTCTCGGGTTCGGCTGTTCGCAAGGGGCCGACGGGCCTGTCGCGAGCGGGGTCTCTAGCGCCTCCTCCGGCGCCGATCCTCCTACGAGGCAGCAGCCGACCAAGGCATTGTTTCCACGCGATCTCGGTTCGTCCGACTGGGTGCGGGCGGCGTGGCGCCCGCCTGAAAGGCCAAGCGCCTGGGCGGTGCCGATCATCGGCGCTGGAGCCGCCGCGCAAGATCCGGCGAATACGACTGAGATCGCGCTCGCATCATCGTCCGGCAAGACGTCGGGGCTGCAACCCGCTCCACGCGCCGCCTCGCCCGATAAGGAGATCGTGGCGTCCTCGCCCGAAACGACGCGCCAGCGCGCCTCCGATCCCGACCTCGTGGCGCTCTACCTGGAGGCAAACCGCGCTTCGCTGCCGCATTTGACCGCCGCCGATTTTGCAACGGACGGCATTCCGGCGTCTTCTGACGCCAGCACGCCGGTCAGGACAGCCACGGCGGAGGATGCCAAGGCGCGGCCCCAGCTTCTTGCAGTTTCCGAACCGATCCCGAGCGACGGTTCGAAGCGGGTGGAGCGCAAAGCTGAGCCTGATCCCGCACCTGTAACAGCCGCTGGTCCGCCGAAGGTTGCCGAACCCGAAGAACCGGCTGAGAGCAAAGAGCTTCCTGTCCAAGCACCGTCACCGCGTGTTGCCGAAACCGGTGCGCCCGAGGCAGCGTCTGGTCCGTCCAACCAACCCAACACGGCTCGGCGTTCGATTGCGGTGCGGGCAGGGGAAGGCGCAGCGACCGAAGCAGACGGCGACCCCGGCGCGGCTCCCGAGACGACGCGCGATCGTCAGTCCGCTGCCGGCCCCAGTGTCGCAGCGGCGATCCCCGAAAGGCCGCCGCAAACGGCGATGGTTTCGCTTGCGGTTCCGCGTCCCCCGACGCAGATACCGGCGCCCGCCAACGATGAGGGACTATCTGCGCAATCGCCTCCACCGAGCGCGGCAGCGCCGGAAGTGGCCGCTGCGATCCCTCAACAGCGCCTGCGAACGACACTGGGGCTGCCTGGCACCGGGGACGCGGCAGGCGAGCAGACCGCCCTGATGCAATCGCGCTCGCTCGATACCGATGTCTCGGCGGAATCCCCCATCTTCAGCTATCAGGACGAGCTGATCCTGGAAGTGCAGGTGAAGGGCTCCGACGGCTCCGATGCGATCATCGCCTATGGCACACAGCAGGGCATCTACCTGCCACTCGGCACGCTCGTCCGCATTCTCGATCTGGCGGTGCGGATCAGCGATGGCGGGCGCTATGCCTTCGGCTGGGTCCTGCGCGAGGATCGGGTCCTCGGCATCGACCTGCGCCAGAATATCCTCACATGGGAAGGCGAGGAACGCCCGATCGGGCCCGCCTTCGCGGTGGCTTTCGAAGACGAGATGTATCTGCGCGCGGAAGACCTCGCGCGGTTCATCCCCGTCAAGATTCGCACCGATCTGCGCTCTCAAGCCGTGCTGGTCGAGACGCTGGAGAAGTTTCCTTTCCAGGAGCGGGCCGAGCGCGAGCGCAACCGCGCGCGTCTTGCCGGCGGCGTTGCCGCGCCGATGGAAGAATGGCCGCGCGTCACCACGCCTTATCTTCCCGCCAGCATCCCGTCGGCCGATGTCGAATTGCGCGCCGTCTCGGACTCCACCCGTGGCGAGCGCTTGGAGGGTGATCTGCTGCTCGGGGGCGACCTTGCCTTCCTGACCGCACAGGGCTTCTTCTCGGCCGATACGCGCGATGGCCTGGTTTCCTCGCTGGTCGAACTGGGTCGCCGCGATCCCGATGGTGCCTTGCTCGGCCCCCTGCAGGCGACGGAATTCGCGCTGGGCGATGTCTCGAACCCCGCCATGCCGCTGGGCCTCAGAAGCGTTGCCGGCCGCGGGTTTTCCGTCACCAATGCCCCGCTGGAACTCGTCTCCGCCTTCGACCGGATCGACCTGCGCGGCGTCTTGCAGGATGGCTACGAAGTCGAGCTCTATCGCAACGACATCCTTGTCGGATCGACCGCCGACCGGGTCAACGGGCGCTACGAGTTCCTGCAGGTGCCAGTCGATTTCGGGCTGAATGTCTTCCGGCTGGTGTTCTACGGGCCACAGGGCCAGCGCTACGAGGAAGTCCGCAGCCTGTCGGTGGGCGACGGTCGGCTTTCGAAGGGCCAGGTCGTCTATCGTGTCGGCGCCGTCCAGAAGGACCAGAACCTGCTCGGCGTGCGCGATCCGCAATTTATCCCGCCGACCGACTTCGGCGATTGGCGGGCCGTGGCGGAGGTCGGCTACGGCATCAGCTCTTCGCTTACAGGCGTGATCAGTGGAGCCTCGTACCAGAATGGCGCCGACGATCGCTGGACCGCGACGGCGGGCTTGCGCAGCGGCATCGGGCGCTTTGCTCTGCGAGGCGATGTCGCTGCGGCCGATGGCGGAGCCTACGCCTTCAGCGGCGGCATCGGCGGCCAGCTCGGCCGCTCCGCCTTCACGCTGACCCACGTCGAATATTCCGGCCCCTTCCGCGACGAGACACGCACTGCCAATATCGGATTTCTCGACCGCGCGACCGAGCTTGACGTCAACACCGGCATCGTCATCGGCAATGACGTGAGCGGTCTCAACATACCGATCACTGCGCGGCTTCGCCATTTTGAGTTCGCCAGTGGGCGCAAGCAATCGTCGGCGTCGGTCCGGGCATCGACCCGCATCCCCGGTGCGCTGGTGTCCAACACCTTCGAATACGTCCGCACGTCGGGGCCCGGTTTCAACGCATTTTCCCAGCTCGTCGGCAATTTCGATCTGGCGACGTTCGGGCGTAGCAAGACCCGGGCTAGGGCGTCGCTGGCCTATTCGCTGGTGCCCGATCTCGATATTCTCTCGGCCTCGGTCGACGTCGATCACCGGATCGACGACCGGATGGCGGTAAGCGGCTCGCTCGGCTACGTCTTCGGTTCGCGCTCGACTTCGGTCTCGGCGTCCGTCCGCCGCGATTTCGACCGCTTCAGTCTGTCGCTCGACGGCAATTACGCTTTCGATACGAAAGCGCACGCGGTCGGCTTGCGGTTGGGACTGAGCTTCGGGCGCGACCCGATCACCGGGCGTTTTTTCACCAGTCGCGAAAGCCTTGCCGGGAGCGGTACCGCCTCGATCCGGGCCTTCCGCGATCTGGATGCCGACGGTGTTTACGGACCGAAGGACGAGCCCATGCCGGAGATCGGCTTCGCCGCGTTCAACTCCACCGCCAGCACCGACACGGATGGCGTCGCCCGCTTGCGCGGTCTGGGCAACGGGCGCCCGGTCAGTGTGCGGATCGACGAAGGGACGCTGCCCGACATAACACTCGCTACCACCCAGCCGGGTGTGGAGATCGTGCCCAGGGCCGGGCGTATCCAGCAGATCGATGTCCCGATCGTCGAGATGAGCGAAGTCGAAGGCACGGTCACCATCGCTCAAGGTGGCAAGCAGCGCTCGGTCTCCGGCGTCCGCCTCTTGCTCAAGGACAGCGAGGGCCAAACGGCCGCCTCGGCCAAGTCCGAAGTCGACGGATATTACTTCTTCGAGCGGGTCCTACCGGGCAACTACAGCGTGGCGCTCGATGCCGGACAAGCGAGGCGGCTGGGGATTTGCTTCGCGCAGGACTACGAAATTACCGTCGAGGAGCAAGGCTCGGTCGTGGTCGAGGACCTTACTGTCGCGCCGTGCGACTGAGGTCCATCAGCCGCGAACCGATACCTTCAATTCCGGTACCGGCATGTCGAACATACCCATAACGGGATGTGGGACATAGGGCGCTTCGAGCTGCCTGATTTCCTCCTCGCTCAACTGCAATTCGACCGCAGCCACGGCATCTTCGATATGCTTTGGCTTGGTCGCACCGACGATCGGACTGGTCACGCCCGGCTTCTGCAGCACCCACGCCAGCGCAACCTGCGCCATCGGCACGCCGCGCGCCTTGGCGATGGCCTCGACCGCGCCGATGACCTCATTGTCAGCGTCCTCGGTCCGCGAATAGAGAGCCGGGATCAAGCGGTCGGTCTCCGCCCGCTTGGTTCCGCCTTCGCTAGCGGGCCGCGTTAGCTTGCCGCGCGCGAGCGGACTCCACGGCGTCACCGCGATCCCCGCATCGCGGCACAGCGGCAGCATTTCGCGCTCTTCCTCGCGATAGAGCAGGTTCACGTAATTCTGCATCGAGACGAATTTCTTGAACCCGCCGCGCTCGGCGATGTGGAGCATCTTCTGGAATTGCCAGGCATTCATGCTGGACGCGCCGACATAGCGCACCTTGCCGCTGCGCACGATCATGTCGAGCGTCTCGACGATCTCTTCCATCGGGGTCAGCGGGTCGAGCCGGTGGATCTGGTAAAGGTCGATGTAATCGGTGCCGAGCCGGCGCAGGCTGTCGTCGACCGCGTGGATCAGCGCCTTGGCCGACAGGCCGCCGGCATTGGGCGCTTGCCGCCAACGGAAGAAACCCTTGGTGGCAATCACGACCTCGTCGCGCCGCGCCATTTCGGTGAGGAGCTTGCCGGTAATCTCTTCGCTTGTCCCGCCCGAATAGGCATTGGCGGTATCGAAGAAGTTGATGCCCGCTTCCAGCGCCTGGCGAAAGAACGGGCGCGATTCTTCTTCGCTCAGCGTCCAGTCGTGGCCTTCGGCCGCCGCATCGCCGAAGCTCATACACCCAAGGCACAGCCGCGAAACGGTGAGGCCGGTATTGCCGAACTGGGCGTATTGCATGCTTTTCTCTCCTCGATCTGCGCCGGCGCGTAACATTGCTTCGCTTTGGGCGTAAGCAGAGAAACTCACTTGCCGATATAACGATGTCTTTATATGTGGGCGGAGATGTTGATCGAAGCGACCATGCGCGCGTTGGCGGACCAGACGAGGCTGCGGATATTGCAGTTGCTCGGGACGATGGAACTCGCCGTCGGCGAACTGGCGCAGGTTTTGGGGCAGAGCCAGCCCCGGGTCTCGCGGCATATCGCCATCCTGTGTGATGCCGGGCTGGCCCAGCGGCGGCGCGAGGGCAGTTGGGTATTCCTGCGTTCGATGCTGAGCGAAGACGAGATGCGGCAGAGCGTCGCCGCGGTTCTCGTGCGAGCCGAGGCTGCCGACCCGGAATTTGCCAGCGCCTGCGAAGCCGATCGTCGCCGCCTCGCCGCGATCCGCAAGAACCGCGAAGCTGGCGCTGAGAACTATTTCGCCGAACACGCCGAGGAATGGGACCGGATGCGCCGGATGCACAGTCCGGATGATGCGGTCGAGAAAGCGCTGGTGGCAGCGCTCGAAGGTCATGCGCTCGGGCGATTGCTCGATATCGGCACCGGAACCGGCCGCATGGCCGAGCTGTTCACGCAAAACGCCGAACATATTGTCGCGCTCGACAAGAGCCTGGAGATGCTGCGGGTCGCGCGGGCCAAGCTGCAGCACCTGCCGACCGACAGGATCGAGCTGGTACAAGGCGATTTCCAGGCGCTTCCCTTCGCCGATTCTGCTTTCGATACCGTGCTGTTTCACCAGGTGCTGCACTTCGCGCACGATCCGGCGCGGGCCTTGGCTGAGGCAGCACGTGTCATCCGGCCCAAGGGCCGCATTGCCATCGTCGATTTCGCCGCCCACACGCATGAGGAGTTGCGCGAGCAGTTCCAGCATGCCCGGCTCGGTTTCGCCGATGCGCAGATGCGCGAGTTGCTTGGCAATGCTGGCTTTACCCCGGCCAAGCCAATTGCGCTCGACGGCGATGAGTTGGTCGTGAAGGTCTGGCTTGGCACCCGTATCGCCAATCCTCACGTCACCCCCTCGTACGAAAAGACACCCGCATGACCGCCGCGCCGCCCCCGCTCGACCCGCAGCACGAAGCGCAAACGGCGCACGATAGCCCTCTGTTCTCCGGGCTGCCCGGCGACATCGAAACGAGCTTCGAATTCTTCCCGCCGAAGACCGACAAGATGAGCGAAACGCTCTGGCGTAGCGTCGAGACGCTCAAGCCGCTCGGCCCGCGCTTCGCATCGGTGACCTATGGCGCTGGCGGCTCGACGCGCAGCCGCACACACAAACAGGTCGTACGGATACAGAGCGAGGCGGGCATACCCGCTGCTGCGCATCTCACCTGCGTACAGGCAACGCGCGAGGAAGTAGACGAGGTCGCACGGCACTATTGGGACGAGGGCATTCGCCACATCGTTGCGCTGCGCGGCGATCCGCCCGACGGAGCGGCGCATTATACGCCGCATCCCGGCGGCTATGCCAATGCGGCCGATTTGATCACGGGATTGAAGAAGGTCGCCGATTTCGAGATTTCCGTCGCCGCTTATCCGGAGGTGCATCCGGACTCGCCCGACCGGCAGGCCGATATCGCCAACCTCAAGACCAAGTTCGATGCCGGGGCGACCCGCGCGATCACGCAATTCTTCTTCGATCCGGAATGTTTCTTCCGCTTCCGCGACGAAGCGGCGGCGGCAGGCATCCATGGCGAGATCGTGCCGGGGATTATGCCGGTGCTGAGCTTCGCGGCAGTCCAGCGTATGTCGACCCTGTGCGGCACCGCCATTCCCGACTGGATGGCTGGCCTGTTCGACGGGCTCGATGATCGGCCCGAAGCGCGCCAGCTGGTCAGCGCCACGATTGCCGCCGAATTGTGCCGCAGGCTCTATGCGGGCGGCGTGCGGCAATTCCACTTTTACACGCTCAACCGCGCCGAATTGAGTTACGCGATCTGTCACATGCTCGGCCTGCGCCCCAAGGGAGCCACAGCATGAGCGCGCTGGCGAAACTCCGCGAGGCGGCGGCGGCGAACATCCTGATCAAGGATGGGCCCTATGGCACCGAGATCCAGCGCGCGAAGCTCGCCGCAGAGGACTATGCAGGCGACACCGGGCTGGTGCAGGACCAGAAGGGCAATAACGACCTCGTCAACCTCACCCAGCCGCAGGTGATCCGCACCATTTGCGACAGCTATATCGCGGCCGGGGCGACCGTGCTCGCCACCAACACCTTCAACGCCAACCGGATCAGCCAGGCCGATTACGGCGCCGAAGGGCTGGTGCATGATATTAACGCGTCGGCTGCGCGGATCATTCGCGAGGCCTGCGACGATGCGACAGCGAAAGACGGCATCCCGCGCTTCGTATGCGGTGCCATGGGTCCGACCAACAAGACGCTCTCGCTCAGCCCCGATGTCGAGGACCCCGGTTTCCGCGAAGTCACCTTCGATGAGATCGTCGACGTCTATCGCGAGCAGGCGGCGGCCTTGCTGGAAGGCGGGGCCGAGTTCATCCTGATCGAAACGGTATTCGACACGCTCAACTGCAAGGCCGCGATCATGGCGGTGAAGCAGCTCGAGCGCGAGCGCGGCGAGGAGATCCCGCTGATGATCTCGCTGACGCTGACGGACCTGTCCGGGCGCAATCTGTCGGGTCATACCGTCGAGGCATTCTGGAACACGGTGCGGCATGCGAAGCCCGCCACGATCGGCCTCAATTGCAGCTTCGGTGCCGAGCAATTGCGCCCGCATGTGCAGATCCTGTCGAACATCGCCGATACGCTGCTGATGGCCTATCCCAACGCAGGCCTGCCCAACGATCTTGGCGAATATGACGAAATGCCCGAAACGACGGCCTCGCTGCTCAAGGTCTGGGCCGAGAACGGGCGCGCGAACATTCTTGGTGGCTGCTGCGGTTCGACACCGGAACACATCGCGGCAATCGCCCAAACAGTGAAGGGCGTCGAACCCCGGCAGGTCCCAGACGCGGTGTCGGAGATGCGACTGGCCGGGCTTGAGCCTTTCTCGGTGGCGGCATGACGGTTGGCATCGTTGACCAGGTCGCGATCCGCGAAGCATCGCCGGGCGATGCCGGTCGCCTGTCGCTGGTCGCCAGTGCGACTTTCCTCGAAACCTTCGCCGGCATGATCGATGGCGATGCGCTGGTGAAACATTGCGAGACGCAGCACGCGCCGGACTATCTGCGCGCATATCTGCAGGACGACGCACGCGGCTGGCTGGCTGAACTTGATGCTGCGCCAGTCGGCTATGCCTTGCTGACCCAACCCGAATTGGAGGCAGCGCGCCAGGGCGATATCGAACTCAAAAAGATCTACGTCCTGTCGCGCTTTCACGGCTCGGGCGTCGCCCAGCTCCTGCTCGATGCAGCCATCGCTGGTTCCCAAGGGCACGAGCGCCTGCTGCTCGGGGTGAAGGACGACAACGCCCGCGCCATCGCGTTCTACGCCAAGCAAGGCTTCCGCCAGATCGGCACCCGTCGTTTCGATGTCGGCGGCAAGCATTACGACGATGTCGTCCTCGCGCGCGATCTGGTGACGGCATGAGCGATCGCAATACCGCCCGCTTCGTCAATATCGGCGAGCGCACCAATGTGACCGGGTCGGCCCGGTTCAAGAAGCTCATCATGGCGGACGATTACGCGACCGCCGTCGACGTCGCGCGCCAGCAGGTCGAGAACGGCGCGCAGGTGATCGACGTCAACATGGACGAGGGCCTGCTCGACGCGGTTCACGCCATGACCACCTTCCTCAAGCTGATTGCCGCCGAACCCGATATCGCCCGGGTGCCGGTGATGATCGACAGTTCCAAATGGGATGTCATCGAGGCGGGCCTGAAATGCGTCTCCGGCAAGCCGATCGTCAATTCGATCAGCATGAAGGAAGGCGAGGAGGAGTTTCTCGATCACGCGCGCAAATGCATGGACTATGGCGCGGCTGCGGTCGTCATGGCCTTCGACGAGACCGGCCAGGCGGACACCAAGCAGCGCAAGGTCGAGATCTGCACCCGCGCTTATAACCTGCTGACAAGCATCGGCTTTCCGCCCGAAGACATCATTTTCGACCCCAATATCTTCGCTGTGGCGACCGGCATCGAAGAGCATGATCGCTACGGGCTGGACTTCATCGAGGCCGTTTCCGAGATTAAGGCGGCGTGTCCGCATGCCAAGACCAGCGGCGGACTGTCCAACCTGTCCTTCAGTTTCCGCGGAAACGAAACCGTGCGCCGCGCGATGCACTCGGTGTTCCTCTATCACGCGATTCCCGCCGGGCTCGACATGGCCATCGTCAACGCCGGCCAGCTCGATATCTACGACGATATCGAACCTGCATTGCGCGAGGCGTGCGAGGATGTGATCCTTTGTCTTCGGCCCGATGCGACCGAGCGGCTGATCGATCTGGCGGAAAGCTACAAGGGCAGGTCCGTCGCCGACGAAAAGGCGGCCGAGGAATGGCGCGGCTGGGCGGTCGAGAAACGGCTCGAACACGCGCTGGTCAAGGGCATCGACGCGCATGTTGTCGACGATACCGAGGAAATGCGTGCGCTCACCTCAGAGCAGGGCGGTCGCCCGATCGAAGTCATCGAAGGCCCTTTGATGGACGGCATGAATGTCGTCGGCGACCTGTTCGGCAGCGGCAAGATGTTCCTGCCTCAGGTCGTGAAGTCCGCGCGCGTGATGAAGAAGGCGGTCGCACACCTCATCCCGTTTATCGAGGCGGAGAAAGACCTGCTGCCCGAGGCCGAGCGCAAGGCCAAGGGCAAGGTCATCATGGCAACCGTCAAGGGCGATGTTCACGATATCGGCAAGAACATCGTCGGCGTCGTCCTGCAGTGCAACGGATACGACGTGGTCGATATGGGCGTGATGGTCCCGTGGCAGGACATTCTCAAATCCGCGAACGACAACAAGGCCGACATGATTGGCCTGTCCGGCCTTATCACCCCTTCGCTGGACGAGATGGTGAGCGTGGCCGAGGAGATGCAGCGCGCGGGAATGACCATGCCGCTGCTGATCGGTGGCGCGACCACCAGCAAGGTTCACACCGCGCTCAAGATCGATCCCGCCTATGAGGGCCCTGTCATTCACGTGCTCGACGCGAGCCGCGCCGTCGGTGTCGCCAGTCGGCTGCTGTCCGACACCCAGCGCGACGAATTCGTCGAGACGACCGCCAGCGATTACCAGCACGTCCGCGATGTGCGCGAAGGGAAGGGGCAGAGCGCGCTCTTCACCATCGAGGAGGCACGGGCGAATTTCTACGACGCCTATCTCAGCGACAAGCCTGCGCCGCCGCTCCAGCCGGGAGTGCATGCTTTCGACGAATGGTCTCTCGCCGACCTTCGGGAGTATATCGACTGGACGCCGTTCTTCCGCGCTTGGGAACTGCACGGCACCTATCCGCGCATACTCGACGACGAAGTGGTGGGCGAAACTGCACGCAGCCTGTTCGCGGATGCGCAGCAGATGCTGGACCATATCGTCGAGGAGAATTGGCTGACGGCGAAGGGCGTGGCCGGGCTCTGGCCATGCGCCCGTGACGGCGACGATGTGACGATCCACCTTGCCGAGGAGGAAGAGCATGTCCTGCTCCCCTTCCTGCGCCAACAGGTGAAGAAGAGCCGCGACCGGGCGAATTTCTGCCTCGCCGATTTCATCGATCCCGCCGGCGACTGGATTGGCGGATTCGCGGTCGGCATCCACGGGATCGAACCGCATAGCGCGCGCTTCCAGGCCGACAAGGACGATTACTCGGACATCCTGCTCAAGGCGCTGGCCGATCGCTTCGCCGAGGCCTTTGCCGAGCGCCTGCACCAGCATACCCGCACCGATTTGTGGGGGTATGCACCGAACGAGCAGCTCACCAACGAGGCGCTGATCAAGGAGCAGTATCGCGGCATTCGCCCGGCGCCAGGCTATCCGGCGTGCCCCGATCATTCGCTCAAGCCGATCCTGTTCGACCTGCTCGACGCCGAGAAGAACGTTGGCCTGACTTTGACCGAAAGCTTCGCGATGTATCCGACAGCGGCTGTCAGCGGCTTCTACTTCGGGCATCCCGAAAGCCAATATTTCGGCGTCGCCAGGATCGGCCGCGACCAGCTGGAAGATTACGCGCAGCGTCGCGGTGTGGATATCGCGACTGCCGAACGGTGGCTGAGGCCCAATCTCGATTGACCGGCCCCGCCGTTTCGCGCATGCAGCATCCGTCTTTCGGCGGGAGCGATTCTGCCGGACGGACCAGCGGGAGAGTTCGCGCTTCGCGGCGCGACGCCGAAGGAGCAACCGCCCCGGAATCTCTCAGGCCCACGGACCGCTGGACCGGCTGACACTCTGGAAAGCGCAGCGGCTTTTGCGGCCAATGCCACCGAAGGGGGAAGTGCGGATCACCCGGCCCGCACGATGCTCTCAGGTTTCCCGACAGAGGGGGCGGAACAGCGCTTCACTTCGAAGCGTTGCTGTGCCGGGGAATTTGATGAGCGATACCGACACCCAGGATTTGGCCAAGCTGCCGCTCGATGCATGGCATCGCGCGCAGGGCGCCCGCATGGTGCCGTTCGCCGGCTACGAAATGCCGATCCAGTATACCGGCCCGTCCGGCGGCATCGTCGCGGAGCATAATTGGACGCGCGAAAGTGCCAGCCTGTTCGATGTCAGCCACATGGGCCAGCTGGTCATCAGCGGCGAAGGCGCGACCGAGGCGCTCGAGGCGCTCGTTCCCGGCAAGCTGTCGTCGCTGAAACCCGGCAATATCCGCTACACGCTGCTGCTGAACGAAGACGGCGGAATTCTCGACGACCTGATGGTCACCAACATGTCGCGCGAGGATGTCGAAGAGTTCTACCTCGTCGTGAACGGAGCGACCAAGTGGGACGATATCGCCCACCTTCGCGAACACCTGCCCGACGAAATCACGATGAACCATCTCGATGGGCGCGGCCTTGTGGCGCTGCAGGGGCCGAAGGCTGCCGAAGCGCTCGAGACGGTCTTTCCGGGCGTCGCGGAGCGGCTCGTTTTCATGCAGGGCACGGGCTTCGAGTGGAGGGGCGACATGATCGGCGTCGCGCGCTGCGGCTATACCGGCGAGGACGGCTTCGAGATCAATATCTCGGCCAGCCATATCGAACAGCTGGCCGAAGCGCTGGTGGCCGACGATCGGGTCAGGCCTGCCGGGCTCGGCGCACGCGACAGCTTGCGTTTGGAGGCAGGCCTGCCGCTCTACGGCCACGATCTCACGGTCGAGACCGATCCCGTCAGCGCCGACCTGACTTTTGCCCTCACCAAGTCGCGCCGCGAGACCGGCGGGTGGATGGGCCACGGACGCATAGCGCAAGCGCTTATGAGCGGTCCCGAAACCAAGCGCGTCGGCCTGAAGATCGAAGGCCGTATGCCTGCCCGCGAAGGTGCCTTGGTCTATATCGGCGATGCCGAAATCGGCCGCGTTACCAGTGGCGGCTTCTCGCCCACACTCGGCTATCCGATCGCCATGGCCTATATCGCACGAGAGCAGGCCATCGAAGGCACCGAGGTCGAAATCGAAGTTCGCAACAAGCGTCTGCCCGCGACCGTCGTGCCGATGCCGTTCGTACCCCACCGCTACTATCGAGGGAAATAGAGAGCATGGCCCGTTACTTTACCGATGAACATGAATGGATCGATCTCGAAGGCGACCTCGCGACGGTCGGCATCACCGATTACGCGCAGGAGCAGCTGGGCGATATCGTCTTCGTCGAGCTGCCCGAGGTCGGCAGTAATGTCGACAAGGGGGGGGAAGCGGCGGTCGTAGAGAGCGTCAAGGCCGCGAGCGACGTCTACGCGCCGATCACCGGCGAGGTGATGGAAGCCAATGCCGCGCTGGAAGAAGACCCCGCGCTGGTGAACACCTCGCCGGAGGAGGAAGGCTGGTTTTTCCGCATGACCGTCGCCGACAAATCCGAACTCGATGGGCTGATGGACGCGAAAGCCTACAAGGCATTCTGCGACGAACTTTAACCGTTATCCCAGCGCAAGCTGGGATATCTGTCCGCCTTATCGGACATCACTGCAACAGATCCCAGCGTCCGCTGGGATGACGAGATGGCACCATGCGTTACCTACCCCTGACCGATACCGATCGCAGCGAGATGCTCAGCGTCGTCGGCGCGTCCTCAATCGACGACCTGTTCGTGGACGTGCCCAAAGAGGCGCGGCTCGACGGGCCGATCCGCGATCTGCCGATGCATGCCAGCGAAATGGCGGTCGAAAAGCACATGCGGGCGCGGGCGGCGAAAAATCTCGTCGCAGGTGACGTGCCGTTTTTCCTCGGGGCCGGGGCCTATCGCCACCACGTGCCGGCCAGCGTCGACCACATCATCCAGCGCGGTGAATTCCTGACCGCCTACACGCCCTACCAGCCGGAAATCGCGCAGGGCACGCTGCAGATGCTGTTCGAATTCCAGACGCAGGTCGCCAAGCTCTATGGCTGCGAAGTCGCCAATGCCTCGATGTACGATGGCTCGACCGCATGCTGGGAGGCGATCAGCATGGCCAGCCGCGTAACCAAGCGGAACCGCGCGGTGCTGTCGGGCGCGCTCCACCCGCATTATTCCGAAGTCGCCAAGACCATGGCGAAATATCTCGGCCTCGAAATCGCCGACGCGCAGCCCGCCATCCAGGCGGCACCGGACAATGCCGGCCTAACCTCGCGGATCGACGAGAACACCTCCTGCGTCGTCGTGCAGTATCCCGATATTCTCGGCCGCATTGCCGACCTCACCGAAATCGCCGAAGCGGCCCATGCCAAGGGCGCGCTGTTGATCGTCGTCAACACCGAGCCGGTGGCGCTTGGCGCGATAAAGTCGCCGGGAGAGATGGGCGCGGATATCGTAGTGGGGGAAGGCCAGTCACTCGGGGTCGGCCTGCAATTCGGAGGGCCTTATCTCGGCCTCTTCGCGGTGCGCGACAAGAAGCACGTGCGCCAGATGCCGGGCCGCCTGTGCGGCGAGACCGTCGATGCCGAGGGCAAACGTGGCTTCGTCCTGACGCTCTCGACCCGCGAGCAACATATCCGCCGCGAGAAAGCGACCTCCAATATCTGCACCAACAGCGGCCTGTGCGCGCTTGCCTTCAGTGTCCATATGACCTTGCTCGGCGAGGTCGGATTGCGACGGCTGGCGGCTGAGAACCACCGGTTGGCCTGCTTGACGGCGGACCGGCTGGCAAAAGTGCCGGGCGTCACTGTGCTCAACGATACGTTCTTCAACGAATTCACGATCCAGGTCGGGCAGGATGCGCGTGAAATTGTGCGCACCCTCGCCGACAAGGGCGTGCTCGCAGGCGTCTCGCTCGGGCGGCTCTATCCCGATGTCGAGCGGCTGTCCGATGCGCTCATCGTCGCAACGACCGAAACCACGAGCGAGGACGACATCGAAGCCCTCGGCTCCGCTCTCGAGGAGGTGCTGGCATGAACGCGCCGAACGCATCGGGCTGGAAGCCCGCCATGGTCCCCGCAGGCGAAGATGGCCTCCATAACGGTCCGGCCACCACCACCGGCAACCGCGCTCTGATGCTGGAGGAACCGCTGTTGTTCGAGATCGGTCATGCCGAAACGACCGGCGTCGACCTGCCGGAGAATTCAGGCGAAAGTTCGTCACGCCTCGGTGGGTTGGATCGATCCGAGCCTATCGGCCTCGTCGGCCTGACCGAACCGGAAACGGTGCGCCATTACACGCGCCTCAGCAGGCAAAACTACGGCATCGACCTCGGGCTCTTCCCGCTCGGCAGCTGTACGATGAAACACAATCCGCGCCTCAACGAGAAGGTCGCGCGGATGCCGGGATTTGCCGATATCCATCCGCTGCAACCCGTGGCCACGGTGCGCGGCGCGCTGGAAGTCATCAACGAACTGGCATTCTGGCTGATCGACCTCACCGGCATGCACGGCGTGGCGATGAGCCCCAAGGCGGGCGCGCATGGCGAACTGTGTGGCATATTGTGCATCCGCGCCGCGCTGGAGGCGCGCGGGGACGCGCGCGAAGTGATCCTGGTGCCCGAAAGCGCGCATGGCACCAATCCGGCGACCGCCGCCTTTGCCGGCTACAAGGTCGAGGATATCCCGGCGACGCCGGAGGGCCGTGTGGACCTCGACGCGTTGAAAAAGCGCCTTGGACCCGACGTGGCCGGGGTGATGATCACCAATCCCAATACGTGCGGGCTGTTCGAACGCGACATGAAGGCGATTTCGGATGCGGTCCACGAAGCGGGCGGCTTCGTCTATTGCGACGGCGCGAACTTCAACGCCATCGTCGGCAAGGTGCGGCCGGGCGATCTCGGCGTCGATGCCATGCACATCAACCTGCACAAGACGTTCTCCACTCCGCATGGCGGCGGCGGACCGGGCAGCGGGCCCGTGGTGCTCAGCGAAGCCCTCTCGCCCTTCGGGCCCTTGCCCTACACCGCCCGCACCAAAGACGGCGTGGTGCATCTCATCGAAGAAGAAGATGCCGAGAGATTTTCGCAGGAACATTTCGACGGGCGGATGCAGCATTTCGGGCGCATGACCGCGTTCCACGGACAGATGGGCATGTTCACCCGCGCGCTCAGCTACATCCTCAGCCATGGGGCCGACGGGTTGAAGCAGGTCGCGGAAGACGCGGTCCTCAATGCCAATTACGTGCTGCGTAGCCTCGAAGACGTGCTCGACGCGCCCTTCGGCAAGTCGGGGCCGTGCATGCACGAAGCGCTCTTTAGCGATAGAGGCTTTACGGGCGACCTTTCCACACTCGATCTTGCCAAAGGTCTGATCGACGAAGGCTATCACCCGATGACGGTGTACTTCCCGCTCGTGGTGCACGGCGCAATGCTGGTCGAGCCGACCGAGACCGAAAGCAAGGCCGCGCTCGACCAGTTCATCACAGCTTTTCGCTCGGTCGCCGAGCGGGCCAAGGCGGGCGATGAGAGCTTGAAGGAAGCACCCTACTACGCCCCGCGCAGGCGTCTCGACGAAACGCAGGCCGCGCGCAAGCCGATGCTGGCGTGGCAGGGGGAGACCGCGCCGGCGGGTAAGCCGACGATGACGGAACAGGGCGGGAGCTAACGCCTACTTGGCTGCGCGCGTTTCGCGCTCGTCGTCGCCGTCGACTTCGATGCGGATGCCCTGCTGGCCGAGGATCGCGACCCAGAAGCCGATCACGGCGAGCGCGCTCGCGCCGAGCAGGCAGAGCGCTGCGCCTTTCAATTCCTGCCAGCCCATGGCGGTTTCGAGCAGCGCGAACGCAAGCGCCATGGGTACCGCCCGCACGATAAAGGCCGTGCCGGCACGCCCGGCGCTAACGAGCAGCGACTCCAGGCTGGCGCCGACCAATTCGACCGCGCCGCCAATGGCGAGGATCACCATCGCCCAATAGACGCCGCGGAAGCCTTGTCCGGCGATGAGGACCAGCGCCTCGCGTCCGAACAGCAGCGCAACCAGAACAGCTATGGCACCTCCTAACAGAGCGACATTGGCCATCCGGCGGGCGATCTCGGCAGCACGTTCCTGCGCATGGACCAGTTCGGGGTAGATCGCTTTCGAGATCGTTTGCGCGAGCTGCACCAGCGCCTGACCCAACTGGCTGGCAATGCGGAAACCGCCGGCGAACGCTTCGCCGCCGATGGCGCCCACCGCGAGGATCATCACCTGCTTCGCCGCGATTTGCAGGCTGCCGAGCGCATTGGTCGAGAGGACGAAGCGCCATGCGCCGGGATGCGCGTTGGGAATGGCGGTGAGGCTGACTTCGCCGAGGTCGAGCTTGTCCTTCTGCAAGGCGGCGTACCACAGCGCTGCCGCTACGCACACTTCGGCCGCTGCCCAGGCGAGGATGAAGCCCGTGACCGAGGGCATGAACAAAACTGCGAGCCCCGCACCGATCGCCCGTATCAGCGGCTGGACTGCTTCTGCCGCGGTCGCGCGGCCATATTCGAACCGCAGCCGCAAGAGGCCGGTAGGGGTCGACCGGATCGCCAGCAGCGAAACGATGCAATAGCCGAAAGCGACCCACAGCAATTCGTCCGGCAACGGCAGCCAGAGCTGTGCGGTATAAACCAGTATCGCGGAGAAGATCGCGCCGACGAAGGCCGAGAGCAGGTCCAGCCCGACCGCAAATCCAGCCGCGCGGGCAGGACCATCGGTCCCTGCACCCCAGCGTACAACGAATTGCCAGGTCTGGAAATTGACAAGGCCGGTGACCGTCTGTCCCAGCGCGACGATGATCGCGAAATAACCGAAACCATCGAGGCCCAGCGTACGGGTCGCCAGCGCCAGATAGGCCAGGCTGAGCACGGCGTTGAAGCCACGCCCGCTGAGCAGCCAGCCCATGTTCTTGAAGATGCGCCGCACGTGGTGGGCCTGGATTCAGCCGGCCGCCGCGCGCTTGGCGAGCAGCTTCTCGGTCACGCGGAAGGTCCGCTCGTTATCGACATCGATGGCAAACTCGCCGCTCGACATCTCGATCGGCACCAGCTTGTAGCCGAACCGCTTGGAGACCTGTTCGAACAGCTTCTCCTTGCTGCCGCCGCCGAGATAGAAGCGCAGCAGGTTCGTCCAGCCGAAGGCCTTGGCGATGCGGCTCGGGAATTTCACGAACTGGCCGCCGCCGCGCATGACTTCGGCGGCGCCGAGCGCGCCTTCGCTGCCGATCCAGTACATATTGCAGTTGGAAAAACCACCGTCCTTGAACTGGTAGAACTTGGCCTGACCTTCAGGGTCGGCGGCGATGACATCTTCCTTGCGCGCGAGGGCCGCTCCGGCACCGGCCTCAGCGGCGAGCGCCTTCTCTACGAATTCGGCATAGCCTTCCGGGGTCACGAGGCAATTATCGGCCGTCGTGATGAGTAGCGGAAACTCCGCCCCCTCGGCCCCGGCGAATACGCTGTCGACGAGGTTGAAGGCGCCCGGCTTGAATACAAGCCGACCCGACGCGAGCAATTCCGCGACGATCGGGATTTCGGCGATCTCGTCAGGCTCGTGCGCGACGACATGGATCTTGTCGATCCGGTCGCAGGCGGAAACGGCTTCGACGACGTGCTGGATCATCGGCTTGCCGCCGACCGGGACGACGCATTTCTGGTTAACGCCCGCGCGTTCGGCCAGCGGGTCGAGGATGCCGGACCGTTTACCGGCCATGATCAGGGCTGTGACTTTCTGGGTCATAGGGCGCGCTCCTACAGAGAGTTGACCTTTACGCAAGTTTGCGCAGACTTGCCACATGCAACAAAGTGTCGCGCATGCGCATCATTTTTAGCCGCAAGGGTTTCGACAGCGCGGCGGGGGGCGGCGCTTCGCCGATTATCGACGGACGACCGGTCTCGCTACCGATCCCCAGCGGCGGATGGTCGTGCACGCGCTATCGCGATCTGGGCCTGGGCGAGGCTGCGGAGACTGCCAGTCGGGGCAGGATATCGCGCGAAGACTTTTGCCATCACGACCCGATGTTTTTCGATGACGGCAGCTGTCTGTTCGGGCAGTGCGGCGCCGCGCAGACCCATCTTGCCAATCAGGGTGTGGGGATAGGCGATGTCTTCGTGTTTTTCGGCCTCTTCCGCGAGGAAGAAACCGGCGAACCCCATCACCGCATCTTTGGCTACCTCGAACTCTGTGAGATCGTCGATCTGCAGCACTGCGACGATGGCGTGCGCAGCTCCCTCGTCGAGCAGGGCCATCCACACGCTCTCGGGATGCATGCCAAAAACGACGTGATTTATCGCGGCCGCGGACGCATGGCCGCTTCGGCAAGTCCCATGCTTCGCCTCACGGTTCCGGATGGACCGCCCAGCCTTTGGCGCCGCCCGGCTTGGTTGAGGCGGGGCGGGCTATCCTATCACGACCGCGCGGAGCGCTGGCTTCGCGGTGGAAAGCTGCGCAGCGTCGCGCGCGGGCAGGAGTTCGTGGCACCAATAGGCAAGCGCCGTGAACCTCGCGATTGGCTCAGCCGGGTCATAAATGAGATCGAACGCGAATGATTTTTCCACTAATCGCTGAATCGCGCTAGTGCACGGGTGACAGTTTTGTTACGACCGAAACCGCATCGCGGCTGCCTCGTGCCCTTCGGGTCCAGTAAAAAACGAGTGCGTTGTGGTCGTGATGCACCTGGATGCGATTGCTAAAGCATCTTGATGATGGCGCTGAAATCCAGTCCGCCGTTGCCTGCCCCGTTGAAATCTTCATAGATCGACGCCGCACGTGCGCCCATCGGCGTGGCCGCATCCGCCGTTTCCGCGGCTTCCATCGCCAGACGCAAATCCTTCAGCATCAGCGCAGTGGCAAAACCGCCCTGGTAATCATTATCGGAGGGGCTTTGCGGGCCGACGCCGGGGACAGGGCAATAGCTCGTCATCGACCAGTTCTGGCCCGAGCTGACAGAAGAGATGTCGTAGAATGTCTGGGGGTCGAGGCCGAGCTTCTCGGCCATCCTGAATGCTTCGCAGGTGCCGATCATGTGGATCGCCAGCAGCATGTTGTTGCAAATCTTGGCCGCCTGGCCGTTGCCTGCGTCGCCGGCGTGGATCACGGCCTTGCCCATGGCTTCGAGGATCAGCTTGGCGCGGCCGAAGGCGCTCTCGGTCCCGCCGACCATGAATGTCAGCGTGCCGCCGTTGGCCGCCGCGATCCCGCCGGAGACCGGCGCATCGACCATCTCGTAACCCGCGCCAACCGCAATCGCTTCGACCTGCCGCGCCGTTGCGACGTCGATCGTCGAACAGTCGATCAGCACGGCACCTTTTGGCGCACTGCCGATGACATCGTCGACGTAGACCTGCCGGACGATCTCGCCATTGGGCAGCATCGTGACGACCGCCTCTGCGCCTTCGCATGTGTCCTTGATCGAGGTGAAGGGCGTGCAGCCATTGTCTTTCGCCGTATCGAGCGCGGCCTGGCTGAGGTCGAAGGCCTGCACATCGTGCCCCGCCTTGACGAGGTTCGCGGCCATCCCGCCGCCCATATTGCCGAGGCCGATAAATGCGATTCTCATGATGTGTCCTTCCCGGGGTAGTCGACGCCAAGCATGATCGCCGCAGCGTTTCCGTCATGCTTCCAGATCAGGTAGGTGAGGTATGGAAAGAGGAAGCCCGCGCCGCCGAAGAACGCGATCACTGCGAGCAGCAGGCCCGAGGCCCGAAACCGGTTCCGCCATGCGGTCCAGCTTGCCGATAGAACGAGGAACAGCAGGAAGTCGAAGTTGAACTGGCCCGGCCAGGCCATGGTGGCGATGTCGCCGAAGAAGATCGGCAGCAGCCCCAGTCCATGATTGGCCACAGTGACGGCAGTATAAGCAGCCAGCGCCAGCCACAGGAGGACGAGCAGGACCGAATACCCCTTCATGGCGTCAGCGCCCCTTCCAGTTTCCGTCACGCTTGTCGATAAACGCGGCCATGCCTTCCTTCTTGTCCTCGCTCGCGGTGAGGATCTGGAACAGGCGGCGCTCTTGCACCAAGCCTTGGTCGAGTGTCATTTCGAAAGCGCTGTTGACCATTTCCTTGTTCGCAATCGCGGCCATCGGCGGCATCGAGGCGATCAGTGCGGCGGTCTTTTTGGCTTCGGCCATCAGTTCCTCATGCGGCACGACCTTGGCGACAAGGTTGCTGCGCTCGGCCTCTTCCGCACCCATCATCCGGCCGGTCAAGCACATTTCCATGGCCTTCGACTTGCCGACCGCGCGCGTCAGCCGCTGGCTACCGCCCATGCCGGGGGCGACGCCGAGCTTGATCTCGGGCTGGCCGAACTTGGCGTTTTCGCTGGCGATGATGAAATCGGCCATCATGGCCAGCTCGCACCCGCCGCCCAGCGCGAAGCCATTGACCGCTGCGATCCACGGCTTGCGCGTGGTCTTGACGATATGGCTGGTCCACTTGGCGAAGAAGTCCTGCAGGTAGAAATCGGCCGCGGCCTTCTCGCTCATTTCCTTGATGTCGGCACCTGCGGCAAAGGCCTTGTCGCCGCTTCCGGTCAGGATCGCGCAAAGCTGGCTGTCGTCTGCCTGATACGCAGCGAAGGCGTCGATCAGTTCTTCCAGCACGACGCTTGAGAGTGCATTCAACGCCTTGGGCCGGTTGAGCGTGATGATGGTCACCGCGCCGTCGGTTTCGGTCAGGATGGTTTCGTAGCTCATTTCAACTCCGTCATCCCAGCGAAGGCCGGGATCTTTCTCAGCAAAGTCCGACCAAGCGGACAGAGATCCCAGCCTGCGCTGGGACGACCATCAGGTCAGCGGCACCCATTCCTCCCCCTCTGGCAGAGGCGCGAAGATGCTGTCGATCAATTCCTCGGTGACCTCTTCGGGCGTCGGCGGGTCCCATCTGGGATCGCCTGTCTTGTCGACGATCACGGCGCGAACGCCCTCCGCGAAATCGGGCCGGATGATAACGCGCGACGCGATGCGATATTCCATGCGCATGTTGTCGGCGAAGTCGGTCAGCCTTTTGCTCTCTGCCAGCTGGCGCAGCGCGACCTTGCAGGTCTGCGGGCTCTTGGTGCCGAGCGTGTCGCGCTCTTTTGCCGCCCATTCGTCTTCGTCCATCACCGCTTCGAGGCTGGCGAGGATATCCTCGTAGCGGTCGCTGGCGAAGTGCTTGGCGATCTTGTCGGCATTGCCTTCGATCCGCGCCTTGGGCGGGGTGCCCACCGGTTCGGACAGAATACCCGCAATGCGATCGGGCTTCTCGATGATGCGCGCTTTCAGTTCGGCGAGCATCTCGCTCGGTACGTAATGCGTGGCGATGCCCGCCCACAAGCACTCCGCTCCGTCGAGCCGCGCGCCAGTCAGCGCGAGGAACTGGCCGAGCCGACCGCCCAGGCGCGACAGGTGCCAGCCACCGCCGACATCGGGGAACAGCCCGATGCCCGTTTCCGGCATGGCGAAGCGGGTGTTCTCGGTCGCGACGCGAAACTTGGCGGGCAGGGCAATGCCCACGCCGCCGCCCATGGTGATGCCGTCCATGAACGCCACGATCGGTTTGCCGTAGGTGAACATCTGGTGGTTGAGTTGGTATTCGTCGTGGAAGAACTTCCGGCCCGACACGCCGCCATCGTTCAGAGCCGAATTGCGCAGGAAAGCGATATCGCCGCCGGCGCAGAAACCACGGCCCTCGGCGTGGTCAAGGATGATGGCTTCGACCTCGTCGTCATCCGCCCAATCGGCCAGCGCCGCGCTCATCGCATGACACATCTCTAGCGTCAGCGCGTGGAGTGCCTTCGGCCGGTTGAGCGAGATATGGCCGACGCGGCCGTGTTTGTGGATCAGGACTTGGTCGGTCATTTCGCTCACCCCTGTCGCAGCAGGTCGCGGCCCACGATCATGCGCATGACCTGGTTGGTGCCTTCGAGGATCGAATGGACGCGCAGGTCACGCCAGAACCGCTCGATCGGATAGTCCTTGAGGTAGCCGTAGCCGCCGAACAATTGCAGCGCGTCGTTGACGATCTTGCTGCCATTGTCGGTCGCCAACCGCTTGGCCATGGCGGAGAAGCGCGACTTGTCGGGCGCGTTCTCCGTCACCTTGGCCGCGGCAAGATAAAGCAGCGCACGCGCCGCCTCGAGGTCGGTCGCCATGTCGGCCAACATGAACTGCGTGTTCTGGAAATCGGCCACGGGCTGGTCGAATTGCTGGCGTTCCTTGGTGTAGGCGACCGCTTCGTCGAGGCAACGCTGTGCGCCGCCGAGCGAGCATGCGCCAATGTTCAGCCGGCCGCCATCGAGACCCATCATGGCGAAGCGGAAGCCTTCGCCCTCGTCGCCGACGCGGTTCTCGACCGGCACGCGGGCATCTTCGAGAATGACCTGCGCTGTCGGGCTGGCGTTCCAGCCGAGCTTCTTTTCCGGCGCGCCGAAGCTGACGCCCGGCGTGTCCTTGTCGATCACGAGGCAGGTGATGCCCTTGGTCTTGTGATCGGACGTGCGAACCATGGTGACATAGACGTCGTTCACGCCGCCGCCGGAAATGAACTGCTTGGTGCCGTTGAGGACGTAATGATCGCCGTCCAGCACCGCGCTGGTCTTGAGACCCGCAGCGTCCGAACCGCTGCCCGGCTCGGTCAGGCAATAGCTGGCGATCTTTTCCATCGTGACGAGGTCGGGAAGGTACTTGTCCTTGACGCCCTGTCCGCCGAACTGGTCGATCATCCACGCCGCCATGTTGTGGATCGAGATGAAGGCGCTGGTCGTCGGGCAGCCATAGGCCATGGCTTCCATGATAAGCGCCGCTTCGAGGCGGCCGAGGCCGATCCCGCCCGATTCCTCGCTGACATAGATCGCACCGAAGCCGAGCTCGGCGGTCTGCTTGATTACGTCCTTGGGGAAATGGTGCTGCTCGTCCCATTCCGCAGCATGGGGCGTAATGTTGTCGGCGGTGAAGCGCTGCGCCATCTCCTGGATGGCCAGTTGGTCGTCTGTGAGAGCGAATTGTCCAGTCATGGCGCGGGGCTTAGCGCCGCGAGAGAGTCGAGGGAAGGGGGTGCGCGTCGGTTCAATCGAGGATTGCTTCGGCCTCGATTTCCACTTTCCATTCCGGTCGGCATAGCCAGGCAACGCCTTGCATTGTTGCGGCAGGCCTGGCCTCGCCGAACCAGCGCGCATGGACGGCGCCTACGGCCTCCTGGTCCGCGGGGTCGGTCAACAACATGCGGGTGCGGACGACATGGCGCGCGGTGCCGCCCAAATCCTCGATCGCCGCGACGATAAGCGCACAACAGCGCTCGGCCTGTGCCGCTGCGTCGCCAGCAGTCGAACGGCCATCCGGATCGATCGGACCTGTCCCGGCCACGATGATCCGCTTGCCAACCCTGATTGCGCGGCAGAATCCGAATTGCTGCTCGAACGGCGAGCCCGAGGAGGTCCGGCTGCGCTCCGTCATCGCGCCGGCGTCAGCGCCTGTTGCAGCGGACGTAGCCGATCTTGGGCGCGGGCTTGCCCTCGTAGGTGCTGTGCCACATCTTGTTCTTGCGCAGCAGCTGAAAGCTCATGCGTACCCCGCTGGTGCTCCAGCCGCCCGGTGCGACGAATTCGCCGACCAGCATCCGGTTGCTGACCTGGTCGATTTCGTAAAGGTCGAAGGGCTGGCCCTCGACGACGATCTTGTTGCCACGGATGCCGATCTTGCCTTCGATATCCATCCCGCGATAGCGACAGGCATGGTTGTTGCGGCCATAAACGCCCCACATTTCCTGCGGAAATTCCGGCGGCTGGGCCTCGGCCGCCAACGCGTCTTCCCCATCGCTCGTTTGTGCTGCCGACACTGGCAGCGCAAGACATGCCAGCAAGGGTACGAAGATTCTAGCATTCATGCGGAGGCTCCGTTTGACTTGCTATCGAGGGTCGACGGATATCCGTCCCTTGTCAACGACTTAACCGCAGCGAATATTGGTGACGATCATGGCACGGTCGTACGATACGCGCACCCGATCGGGGCGATAATCCATCGTCACCGCACTGTCGGGCGGCACCCACTGGAATATCCGCGCACCGGTCTCGGCATGGACCTGCGCGCCCAGTTCCGCCGTCGCCATTTTGCCCACGAAAGCTTGTGCGGGCTGCGATCGGCACGGACTGTCTTCGCCCGGCAGCCGCTCGACCGGCTCTGGGGTTTCGCCGGGCGGGGTCGCCGCGGTCATGCAGCCTGCCAGCGCGGCGCTCGCACAGCTTGTCAGGAAAAGTCGCGGGAACATAAGCCTCTCCATCGTCATACGCCCGCAGACTAAGCGGCTGCTGCGAAATTTAAAGCGCATTTAACTGCAGCGCTTGCGGCGGATGCCCTGGCCGGAGCCGTAACCGGAGACATCGCTCATTACGAGGAATTTGCCCCCGTCGACCAGCGACATGCGGGTGCGTTCTTCCCAGCGCTCGCCTTCGCCCTCCATGGCAAGGTTGAGGATGACAGTGTCCGGGTTCGGTTGTTCGTAGCCATTCACCGTGCCCATCGATTCGTAAAACTGCAGGCTGTTGGCGCCGATCTCTAGCCGCAGGTCGGAATCGCGCGAGCAATTGCCGTCGATGAAATCCCACACGCCCTGGAACTTCGTCGGCACCGGCTTGGGCGCGCCAAGTTGTGCCATCGGCGCAGGAGGCGGAGCGTCGAGCGAACTGGACGGCGCGGCATCGGGAGAAGAGGCATCGCCGCCACCGATACGGTCTGCGAACTCGTCGGCCGTCTCGGTCGGCGCCTCGGGTTCGGAGGAGCAGCCGGCGAGCACAAGGGCCGCTGCGGCGAAGAAGTAAGTCCGCATGGTGTTTCCCTTCAACATGCTCTTATTCCGGACACTTGCGATATTGCGTCACACTCAGGCGGCCGTCGCCATCGTCGCGGTTGATCGCCAGCGTCCCGTCTGCCTGCAAGGCCAGGTCGAGCCGCGCCTGCGTCGGCGTGTCGGCGTAGGTCGTGTCGAACGTGGCGTCGATCATCGTGTCGGTGCGGTTGTGCACCTCGATCAGCCTGCCGCCCTGCTCGAATAGCGAAAAGCCGTCGGCCCTGACGCGCAGGACCTTGCCGAAGTTCTGCCGCGTCGCCGAGGTCTGGTCGCAATCCTCAGCCGTCGGCGCGCGCCCCAGATCGTCTTCGCGCCATTGCCCGCGCACGGCTTGCGGGATGGACCGCTCGAAACCAGCGGGCGTCGCCTCGTTGAGCGGCGTAGCTCCATCGCCGATCCCGCCGTCCGGTTCGACCGGCATCGCCGCATCGGGGCTAGTGTCCTCCGGCTCGCCGGATTGCTCCCCCGCACATCCCGCGATTGCGAGGGCCAGCAGAATGAAGAACGAAGCGGGTTTCATGCTTCTCACCCCATGGTCGGGATCACGAAAGCGTTCGAACCGTCACCGCCGCCGTCGGGCCAGCGCTGGGTCACTTTCTTGTTCTTGGTCCAGAACTTGAGGCCTTCCATCCCGTATTGGTCGATGTCGCCGAAGCCTGAACGCTTCCAGCCGCCGAAGCTGTGATAGCTGACCGGAACGGGGATCGGCACGTTGATGCCGACCATGCCGACATTCACGCGGCTGGCGAACTCGCGCGCGGCGTGGCCGTTGCGAGTGAAAATCGCGACGCCGTTGCCGTATTGGTGCTCGCTCGGCAGCCGGACGGCATCCTCGAAATCCCTGGCGCGCACGATCTGCAGCACGGGACCGAAGATCTCTTCCTGATAGCTTTCCATCTCGGGCGTCACGCGATCGAGCAGGGTCGGGCCGACGAAGAACCCGTCCTCGTGCCCCTGAAGCGAGAAGCCGCGCCCGTCGATAACGACTTCGGCGCCTTCCTTCTCGGCCGTGTCGATCCAGCTTTCGATGCGGGCCTTATGCTCGGGGGTGACGACGGGGCCATAATGCGCGTCCGGATCGTTGGAAACGCCGACGCGCAGCGCATTGATCGCCGGAATCAGCTTTTCGCGCAGCTTGTCGGCAGTGTCCTCGCCCACTGGCACGACCACGGGCAGCGCCATGCAACGCTCGCCTGCCGAACCGAATGCGGCTCCAGCGAGGTCGTTCACGACCTGGTCGAGATCGGCGTCGGGCATGACGATACCGTGGTTCTTGGCTCCGCCGAAGGCCTGCACGCGCTTAGCATTCGCACTGCCGCGCGAGTAGATATACTGTGCGATGTCGCTGGAGCCGACGAAGCTGATCGCCGGGATGTCGGGATGGTCGAGGATCGCGTCGACCATTTCCTTGTCGCCATGGACGACCTGCAGCAGCCCCTCGGGCGCGCCAGCTTCGACGAACAGTTCAGCGAGACGCACGGGAACGCTCGGATCGCGCTCCGAAGGCTTGAGGATAAACGCGTTGCCTGCCGCGATCGCCATGCCGAACATCCACATCGGAATCATGGCAGGGAAATTGAATGGGGTGATGCCTGCACCGATGCCGAGCGGCTGGCGCATCGAATAGACGTCGATACCCGGGCCGGCACCTTGCGTGTATTCACCCTTGAGCGCTTGCGGGATGCCGCACGCGAATTCGATCACTTCAAGACCGCGCTGCACGTCGCCATGCGCATCGTCCACGACCTTGCCGTGTTCGCTGGAAAGCAATTCGGCCAATTCCTGCTTGTTGGCTTCGACCAGCCCTTTGAATTCGAACATCACGCGGGCGCGTTTTTGCGGATTGGTCGCCGCCCACTCGGGCTGGACTTTCTTGGCCGAATCGACCGCTTTCTGGAGCAGCGCCGCATCGCCGAGCGAAACCTCGGCCTGCACTTCGCCGGTCGACGGGTTCCAGATCTGGTGCGTGCGACCGGAGCCGCCACCGGCTCCCCCGACGATGAAATGATCGACCTGACGCATGATTATTCCTCTCAAGAGTTCTTTCGTGTCGCGTGCTCTAGCGTTTATGCGGCGCGAATCCAATCGGCTGCGTCTTACCAGCGCGTGGGCGGGGCTGCACGTTCCCGATTGACCGTGCGCGCCCGATCGGGCAATTGCGCCGCCGCTCGGACGCACTCCGGCGGGTGTAGCTCAATGGTAGAGCAGCAGCTTCCCAAGCTGACGACGAGGGTTCGATTCCCTTCACCCGCTCCAGCGCCACCTTCCCAAAACATCCCGGAGACGCTATAAAACCCCTGGAAATCCGAGGTTTTTGACGTTGTGTGGTCCTGCATTTGCCCGGCTAGTCTCGCCAAATCTCCCGAAATTGGGGGCCTTTTTGGGGGCCTCATTGGTTTCCATCAATTCGAGAGGCCTCCAATCCGGGGGCCTTTTCTGGGTAAAGACTTGAAATCATGGTGCTAACAGACGTTGGAATTCGCAAGGCTAAGGCTGGTCCGAAAGCCTACAAACTGAGCGACTCGTCAGGGCTCTTCCTGTTGGTGGAGCGAACCGGCGGAAAACTGTGGCGAATGAAGTATCGCATCGATGGCCGGGAGAAGAAGCTCGCGATCGGGCGCTACCCGGAAATTGGGTTGGCAGAGGCCCGCAGAAGGCGAGACGCCGCGCGAGAGCAGCTGGCGCAGGGCAAGGACCCTTCCCGAGAAAAACAGCGTCAGAAGGCGCGTGCGAAGCTTGGTGCGGAAAATAATTTTGCTTCCCTGGCCGCCGAGTTCTGCGAAAAGCGGAAACATGATGGCTCACGGGCCTGGGCACCCGCAACGGCGAAGCGCTGCGAATACCTCCTGTCAGTCCTCAACAGCTCGATAGGCCATCTACCCATCGCCGATATTGAGCCTGCTGACATTCTGACAGCCGTCCGCCGGATCGAAAGTAAGGGCAAGCTGGAAAGCGCTAAGCGAACCTTGCAACTGGCAGGTTCGGTGTTCCGTTATGCGGTGGCCACGGCGCGACTCAAGTCCGATCCGACGCGCGACTTGAGGGGCGCGCTTATGAACCCCACCGTGACGCACTATGGAGCGGTGCTCGATCCAGCAGGGGCTGGTGAGTTGCTCCGGGCTATAGATGGCTACGAAGGCCAACCTATCACCAAGCTGGCGATGCAACTGGCTCCGCATGTGTTCGTGAGGCCCGGTGAACTCCGCCACGCCGAATGGAGCGAAATCGACTTCGATGAGGCTCTGTGGACGATCCCGGCGAGCAAGACGAAGATGCGTAAAGACCACCTTGTCCCGCTCTCACG
Source organism: Erythrobacter litoralis HTCC2594 (assembly GCF_000013005.1). Taxonomy (GTDB): domain Bacteria; phylum Pseudomonadota; class Alphaproteobacteria; order Sphingomonadales; family Sphingomonadaceae; genus Parerythrobacter; species Parerythrobacter litoralis_A. The sequence continues at coordinate 2,028,379 of NC_007722.1, read as the reverse complement.
CCAAGCGATTGCGATCCTGGAAATGGCCCATAGGCTGACCGGACCCGATGGCTATGTGTTCCCGTCAGTCCGGACCCGAAAGCGTCCAATGAGCGATAACACGATCAATGCTGGACTGCGCCGCCTGGGCTACGCCACAGATGAGATGACCGCTCACGGCTTTCGCGCGATGGCGTCCACTTTGCTCAACGAAAGCGGGAAGTGGAACCCAGACGCAATCGAGGGCGCGCTGGCGCACGGAGACAGCGACAAGGTCCGTGCAGCCTACCATCGCGGTGCCCACTGGAAAGAACGAGTGAAGATGATGAAATGGTGGAGTGACTACCTCGACCAGCTCCGCGAAGGTGCCGAAGTGGTGCCAATCAAGGCAGCGAAACGCTGACGGTTTGCGCTGAAATTCGCAACTCTTCCGCGATCCACAAAACCGCAGAGAAATATTCCGTGATTACCGTTGATTATCGCAAAGCGAGTTGTCTGCAGCTCAGCGTAGACCCGCTCTACCCGTAGGCGGGTCGATTCCGCCCAAAGCCATATTGTAACGAAAAAACATAGCCTTACGTCCCGAATTCGCGGGGTAGGGTGTGCTCCTGTTTCCAGCTACGGTGAACGATCCAGAGGAAGCGAGAGAAGATGCTGATAGGACAAACCCATTTCATGCCAATGGATTTTGAGCCAGGCTGGCATTTGAGGCTGTTTCGGGGCCGGTTGCTAACAGTCCGCTCCCAGGCGACTGCGCAGCAGAAGCAGACGGCAGTCTGCTTGATCGAGACCACCCGCTCGTGTTCGCTTTGAAAAGGTTCTTGGTGGAGAGGGTCTCGTTTCTATTTCGCTGTGAACAGAAACCTGAGCTTACGCCGGTCTTCGCCAATACTTCCCTGCTATCCGTTCGGCGATAAAGCTGCCAGCAACTACCCCAAACGTGACCCAGATGATGACGCTTGGACCGTGTTTCCCGAAATCAGCCAAGCCGAATGCCACCATGGCAAAAAGCGCAGCACCAATCAGAAATGCTGGCCCTGCGATCATGCAGTGAAGCCGACGGCAACGCAAAGCGTTTAACGAGCACGCCGCCCCCATCCATAGGAACAGCACCGCCGCGATTTCCACCCTCTCGTTCGGTTGCAGAAGTTCTGCGGTAAAGTTTAGGCCGATTAGCGCCGCAAACGGCACGCCCCAGATTAGGATACGGTGCAGACGGTTGGCGGCCAAGTCACGCTTGTTGGTGGCTTCCGCGTTGCTCATCCCAACATATACCCTGCATCGGAGGCCGCCGTCGGATAAGCGAACATGGTAGATTTGATGTCGTCCGCGTTTAGCCCATGGCGCATGGCCAAGCCGAAGATATTGACGAGCTCGTCGGCGTCAGGGCCGACCAAGTGGGCTCCAAGGATGCGTCCCGTTCCGTTCTCGACCAGCAGCTTGTGGCCGTAGATCTCTTCGTTCAGCCGCCTCGCCGAGAACCAACCAGGGTGCGAGCCAGCATGCACCGTGAAATCCAGCCCTGCCTCACGCGCCTCGCTTTCCAGCATTCCGACCCTGGCCGCCGGCGGCTCCGTGAAAAGTGCACTTGGCACCCCTCGATAGTTCGGAGTTCGACCGGTATCATCGAGTATGTTTTCTACCACGACCTTGGCATCGTTACTGGAGACTGGAGTCAGTGGCGGGCCATTTGCAGCAGCGTCACCTGCCGCGAAGACCTTGGGGTTACTTTGGCTCCGTAGCTGGGCGGTAAGTGCCAAGCGACCCGCGTCACAGGCGACGTCTCCCGCCTCCAGATCGAGCGAGCCGATCGCAGGGATTCTTCCGGCAGCGTGCACCACCAGGCTCCCTTCGATCCTGCGGTCGCCAGCATGGACGGTCAGCACGCTGCCTTTCTTCGTTACGCGGTCCACTTCAGCGTCCACAATTTCGATGCCGAGATCATCGAAACTTGGCATGAGCCAATCGACCGTGTCAGGGTCGAAGGCTTTCAGAATGCGGCCTCGTTGGAAGATTGTGACCTTTGCACCGGCGCGCGCGGCGAGGTGGGCAAATTCTGCGGCAATGTATCCGCCGCCGACGAATACGATCCGATCTGGAAGGGTTTTGAGTTCTAGGAATGCATCGCTGTGAATCAGCAATTCCTCACCTTCGATCCCAAGCGGTCGAGGCTCTGCTCCCGTTGCGATAAGAGCGTGCGAGAAACTCAGTTCCCGGTCGCCTATCACGATCCTGTCGGGGCCAGCAAAGCGTGCCGCGCCGTGAAAAGTCGCGACGCCCTTACGCTCGTAGCGAGCTTCCTGCTTTTCAGGGACGGGGTCGGTAAAGCTGCGCTTGAATGCCTGGAGGTCGGCCCAATCAATTGAAACCGAGCCCTTGATGCCCTTCCCCTTCATTCGCCTGTATGCCGCGAGCGCTTCCTCTCCGCTCACCATCATCTTTTTCGGGTCGCACCCTCGAAGCGCACATGTGCCACCGTAAGGCCGATAATCGATAACCGCGCAGCGCTTCCCGGCGTTGGCCATCTGGTGGACCGCGACCTGCGCAGCAGTTCCCGATCCGATGGCGACGAAATCGAAAGCCTCAGCCATGGCAGCAATCCCCTTCCTGTATTGGGGGGCAGGGAACGGTGCCGTACGAGCAAAACACGCAGCAATCGCCTTGGAGCGGCTGAAGGCGAACGCCGCAACCCGCGCAGTTATGGAAGAACAGGCAAGCGTTGGTCGGCATTTCCATGTCCTCCTCATGACCGCATTCGGGACAGCGCAAGCGCGAGATCAGGATCGGATCAGCCATAGAGGAAGGCACCTGTCAGCAGCGCCGCACCGATGGCAATTCCTATGGCGGTCAGCGCTCGATAAGTCGATGATCCGCATGCACTGTCCGCCGGGCATGTTCGTGCCTGCCGAAACTGCCAGAGCAAACGGAGGGTCGCAGCGAGAAGAAGAGCCGACGCCAGGGTCAGCAACGGGACGCGATAGGGGGCCAGGACCGGCGAGATGCTGCCAAGCCACGCCGAGCCCACACCCACCGACGCGAGCATCAAGGGCAGTGCACAGCATGCAGCTGCCCCGAAGGCTGCAAAGATACCTCCGCCCGTCGCCAATCCGTTCCACCATGTGCTGATGCCGCGCATCGATCGTCCTTTTGCAAACCTCGATTCGCACACCTATTTACAGTCTGTAGCAACTACAGACTCAAGAGGTTGGCTTTGAAAATTGGCGAAGTGGCGAAGCGGACCGGGTGTAACATCGAGACAATCCGGTATTACGAACGGATAGGCGTTATCGATGCTCCGCCGAGAAGGGGCGCCTACCGCGACTATGGTCCTCACGACACGGAGCGCCTCCGCTTCATTCGGCGCGCGCGCGAACTCGGATTTTCCCTCGAAGAGGTGCGGGCATTGCTTGACTTAACGCCAGGTCAGGAAGTGCGTTGCGATGAGGTGCAATCGATCGCCGAACAGCACCTCGCAAACATCCGTGCGAAGCGGGCCGACCTTGAGCGTATGGAGAACGCTCTCGCTAAACTGATCGAGCAATGTGGCACCACGAGCAATGATCGGTGCCCGGTATTGGAAAGCCTCGCGGGCGAAGGCTAGCCCAGCGAATTCAAGCTACAGACCAACGGGTTTCCACCCAGCACTCAAAATTGGCGCAGCCTGCCGGATCAGAAAAGCAAGCGGTCCGCTTTCGGGCACCTTGCAATGTGCGGCCTACGACCAGAATTGGGGCGCAAAGCTGCCACCTAGAGCGCTCAATCGCCGCGCGGCTATTTTACGGCAGATGTTTTCCGGAATGACTGAACCGAGGTTTCAGCAAATGATGGGTAAACCGCGCGCAAATGGGAATCTGGCGAGCACACCCTACCCCGCGAATTCGGGGCATAAGTCTATGATATTTATATGAAATAGCGTTTTGGGCGGAATCGACCCGTCTACGAGTAGAGCGGGTTTGCGCTGAGCCGTGGGCAACTCACAGTTTCATAAACATATGAATCAAGATGATAATATTCAGTCGAAGAGTGAGTTGTTTGCGATCCGCCGAATTTCTATTTTTGCGACCTGTTAAGGCTGCGCTCCACTCACGTACGAGTTGCCAATCTTACCGGTGACAACTGAAAGCTAGCAGGCTAATTGCGAAGCACGGCGATGGGCGCAATTGTCCCTCTCAATCCCGGGATTTTCCACAGAAGCGCGGGCTTGTGGGGGCCAGTTTGGGGGCCTTTTTGTTTCTCGGATTTTCAAAAATAAAATGATTTCAATTGTTTATCCGACGTATTGGCTTCCCTTCACCCGCTCCATGATGTAACGCGGCCCGCGATGCGGACCGTAACGCTTCCCGACACCGACCTCACCGTCTCGCGTTTCGTGTTCGGGACTTCGGGCCTGTTCAATGTCCGTGGGCGACGCAATCGCGGGTCGCTCTTGGAAGAGGCCATCGCCCGAGGCTTCACGCATTTCGATACGGCACCCTATTATGGCTTCGGCCATGCCGAGCGCGATCTCGCGCCGGTGCTGGCGCGGCATGAGCATGTGACCGTTGCGACCAAGGTTGGCCTGCATTCGCCGGGCGGCGAGGCGCAGCCGACCTGGCAGGTTTTCGCGCGCAAGGCCGCCGGCCGCGTGGTCCCTGCGATCAGCAAGCCGTCGCTCGACTTTGCACTCGATCGCGCGAAGCGCTCGCTCGACGGCAGCCTCGCTCGATTGGGTCGAGAGCGGGTCGAGCTGCTCTTGCTCCACGAACCCGAACTGGCGCTGCTCGCCACCGATGAATGGCTCCGCTGGCTGGAAGACTGCCGTGCCGCCGGAAAGGTCGGATGGTTCGGCATGGCGGGGCTGCCCGAGCTTATCGCGCCGATCCTGAACGATACGCCGGGCCTCGGCTCAGTGCTGCAACTGGCCGATAGCCTCGACCGTCACGAGGCGGACAGGGCGCTGGGCGCGCGCGCGATGCAGATTACCTACGGCTATGTCTCGGCCGGCCTGCAGCGCGCGCGGCATGCCAACGTGCCGGGAATTCTCGCCAAGGCGCTCGAACGCAACCGGACCGGTGCGGTTATCGTCAGCACCACCAGGCGCGAACGCCTCGCGCAATACGCCCCGATCGCCGAGCCAGCGGGATGATCGTCGAGCCGGATGCGCCGCTGCCAGAGCGCGTAGAAACGCTTGTTATCGGCGCGGGGACGATCGGTTTGCCGCTGGCGGTGAAGCTGGCGGAAACGACCGGAAAGCCGGTGCTGTGCCTTGATTCGGGCGGGTGGTCGCAGGCTGGCGACACCCATCCCCTGAATGCTGTCGAGCAGCGCGGAGACAGATACGATGGGGCCGATCTGGGCCGCTTTCGCGGGCTCGGCGGCACCTCGACCCGCTGGGGCGGGGCTTTGATCCCGTTCCAGCCTGCCGATATGACCGGGTGGCCGGTATCGTCGGAAGAGCTTGCGCCTTTCATCGGCGAGGTCGAACAGCTCTTCGGCCTCGATCCAGGTACGTACCACGGAAGTGATCCGATGCTGGACGGGCCGGACATGGTACCGCGCCTCGCGAAATGGCCGCCCTTCGCCAAGCGCAACGTGTGGAAATTGCTCGAAGGCGAGGTGCGCCGGAGCGACACGTGCAGCGTCGCGCTGGAAAATGTCGTCACCAATCTTGCGTCGGAGGCTGATGCGATCCGCGTAGAGATTGCGAGACCAAATGCGTGGCATGTGATCCACGCTTCGAAGGTCATCATCGCAGCGGGCGCAATCGAGACGACGCGGCTGGCCCTCCTGCTCGACCGCGCCATGGACGGCGCGGTCTCCAGGATGTCGCCGCTGCTCGGGCGAACCTTCGGTGACCATCTGTCGGTCGAGGTCGGGCGCATAGTGCCGCGTGATCGCGTGGCGCTGAACCGCCTTTTCGGCTTCCGCTTCGCCCGGTCGGGGATGATGCGCAACCTGCGTTTCGAATTGGCGCCGGAGACGCCGCTTCGCGAGACCGTGCGGCCCGGCTTCGTTCACGTTGGCTATGCGACCGACGGCGACACAGGGTTCGACCACTTGCGCGCCGCCATGCAGGCCGTGCAGCGCGGCACCATGCCATCCGGCGGCGCAGTCGCGGGCCTTTTGCGCGACCTGCCGTGGTTGGCGCGCGCTGTGAAATGGCGGTTTGCCGACAAACGCCAGCTTTTCCCGGACGGCGCAGACCTCGTCGTGCATTGCGTGATCGAGCAAGGGCATGAGCGCGACAGCCGGATCACGCTCAGCGACACGCTATCCGACGCACATGGCACGCCTCTCCCTGCCATCGACTGGACGGTGACGCCCGCCGATGTGGAGCAACTGCACGCACTTGCCGATATTTTCGAACGGCACTGGGACCGAGGCGAGCTGGCCGGTCTCGGCACATTCGAGCGTTTCCCGCGTGCCGGTGTCGAGCAGGCCCTCGTGCATTCGGGCGGCATCTACCATCCGACCGGATCGACGCGCATGGCCGCGAGTGCTGCCGATGGCGTGGTCGATGCCGACCTGCGCCTGTTTGCAGAGCCGCGCGTACAACTGGTCGGCACCTCGGTACTACCATCAGGCGGGGGAGCAAATCCGACCATGACGGCGCTGCTGCTTGCCATGCGGCTGGCGGCACAGCATGGTCGCGCCTCGCGGCGGCAAGGCCGATAGCGAGAGACGAGACGCCAGGTGGACTATTCAAGCAGCTGGATCATGCGGGTGCGCCGGATCGGCCAGCGGCTCGGCATATTGCGGCCGCTGCAGCGGGCCTATCGCACCCTTTTCCGGATCGATTACGAGCAGGCTTTCGACAGTGCGCTTAAAACTGCCATCCAGCCCGGTGATACTGTCTGGGACGTGGGCGCAAATGTCGGCCACTATGCGCCGCAGTTTGCCGCCTGGGTCGGGCCCGGTGGAAAGGTGATCGCCTTCGAGCCTTCTCCCTCCAGCCTGCCCGATCTCCGCGCTGCGGTGGATGGAATCGACAATGTGGTTGTCGAAGAGATCGCGCTCTCGAACGAAAACGGCGAGGCGGATTTCTTTCTCAGCACTGATGGCGCATCGGCCAATGAAGGGCTGAGCGATGTCGGCTCCGACACCGGCATGGTGGGCCAGATGGTAAAGGTCAGGCGCGGCGACGCATTGGCAGACCGATACCCGCCCAATGTCGTCAAGATCGATGTCGAGGGCTTCGAATTCGAAGCGGTCGAGGGACTGGGTGACGTTCTCAGGTCGCCATCGCTTCGCACCGTGGCCATCGAGGTGCATTTCCAGACGCTCGCACGGCGAGGCAGGGCCGATGTGCCCAAGCGGCTGACACAGACGCTGAAAGCGTCCGGTTTCCGCTTGCGCTGGACCGATCCGTCCCACCTGATGGCAACACGGAATTAGCGGCGTGAGCAAGGGCCCCGACAGCTACTACATGGCGGATCTCTTCGGGGAGCTGCAACTCGCCGACAGCCCGCCGCAGCGCAGCCTGGCATCCTACCTGCCGGGCCTGGGACTGGTGCTCGTCGCCTCTCTCGCGGCCCTATGGTTGAGCGAGCACTATGGCCCGCCTGCCGTGCTGATGGGCCTGCTGATCGGCTTCGCGCTCAGCTTCACCAATAGCGACCGGCGCTTGCAGCCGGGGCTAGATTTCGCTTCGCAAACGCTCCTGCGGATCGGGATCGTGCTCATTGGTCTGAGGATCACCTTCGGAGAAATCGCAGGTCTTGGATTCGTCCCGTTCGCGACGCTGCTCGGGATCATGGCTGTCGTGATCGCTGCCGGGCTTCTCGCTGCCCGCCTTCTGCGCCAAGACATGATGTTCGGCTTGCTCGCGGGCGGCGCGACCGCGATTTGCGGTGCTTCGGCGGCGCTCGCGCTGTGGTCCATCATCGGCGAGAAACGGATCAGCTCCGAGCAATTCACCATCGTCCTGCTCGGCACCACGATCGCCAGTGCAACGGCCATGACGTTCTATCCGGCGATCGCCTCGTTGCTGGGTCTCACCGATACGCAGGCCGGATTCCTCATCGGCGCTTCGATCCATGATGTCGCACAGGCCATCGGCGGCGGGTTCGCCTATTCGGAGGGCGCGGGCGAGGTTGCAACGGTGGTCAAATTGTCGCGCGTGGCGATGCTGGTGCCGGTTTTGGTGCTGGTATCGATCGCTCTTGGTCGCTCCCGCGATACGAATAGCGGTGCCCGCAGCCTTTCGTTCTCGCAAGCGCTGCCGTGGTTCATCGTCGGTTTCGTCATGCTTGTGGCGCTCGGCAGCTTGGTCGCGCTGCCGCCCGCCGTGACCGCAGCGGCTTCGGACGCCGCGCGGTTGCTGCTGCTGTTTGCCGTCACCGCCGCGGCGATAAAATCCAATCTTGCCGGTCTGCTTGCCCATAATATGCGCAGTTTCGGCCCCGTCATCGTCACGACCTTGACCGCCTTCGTGGCGGCGCTGGCCGCTGCACATTTGCTTTAGGAGATTTGCCGATCATGCGACTTTTTACAGAACACCCCGGCAGTGTCGGCGAGACCTATCTGGAACACCTGCAGGTAGCATGGAGCTTTGGCTTCCCGCTCGTGCGCGCAGGCATCGGGTGCATTGTTCACGGGCTCCTGCCGTTCCTGTGCAGCAATACCGGCAGCAAGACGATCCTTGCGCAACACGCCCGCCTGATCGCCGCGCGCGGTCGCAACGATACAGGTCCCCAGTTCGACTGGTGCATTTGAGCCGGTGCGATGACCTCTATTTCGGCGGCATCCGGATTGCCCCGTCGAGCCGGAACTGGTGCCCGTTGATATAGCCGTTGCGAACGATTTCGAGGACGAGGCTGGCGAACTCCTCCGGATGGCCGAGCCGCTTGGGGAAGGGAACGCTGGCATTGAGCTGGTCCCACATCTGCGGGTTGCGGTCCTTCATGCCGAGCATGAGCGGAGTCGCAAAGATGCCGGGCATGATCGAATTGACGCGAATGCCCAGGTCCATCAAATCGCGCGCCATCGGCAGGACAAGGCCGTTCACGCCGCTCTTGCAGCTGCCGTAGATCACCTGCCCGATCTGCCCATCCTGCGCCGCGACGCTGGCGGTCAGGATAATCGCCCCGCGCTCACCGTCCGCGGTCACGGGCTCGCTGTTCGCCATCCCGAGCGCCGAATGGCTGGCGATGCGAAAGCTTGAAACGAGTACGCCCTCCGCGCCGAAGGCGTAATCCTCGGTCGGCAGCTTCTTGTAGCGGCCGGCTTCCTTGTCCCAGCCGATGGTCTTGCCGCGCTTGCTGGTCATCGCGCAGTGGACGGTCACCCGTTCCTGGCCATGCGCCGCGCGGGCCGCCTCGAAACCGTCGACCACCGATTGCTCGTCGGTGATGTCGACGTGATGAAAAGTCCCGCCGATCGCATCGGCCTTGGCCGGGCTTTCATCGGTGTTGATGTCGAAGATCGCAACCTTGAAGCCCGCCTCGGCCAACGCCACGACACTGGCATGGCCGAGCCCCGATGCGCCCCCGGTCACGATAGCCGCGTGGCCTTGTTCCAACTTCATGCTCGCTCTCCCGACTGATCTTGGCTTAAGACACGACTGCTATCGCATGGCGGCGCTGGAGGGAAGAAGCCCTGCGGCGAACGAGAGGGGCGGACGTCGTGTCATCTTTCCTGTTCGGCTTCGCATTGGTGCTGCTGGTATCGCTGGGCGCGCGCGACCAGTTGCTGGTGGCGCGACTGGCGGGGCGGACCGGGCCGGGGCTGGTCGTTGCGGGCGTTGTTGCTGCCACGATCTCTGCCGGTGCAATGGCCTGGGCCGGGACCCTCATTGCCGACCTCCTCTTTCCGGCGGCCAAGCAGATGCTCGTCGCCTTCGCGCTCGCGGCGGCGGCTTTCGAGCTGGCCTGGCCCAATCGCGAGCAGGCGCCGGCCGAGCCGACCCATTCGGTCATCGCGGCTTTCATCGTCCTTCTGGCCCGCCAGATCGGCGATGCGGGGCGTTTCATCGTCTTTGCGCTGGCAGTGGCGACGGCACTGCCTTGGCTCGCCGCAGCGGGAGGTGCGCTGGGAGGCGCGGCGGCGCTGGTGCTCGGTTGGGTGATGGGAGCCGGATTGGAGAAGGCGCTGCCATTGCGCCTGATCCGCTTCGTGCTGGCCGCGCTGCTCGCCATCGCGGCCGTCGCGGTCGGCCTGGCGGCACGAGGTATCATATAAATCGATAGAATCGATCAGGGTGATGTCTATTGATCGGGAAACCACACGGTCGTGCGGCCGTTATATCGTGGTAACCGAAACCAAAAAAAATACAGGAAACACACCATGTCCACTCAAGGCGATAATTCGAAAGCGGCGTTGGTCAGCGAACTCAATGGCTTGCTGGCCGATCACTTCGCGCTTTACACCAAAGCCAAGAATTTCCACTGGCACGTCAAGGGTTCGCGCTTCCGTGATCTGCACCTGTTGTTCGACGAGCAGGCCGTCGAAGTGCGCGACCGGATCGACATGATCGGCGAGCGCGTCCGCAAGAACGATGCGACGACACTGACATCGATCGGATCGGTCGCGGCCAATACGCGGATCAAGGACCAGGACGCGACCGACCTTTCCGCCGATGCGATGGTGCAGGAACTGCACGACGACAACGTGAAGGTGCTCGAGCGGCTGAAGAAGCTGAAGGGGCTTGCCGAAGATGCGGGCGACAATGCCACCGACGGCATTCTCGACGATCTCACGGACGAGACCGAGGAGCGGATCTGGTTCCTCAAGAGTACGCTGGGCTGAACCGAGGCTCCACGGATACGAATTCGGGCCGCGCGGGATGTTCCCGCGCGGTCTTTTCGTTATGACGACCCGATGAGCAATATCACGATGATCGAGAAGGCTACCCCTGCCGCGATTGCGGACTGGTTGGAAAAGAGCCTGCAAGCATCGCTGGCCGCGACAGATGGCCCGATCCCCGTGACCATTCCGGGGGGTTCCACGCCTTTCCCGATCCTCGAAGAATTGGTCGGGCGAGATCTCGATTGGGCGCGGATTGCCTTCTGGCCCAACGACGACCGCATCGTGCCGGAAGATCACGAGGCCTCCAACACCGGCAAGATGCGCGCTTTGTTGGAGCCGGTCGGCGCGGAGGTCGTGACCTTGACGGTGATGGAGCAGGTCCCGCCCTTCGCGCTTACCTGGCTCGGCATGGGTCCGGACGGACATATCGCCTCGCTCTTTCCCAACACCGATCCGCAGGTGGACGATCCGCAAGCCATCCGTCGCCTGACGCCCGATCCGCTCCCCGCCCACGCGCCGTTCGACCGGGTTACGCTGACGTTGCCGAGCCTGCTCGCCAGCGATGCGATCCTTTTCACGCTTGGCGGATCGGAAGAGAAACGCGCCGTCTTCGAAGCGGCGGCGAGGGGTGAGAACGACTTGCCTGTTGCCAGGCTGCTGTCATCGGTTAGTCAGCCGGTGACATGCTTCGCCTGATACCGGCCTCCGTCCAGCGCGCGCTCATGCCGCTTGCGCATGCCGTCCGTCATCGCTGGCGGATGTGGCGCAAAACGCATCTCTACGGTATCTCCGTGATCATCACCGATTTCGATGGCTCCTTGCTCCTGCTGCGCCACAGTTACGGCCCGCAAAGCTGGGCGCTGCCCGGTGGGGGCGTCAATTCCGGCGAAGACGCGGCGGATGCAGCGAAGCGGGAAGTAAGCGAGGAATTGTCGATCGACTTGCCCAGGGTCGAGCTGGTGGGCACGCTGGAAGAGACGATCTCCGGCTCTCCCCACACCTGTTATCTGTTTTTCGCGCAAACCGATATCCACCCCACCATCGACCGGCGCGAAGTAATCGAGGCGCGGTTCTTTCCCAGCCACTCGCTGCCCGAACCGATGATCGAGAATACGCGTCGCCGGATCGAGGCGTGGCGCGCGTCCACCCGCTGACGCGGGTCTAGAACAGCGCCAGTTGACCGGTCTTGCGCTCGCTGCGCTGGGCCTGCGCTTCCTCGTCGCGCTCGAGGTTGGAGAGCGTCAGCCCCATCAGCCTGATCGGCAGCGGCAGCGGAAGCTGCGCCTCCAGCAGATCACGCGCCACGGATGCGAACTCGTCCTGCCCGGACACATAATGCGGCAGCGATTGCGCGCGGGTGATGGTGCGGAAGTCGTTGTACTTCATCTTCAGCGTGATCGTGCGTCCGCGTGCCTTGGACCGCTCGATCCGTTCCCACACGATGGCGATTATCCGTTCGAGCGTTTCCCGCAACTCGTCGGGCTCGTGCTGATCCTGGCTGAACGTCCGCTCGCCGCCGACCGATTTTCGAGAGCGGTTGGTGCGAATGGGGCGAAGGTCGATCCCGCGCGCCGCGCGATAGAGGTAATCGCCGAAACTGCCGAAATTCTGCCGCAGCCAGGCGAGGTCCTTGCCGGCCAGGTCCGCGCCGGTGTCGATCCCCAGCCGCGCCATCTTCTCCGCGCCCTTCGGGCCGACGCCGTGAAAGCGCCGGATCGGCAGCGACTGCACGAAGGCCGCGCCTTCGCCGGGCCTAATGACGCACAGACCGTCGGGCTTGTTCTGGTCGCTTGCGAGCTTGGCGAGAAACTTGTTGTAGCTGACCCCGGCGCTGGCGGTGAGGCCCGTTTCTTCCCGGATAGCCTTGCGGATCGCCTGCGCCGTCCCGGTCGCCGAGCCGACAGCCTGCAGGTCGTCGGTCACGTCGAGATAGGCCTCGTCGAGGCTCAGCGGTTCGACATGCGGGGTGTAGCGATTGAAAATCTCGCGGATCCGGGCCGACGCTTCCCTGTAGGCCTCGAAGCGGTGCTTCACGAAAATCAGGTCGGGGCAGAGCCGCTTCGCCGTGACGCTCGGCATGGCGCTTTTCACGCCGAACCTGCGCGCTTCGTAACTGGCGGCGGCAACCACGCCGCGCCCGCTCGATCCGCCGACCGCCACCGGCTTGCCCCGAAGGTCGGGGTTGTCGCGCTGTTCGACGCTGGCGAAGAAGGCATCCATATCGACATGGATGATCTTGCGCAGGCCATCTGCCTCTCCGTCTGCGTCGCTGGAGTCGTCGATATCGTCCTCGGCCATCGCTGCCGCCATAGCGCGGCTTGGCCCGCATGTTCAGAAAAATGGCTGGCAAAGTGCCCGGTCGCAGCGCAAGGGACCTGCATGGCCGCAACCGACCCGAAAACCCGATCCGGCACTCCGCCGCTGGTCGAACGCGCGCCACAGCGCGCGCTGGGCGAGCGCGAATTGATCGTGCTGATGGCGCTCCTGATGAGCCTGCAGGCGTTCGGGATCGATTCCATGCTGCCCGCGCTCGGCGTCATGGCGCAGGAACTCGTCGCGACCGGCAACGACCGGCAATTGGTGATCGGCGCCTATTTCCTCGGCGCAGGGATCGGCGCGTTTTTCCCCGGAGCTTTCGCGGACCGTTTCGGGCGGCGACCGATCCTGTTCCTCGGCCTGCTGTCCTATATCGTGCTGTCGCTCGCCTGCGCGCTGGTAACCGATTTCGAGACCATCGTCGCGCTGCGCTTCATCCAGGGGATCACCTGCGCGGGGCTCAGCGTCGTCCCAGCCGCCATCGTGCGCGATCATGTCGGCGGCGATCGCATGGCGCGGATGATGAGCCTGATCATGATGATTTTCCTGCTGGTGCCGATCCTCGCGCCCGCGATCGGGCAGGGCATCATGATGGTCGCTGGCTGGCGCGCGATCTTCGGCGCAATGGCAGTGATGGGGCTGGGCGTCGGTGCCTGGGTGTGGTGGCGCCTACCCGAAACGCTGGCAGCGGAGAACAAGCAGGAGATCGATCCGCGCACGATCCTGCGCAACATGTGGACCGCGCTCAGCACGCGCGGTGCGATCGGATATGTCGTCGGCAGCGCGCTGGTGTTCGGATCGCTGTTCGGCTTCCTCAATTCGAGCCAGCAGCTGATCGGCGAGACTTTCGGCGCGAACGAATATTTCGCGCTGATCTTCGGGGCCGCCGTCGTGGGCATGGTGGTGGCGAACTTCACCAATTCGCGCATCGTCGAGCGTTTCGGCGCGCGGCGGGTCGGCCATACCGCCCTGCTGGCCTTCATCCTCATCAGCGCTCTGCAAGTGTGGAGCGCGAGCCAGGCGCCGCAAAGCCTGCTGGAATTTATCGTGCTGATGAGCCTGGCCATGGCGACGCTGGGTTTCGTCGGCGCGAACTTCAGCTCGATTGCGATGCAGCCGTTCTTCCATATCGCCGGGGCCGCGAGCAGCGGGCAGACGGCGGTGCGGATGAGCACCGGCGCGATCCTCGGCAGCAGCATCGGCTATCTGTTCGACGGGACCGCAGTGCCGCTGGCAAGCGCGATGCTGAGCTGCGGCTTGCTGGCCCTGGCGGCGGTCCTGTTCAGCGAGCGTGGCAGGCTCTTCGGGCGGCGGGTGGAGGGGCCCTAGGCCTGAGTCCGTCATCCCAGCGAACGCTGGGATCTGTCTCCTCCAAGTCGAGCGAAACTGACTGAGATCCCAGCTTTCGCTGGGATCACGCTATGAAGCCAGCCGTCTCCAGGCAAGATCGGCGAATTCGCACAGCAGTGGCCGCGTGTCGCGCGGATCGATGATATCCTCGACGTTGAAGCGCTCGGCGCTGCGGAAGGGCGAGGTGACTTTGTCGAGCCGTGCACGGATAGCTTCCAGTTCGGCCTCCGGGTCCTCGGCGGCCTCCAGCTCCGACTTGTAGGCCACTTCCAGCCCGCCCGCGATGGGCAGGCTGCCCCAGTCGCCCGAGGGCCAGCAATAGCGATACTGGTAGCGTTCGGCATTACTCATCGCGCTGCCGGCAATGCCATAGGCGCGGCGCATGACGATGGAGGCCAGCGGGACGGTGGCCTTGTAGACCGCGTTCATCGCCTGCACGCCGTAGCGGATCGTGCCCGCTATTTCCGCCTCGCGCCCGATCATGAAGCCGGGGTTGTCGACGAGGTGGACGATGGGCAAGCGGAACTGGTCGGCGAGCTTGACGAAGCGTTCGACCTTCTCGCTGGTCTTGGCCTCCCACGATCCGCCGAGATAGCTGGGGTCGCTCGCCAGCACGAAGACCGGCCAGCCATCGAGCCGGGCAAGGGCAGTAATGCAGGCACGGCCCCAGTTGCGGCCGATTTCGAACACCGTGCCCCGGTCGAACACCATGTCGAGGCATCGCCGCATCGAATAGACCTGCTTCTCCTCGCGCGGCACGAGGCTGAGCAGCGCTTCCTCGCGGCGGTCCACCGGATCTGTGCAGTTGGACCGGCGCGCCAATTGCCCGACATGTTCGGGCATGAAGCTGAGAAAATGCCGTGCACGGGCGAAGGCTTCGGCCTCGGAGCCGACTTCGTCATCGACCACGCCGTTGCGGGTGTGAATGTCGCTGCCGCCCAGCTCTTCCTTCGCCTGCTGGTGATCGTCGGAGCCTTTGTAGGCTGCGCCAAGGCCGTCGACCACGGCAGGACCGGCGGCAAAGATCTGGCTCAATCCCTTGACCATGATCGAATAATGGCTGGCGACGATGCGCGCGGCACCGAGGCCTGCGGTCGGTCCCAGCGCCAGCGCCACGACTGGCACCGTGTCGAGGTTCTTGACCACGTCGCCC
This sequence comes from Erythrobacter litoralis HTCC2594, assembly GCF_000013005.1. Classification (GTDB taxonomy): domain Bacteria; phylum Pseudomonadota; class Alphaproteobacteria; order Sphingomonadales; family Sphingomonadaceae; genus Parerythrobacter; species Parerythrobacter litoralis_A. The sequence goes on along the minus strand of NC_007722.1, from coordinate 2,012,856 downwards.
CAGCCCGGAACCGCGGGGATATAGGTCGCGCCGATCTGTTCCAGCGTCTTGACCGAGCCGCCGCCGCCGGTGCCGTCGATCATCCGGATGATGGGCAGCTTGAGCTCGTGCGCCATCTGCTCGGCCTGCAGCATCTTGCGCCTGATTCCGGCATCGGCCGCGCCGCCGCGAATGGTGAAATCGTCCGCCGTGGCGACGACGGGGCGGCCATTGATGAGCGCCTTGCCGAACAGGTATGGCGCGGGGGTGATGGCTTCGAGATCGCCGTTGTCGTCATAGCGCGCCACGCCCGCGATCTTGCCGATTTCGCGGAAGCTGCCGTCGTCGACCAAGGCTGCCAGCCGCGCGCGTGCATCCATCTTGCCGCGTGAATGCTGGCGCGCGACCTTTTCGGGGCCGCCCATCTCCTCGGCGAGCGCTTCGCGCCTTTTCAGCTCTTCAAGCTCGTCTTGCCACGACATCCCAATCTCCGTTCGGGCTGAGCAAACCCATTACCGTTCGCCCTGAGCTTGTCGAAGGGCTGTCTTTCACTTCGGGGATCAGCGCTAGAAGAAAGTGCAGTGCTTCGACAAGCTCAGCACGAACGGGTTTTGGACGGAAGCGCTAGTCCGAAGGCTCCACCACGCACAGCACCGCCTCGACCTGCACCTGCGCGCCTTCGCTGGCGGCAAGCTCTGCCACGGTCCCGTCGAAGGGCGCGGTGAGCGCGTGTTCCATCTTCATCGCCTCGAGCACCATCAGCCGCTGACCCGCAGTAACCGCATCCCCCTCGGCCACATCGAGAGCGATGACCTTGCCCGGCATGGGCGCGAGGATTGCGCCGTCGCCTGCCGCAGCCGCGCCAGAGCCTCGCGATTGGCGCTCGAAAGCGAAGCTCTGACCGTCGGCGAAGACCACGGCGCGTGCAGGGTCGACGAAGCCCGTGGCAAAGGCTTGCGCGCCGGAACGCGCGGCGCTGACCTTTCGTATCTCGCCCTTGTGGGTGAGCGTGGTCGAAATCACGCCGGGCGCATTGAGGCGCAGGCCGATGGGCAGGGCCTCGTGTTCTTCGGTGTCGGCGAGCACGATGAAATCGGCAGCGCTCTGCCAGATGTCGTCGTCGGCCTCGTCAGAGCTGACTAGCGTCTCGAGCTTGGCAGCGATGAAGCCGGTATCGAGGTTCGCCTCTTCGAACTCCTCGTCGCGCAGGCAGTTGGCGATGAACGCGGCATTGGTCTTCACCGGCCAGATTTCGACGCTTTCGGCGATGCCTGCGAGCTGATCGATGGCCTCGGCGCGGGTTTCGCCCCAAATCACCAGCTTGGCGACCATGGGATCGTAAAAGGGCGATATCATGTCGCCTTCCTCGACGCCGGTCTCGATCCTGCCTTCCAGGCCGAGGTTGAAATGCTCGAGCCTTCCGGTCGACGGCAGGAAGCCGCCATTGGGGTCCTCGGCATAGAGGCGCGCCTCGATCGAATGGCCGTCGATGAAGAGCTCTTCCTGCTTCAGCGGGATCGGCTCACCACTCGCTACGCGCAGCTGCCACTCCACCAGATCGACCCCGGTGATCTCTTCGGTTACAGGGTGTTCGACCTGAAGCCGCGTGTTCATTTCCATGAAGAAGATGCGGTCGGCGCGCAGGCCTTCGCTGGCGTCGGCGATGAATTCGATCGTGCCTGCGCCTTCGTAATCTACCGCCTTGGCGGCGCGCACGGCGGCGGCGCAGATTTCCTCGCGGGTGGCCTCGTCCATGCCGGGGGCGGGGGCTTCCTCGATCACCTTCTGGTGGCGGCGTTGCAACGAGCAGTCGCGTTCGAACAGGTGGACGACATTGCCGTGGCTGTCGCCGAACACCTGCACCTCGATATGGCGGGGGCTGGTGATCCACTTTTCGAGCAGCACCTCGTCGTTGGAGAAGCTCGCCTTGGCCTCGCGCCGGCAGCTTTCGAGGCTCGCTACGAAGTCCGCCGCGGCATCGACCTTGCGCATCCCCTTGCCGCCGCCGCCTGCGACCGCCTTGATCAACACCGGATAGCCGATCGCATCGGCTTCCTTCTTCAGCCGTTCGACCGACTGGTCCTCGCCCTCGTAACCGGGCGTCACCGGCACGCCCGCCTCGCGCATCAGCTTCTTGGCGGCATCCTTGAGGCCCATCGCGTCAATGGCGGCGGGCGGGGGCCCGACCCAGATCAGCCCCGCGTCGATCACGGCCTGCGCGAAGCCCGCATTCTCCGACAGGAAGCCGTAGCCTGGATGGATCGCCTCGGCGCCGGTCTTCTTCGCTGCCGCAATGATTTTCTCGCCCACGAGATAGCTCTCGGCGGCGGGCGAGGGGCCGATATGCACCGCCTCGTCGGCACTGCGCACATGCAGCGCCTTGGCATCGGCGTCCGAATAGACCGCGACCGTCGCGACACCCATCTCGCGCGCGGTGCGAATGATACGGCAGGCGATCTCGCCTCTGTTGGCGATGAGGAGCTTGGAAATCATGGCAGCACGGCTAGGCCAGCCATGCGCTTACGGCAAGTCGCTATGGCGGCCCGCTATTCCTCGTCCGGCAGCGGCTTGATTTCCTGTTCCGGAATGTCGCCGAGCATGCGGACGTCGATCAGGATGTCGCCGAGTTCCCATTCCGGCATTTCGTCGGGCGGCAGCGGCTTGTTGCGGAGCGCTTCGGCAAAGGCGCGCGTTATCAGCTGCAGTTTCTTGATCCGCGGGATCACCACGCGGCGGTCCCACGCCTGCTTGCCGCGCCGGTCCACCTCGTAGCCGATCTCGCTGTAGATGTTGGCCGCGGCCAGGATCGCCCAGCGGCTGCGAAACGGGAGCCGGACGGTGCCGAGCCGCGCCGCGCGCTGGTGCCGGTGCATCCGCAGGACGAGGTCGCGCGCGATATCTGCGGCTTCGCCGCGGTGGTGCGGCTTCATCAACTGGCCGGGCTCGATATCCTGCTCCGCCAGCCATTCCTCCGGAATATAGCAGCGGCCCGCCGCATCGTCTTCGTCCATGTCGCGCGCGATGTTGGCAAGCTGGAAGGCGAGGCCGAGGTCGCAGGCGCGCGCCAGCGTGTATTCGTCTTCCGGTCGCACGCCCATGATCCGCGCCATCATCACCCCGACCGCGCCGGCGACGTGGTAGCAGTAACGCGCGAGGTCCCGCCCCGTGCGCGGACGCCAGCCACGCGCGTCGAGTTCGAATCCGGCAATCACGTCGTTGGCCATTTCCATCGTCAGATTGCACTCGGCGGCGACCTGCCCGAAGGCGTCAAAGGCGATATCGGCGGTCGGCTGGCCTTCGAGCGCGCGCTTTGTCAGAACGCGGATCGCCTTGACGCGGTCAGCGATGTCGGATTGATCCCCCAGTTCGCCGCCCAGATCCTGTCCGTCGGCGATGTCGTCGCAGCGGCGGCACCAGGCATAGAGCAGCCACACCCGTTCGCGCGTGCCGCGGTCGAACAGCTTGCTGGCGCTGGCGAAGCTCTTCGACCCTTCGGCGATCATCTCGTAGCTCTTGGCCACCAGCGACGCCCGGTCGCGCCCGCCACCCGCGCGCGACACCGTCGGCCGCAGGATGCGCGAGGGCGCGAGGGGGCGTTGCGGCACCTTTATGGGTTTGCCCGGCTCGCTCAAAGATCGTCGGCCTTCATGCGGAAAATCGGCGTGTGCGGTTTGTAATTGACCATCTTCGCCAAGAGGTCCGGCAGCGTCTCCGCATGAATCAGGATGTTCTGGTGCGCCGGGCGAACAAAGCCGACCTCGGCCATTTTCGCATAAAAGGCGATAAGGTCGTCGAAGAATCCGAAAGCGTTGAGCAAGCCTACCGGATCGGAATGATAGCCGAGCTGCGCCCAGCTCATCGCTTCCCATAGCTCGTCCATCGTGCCCACGCCGCCGGGGATGGTGACGAATCCGTCCGACAGGTCGGTGAATTTCTGCTTGCGCTCATGCATGCCGGAGACGGTGATCAGCTCGTCGCAATTGTGGTTGGCGACTTCGGAATTGACGAGCGCTTCGGGGATGACGCCGATCACTTCGCCGCCCGCTTCCTTGGCCGCATTGGCGACCGCGCCCATCAGCCCCAGCTTGCCGCCGCCATAGACGACCCCGATATCGCGCTCGGCAAGCCCGGCGCCGACTTCGCGCGCGAGTTCGATGTAGCGCGGGTCGTCCGGCGTGGCAGAGCCGCAATAGACAGCGAGACGTTTCATGCCGCCGCTTTGGCGAGCAAATCCTCGATCATCAAGCCTGCGGTGGCTTTCGCGCTGCCGACGACGCCGGGAATGCCTGCGCCCGGATGCGTACCTGCGCCGACGAGGTAGAAGTTATCGATCACGTCGTCGCGGTTGTGGCCGCGCAGGTAAGCGCTTTGCCACAGCACCGGTTCGAGGCTGAAAGCGCTGCCCAGATGCGCGTTCAAATCGTGCGCGAAATCCTTGGGCGCATAGCTGAACTTGGTGACGATCCGGTCGTGGATGTCGGGGATCAGGCGGCGACCGACTTCGTCGAGGATGCGCTTCTCCAGGATCGGGCCGATCTCGTCCCAGTCGACCTTGAGCTTGCCCATGTGGGCGACCGGAACCAGCGCGTAGAACGTGCTCTTGCCCGGCGGGGCCATGCTCGGGTCGGTCACGGTGGGGTGGTGCAGGTAGATGCTGAAATCCTGCGGCAACACGCCGTTGTCGTAGATGTCGTCCAGCAATCCTTTGTAGCGCGGCCCGAACAGGATCATGTGGTGCGGGATACCGGGCCAGCTGCCTTCGAGGCCGAAATGGACCACGAACAGCCCGGGGCTGAAGCTCTTGCGTGCGAGCTTCTTGCCCATGCGCCAGCCGCGCTGGCTGCGGCCCAGCAGATCGCGGTAGGAATGCATGATATCGGCATTGGAAGCGACGGCATCGAAGCGCTGCCTGAAGCCGCTTTGCGTTTCGACTTCGGTCGCCTTGTCGTTCTCGGTATGCACCTGCACCACCGGGTCGCCGACGATCATTTTTCCGCCAAGCCGCTCGAAATGGCGGATCATGCCGGCGATCAGGCGGTTGGTGCCGCCGCGCGTCCACCACACGCCGCCATCCATCTCCAGCTTGTGGATCAGCGCATAGATCGCGCTGGTCTTCATCGGGTTGCCGCCGACCAGCAGGGTGTGGAAGCTCAGCGCCTCGCGCAGCTTCTCGTTCTCGACGAAGCTGGAGACCATCGAATAGACGCTGCGCCACGCCTGCTTCTTGGTCAGCGCCGGGGCCGCCTTGAGCATCGACTTGAAGTCGAGGAAGGGCACGGTGCCGAGCTTGACGTAACCTTCCTCGTATACGCCCGCGCTGTATTCGAGGAAACGCTGGTAGCCTTCGACATCTTTGGGATTGAGCTCCGCGATCTCCTTGAACAGCTCGTCGTGATCGTTCGAATAATCGAAATTGTGCCCGTCGGGCCAATTGAGCCGGTAGAACGGCTTGACCCGCATCAGCTCGACATCGTCGGCCATGTCGTGGCCGGACACTTCCCACAATTCCTTGAGGCAATCGGGGTCGGTGACGACGGTCGGCCCGCCGTCGAAGGTGAAGCCCTCGCGTTCCCAGTAATAGGCGCGGCCGCCGGGCTTGTCGCGCCCTTCGATCACGGTGGTGGCGATCCCTGCGCTCTGCAGCCGCATGGCGAGCGCCATACCGCCGAAGCCCGACCCTATAACGCAGGCTGTCCTGCCTTCTGCACTCATGTCGACACGCGACCTTTCGTTCTGTCCGGCACCACCAGCGGCGCACTCTTGCTGAAGATCGCCGCGATGGCGCGGTGGATCGCGACCGGCGGATTGCCCCACAAAACGCGGGCCTTTTCCTGCGGGCGCGAACGCGCGGCATAGAACCGCTCGATCAAGTCCTCGTCGAGTGTGTAGAAACGCTCGAAGATTCGATAGCGTTCCTTAGGCTGCGGGGCTTCGAAAAGTATCCTGCCCAATAGGCGGTAATAGCTCGTGCGATTCCAGTGCCGCTGGGCATGGGCGGCGAGCAGCGCGGCCAGCTGGTCGCCAGGCAGGTCCGCGTTGCGCGCGATCAGGCGCGCGGTTTCGACCGCCTGCGGCAGGGTGTAGCTGGTCAGCGGGTGGGCCAGCAGCGCGCGGGCACCCGCCTGCGGCATCCGGTCGAGCTCGCGCTCGCGGCGATAGGCAGCGAAATCGCCGCCGGTAATGACCGGCAGGACCCCGGTCTCGCTGCCGACGATGTCGCCTTCCCACCCGTTCTGGCGGCAATATCGGTCGAGCCGGCTCGACAGCGCGCCGCGATCCAGCTCGGGGTTGGAATTGTAATAGGTGTCCTCGATGAAGATGTCGCTTGCGCCGAGCGGGAGGACGTAAACGAAGCGGTAGCCGTCGAGCTGTTCTACGGTCACGTCCATGATGACCGGTCGGGTAATGCCGTGCGGGGCATGGGTGCGCAGGTGGCGGCCCATGAAGACCTGCCAGCCGCCACGCACGAGCTCGCTCGGCTCGAACCCTCGGCAATCCACCACGGCACGGGCCGGTATGGCGTCTCCCCCTTCCAGCGTGACACTGTCAGGCGTGCATTCCACCACTTTCCTGCCGGTATGAACAGTGTCTTGCGCCAATTCCCGCCGCAATCCGGCGTCGAAATCGGGCGATGCCAGAGAATAGTAGCGAGATTTCAGACGGCGGGAATATTTCGGGAAATAAACATCGTAGCCCTGCCATTCGGTCTTGCGAAACGGCTGCATGAGTTCGTTGCCGCTTTTGCCGAGATCGTTCTCGAACCAGCTCCAGCGGTGATTGCCGCCCAGCCTCTCGCCCGCTTCTATCAGCCTGACGTCGAGCTCGGGCCGCGCGTTCCTCAGCGCCAGCGCGATCAGGCCGCCCGACAGGCCGCCGCCAACAATCGCCAGATCTGCCCTGCGCCCGTTCATTGTGCGCCCGGCCTAAGCGGTGCGGTGGTCCGGGGCAATGGCAAAGCAGCGCGGGGCGGAACCGGGGCGGGTCTGGTCCGTTTCAGGGGCAAGGAAGGGAAACCCGAACATGACCATGAAATTCGTGCCGCCGCTTGCGCTTGTGGCACTCCTGGCCTCACCTGCGCTTGCAGAGGAGGACGCGGACGAGACCGAGACCATCGAGGAAAGCCAGTCGCAGCAGGACGGTATTGTTGCCGACGGCCCGCCTCCCGGCATCGGCGAGACCGTCTTCGACGGCGATTATTTATCGATCGGCATCGGTGCGGGCTACGGCCCGAGCTATTCCGGCTCGGACGACTACGTGTTCTTCCCGTTGCCCATCGTGCAGGCGAGCTACGGCGGGATCGACATCAACCCGCGTCCTGCGGGGCTTGCTATCGACTTTATTCCCGATGCCGATGAAGGCCCCTCGTTCGATCTCGGCATCGCCGGCAGGCTTCGCAGCGACCGCGCCGACCAGATCGAGGATCCGGTGGTTGAATCGCTGGGCGAGCTGGATCGCGCGGTCGAGGTCGGACCGACGGCCGGGGTCAGCTTCCCCGGCGTGCTCAACCGCTTCGACAGTCTCAGCTTCAACGTCGACGCGCTGTGGGACATTGCCGGTGCGCACAGCGGTATGACGGTGGCGCCGTCGGTGACCTATTTCACCCCGCTGAGCCGCGGCATCGCCGGATCGCTCAGCTTCAGTGCCACTTTCGTCGATGACGATTTCGCCGACTATTATTACAGCGTCAGCCCGGCGCAGAGCGTCGCCAGCGGATTACCGGCGTTCCAGGCCGATGGCGGGCTCAACAGCCTCGGCGCGAATCTTTTGCTGGCATTCGACCTCAATGGCGACGTGACCGATGGCGGTTTCTCGATCGTCACCATCGCGGGTTATTCGCGGCTGGTCGGCGATGCCAAGGACACGCCGTTCACCAGCATTCGCGGCGATGCCGACCAGTTTCTCGTCGGGGCCGGGATCGGCTACACCTTCTGATTGCGCTGATACAGAGGCGGGGCGGAGTTTGCCGGGTTCACTTCGCGGCCTGGCGAAATCGGCAATAGACTTCGTCCGTCTGCATCGATCGCATAAACAATGTCATTCTTCCCGAGCCAGGCGATCGCGGGCACGGTGTTGGAGGGTCGCTCGATCAGATGTTCGGCGCCGCGCCGGTCCACTGTCATCCGCCAGTGCCTGCCGCCTGCGGAAAACAGGATGCGGGCGACATCCGCCTCTTCTCCTTGCGTGCCTTCGAACGCGACTCTCCCGGCAAGGGCCAGACCGTTGCGATAGGCCGCGGATCGGCGCAACCGCAGGCGGGCATGATACAAGCCCGCCATAATGGTGATTACGCCCAACAGTCCGATGCCGATGCGGATCGGCAAGGGCACAGGGTTGCCCAGGACGATCAGTTCACCTGCCACTGGCAGCAATGCTGCTCCAACAAGAATAGCCAATATGGCGCGCAAGGCACTTTCCCTCGATTTCCGTTCATCGAGCCATATCGCATGGGGTTGTCGAAACCTTTAATGCATCATTCGCTATTGTCATCGCCCTCGATCTCGAGGTCCGGCCGCGGGCCGGGCAGCGGAGCATCGCGGTCGCCCGTCATCAGGTAGGTGTCGAACCAGCGCAGCATGCGCAGGTTGTAGTCATACCGCGCGGCGGCCTTGCTGTTGCCGTGGCCTTCGCCGGGATAGAACACCAGCCGCACCGGCGTATCCGGCTTGCGGATCTTGATCGCGCGATAGATTTCGAGGCTCTGGCCCGGATCGACGCGCGTATCTTCTTCGCCATGCATGATCAGCAGCGGGGTCTCGGCTTTGTCGACATGGAAGATCGGCGAGACTTCGAGCATCGCCTGCCAATCGTCCCACGGCCATTTGCGGCTGTGGACGTTGTACATCTCGTACGGGATGTCGCCGGTGCCGAACTTGCTGATCTGGTTCGATATGCCGACGAACATCACGCCTGCCGCGAATTCCTCGCTCCAGCGGGTGGAGGACCAGGCCGTGGCGTACCCGCCATAGGAACCGCCCGTCACACCGACACGATCCGCATCGGCGATCCCTTCGGCGACGAGCGCGCGCTTGGCATCGACGAGATCGGTGAATTCGGGGTCGGTGTAATTCCCTTGGTGCTGCTTGGAGAACGCCGTGCCGTAGCCGGTCGAGCCGCGATAGTTCGGCTGGAACACGGCATAGCCCTTGCCGGCCGCGACCTGGCCGGGGCCGCTGTAATTGGTTGTCCAGCCGTTGGAATCGTGCGCTTCCGGGCCGCCGTGGACATCCATGATCAGGGGCGCGCCGCCGCGCGGAACGCCGCCTACCGGCAGCACCAGCACGCCCTCGACTTCCTGCCCGTCGCTGGCATTGAAGCGGAAGGTGCGCTGCTCGCCGAAATCGATATCCGCAAGCCACGGATTGTGGCTGGTCCAGCGCGTGAAGCTGTCGCCGTCGAGCTTGAACAGCTCGCCCGGATGCTGCGGCGCATTGGCTTCGACGAAAATCTGGTCGCCGCCGATCTCGACATCGGTGATAATCAGCGCGCCGGGATCGACTTCGCGCTGCAGCGAGCCGTCGCGATTATGGATGCGCAGCACACTTTGCGCGCCGACATGAACCGCTGCGACCAGGCGGCCGTCGGGCATGTATTCGACATCGACGACGGCCTCGGGCGCGCCGGCATTGTGCGCGCGGATCGTGCCGGTCGCGGTGTCGACGAAATGGATGGTCGTCGCTGCCGGGTCGTTCATGTCCACTGCGGCGATCAGCGCCAGCTGGCTCGCGTCGGGCGAAATCTCGACATCGTCGATCTTGCCGGTGGTTTCGATCACCATGCGGACATTGCCGGTCGGCATGTCGAGCAGGTTGACCTTCTTCTGCGTGTAGCTGTCGTCGATCAGCGTCGTCGGTGCTGTCTCGATCACGCCGGTACGGGCGTTTTTCGCGATCTGGAACGAGGTGACGTAGCCGGGGACGGTCACTTCCTGCGGCTCGGGGTCCAGCTCTGCACCGATAATGGCGCGGAACAGGCGGTTGAGCTGCTGTTCTTCCTCGTAAATGCGGGCGTTGAAGCCGTCCTTGCTCTCGGCTTCGCGATCCTTGTCTTCCGCCGCGCCGACCAGCAGGTGCATATGGCTGCTGTCGGGCGCCCAGCTATAGGAGCGCACGCCCGCACCCTCGACCGCGGCAAGCTTGCGATGCGCACCGCCATCGACCGGAATGCCCCAAACGGCGCGCTTTTCGTCATCCTTAGTCCACAGGAAAGTGATCCAGCGACCGTCGGGCGAAAACTGGATGCCGGAGACGTTCATGTCGTCGGGCAGGAATTCGCGCAGATTGTCGCGCGCATAAGCGATCTTGAGCTGCTGCGTGGTCGAGCCGTTGTCTTCGCCTGCAAGGATGTCCGGCAGGCTGGCGGTCGTGTAGGCGACACGGCTGCCATCGGGCGACACGGCAATAGAGCCGACGCTCTCGAGCTTGGCGACATCTTCCGCCGTCATCGGGCGGGCCAGCGCGGGTGCGGGAAACAGCAGAGTGGCGGTAAGCAGGGCAGTCCGAAGGGTCTTCATCGGGAGAATTGTCCTCTCGTTTGTAGTTTCGTTGCGCGCCGGTATAGCGGGTGGAACTTGAAGCGCAAATTCAGCGCCTTGCCGGGGGAGTTCCAATGAAACGCACGTCCATAATCGCCCGTTCCCTGTTGCTGGCCGCCACCGCGGCGCTGGCTGCGCCGGTCGCGGCGGAGACTTTCGTCATCCATGCCGGCTCCGTGATCACCGATGCGGCAAGTGCGCCGACGGGGCAGGCGACCATCACCGTTACCGATGGCCGGATCGTGAGCATCGAAGACGGCTTCCAGCCGACGCCCGACGGCGCAACGATGATCCACCTGCCCGATCACACGCTGCTGCCCGGCCTCGTCGACCTGCACACGCACCTGTCGGGCGATCCGAGCGGCGAGTTCTGGCGCGCGGCGACGACCCCGCCCGAATGGAACGTGCTGGTGGCGGCCAAGAATGCGCGGCTGACGGCAGAGGCTGGTTTTACCACGGTGCGCGATCTCGGCTCTCGGACCGACCAGGTCACCCAGATGCTGCGCCGCGCCACAGCCGAAGGGATGATCCCCGGCCCGCGCGTCGTCACTTCGGCGCGCACCATCGCCATCGTCGGCGGGCACGGCGATACCAACGGTTTCCGTCGCGGCGTGGGCGAGATGCTGGGCAGCGATTTCACCTGCACAGGAGCAGTCGAATGCGCCGAAATGGTCCGCACGGCCTCCAAATACGGCGCGGACCTGATCAAGATCACCGCCACCGGCGGCGTGCTGAGCCAGCAGGGGCGCGGGCTGGAGGCGCATTTCAGCGATGCCGAAATGAAGGCGATCGTCGACACCGCCCGCTCGCTCGGCCTCAAGGTCGCCGCGCATGCCCATGGCGCGCGCGGGATCGAGGCAGCGGCGCGTGCCGGGGTGCAGACGATCGAGCACGGCACCTATATCGACGAGCAGGCCGCCCGCGTGATGCGCGAGAACGGCACGATCCTGGTCCCGACGCTGATGGCGTTTCAGGGCATCAAGGAAAACCTCGGCACCGGCTTTTACACCCCCGTCGTCGAGGAGAAGGTCCGCGCCGTCGGACCGTTTGCAGAAAGCATCGTCGAGCGGGCGCGGCGCTGGGGCGTCAAAATGGCCTTCGGCACCGACGCCGGCGTGTTCCCGCATGGCGACAATGCCGGCGAGCTGGCGCTGATGCGCAAAGGCGGCATGTCCGACCGTGAAGTGCTGGCCAGCTCAACGACGGTGGCTGCCGAAGTTCTCGGACTGGAAAACGAGATCGGAAGGCTGGCTCCCGGCTTCTCCGCCGATATCATTGCGGTCGAGGGCGATCCGCTCGATGACGTGGCAGTGCTCGAAGATGTCGACTGGGTGATGGTCCGCGGGCGGGTGATCGACTGATGCTCGCCGCGCTGGCGCTTGCAGCGGCGAGTGTCGCGACTGAACCGGCCCGGTGCCAGCGCGAACTGGTCGTGCTGGGCGCGGGGCAGGATGCCGGTGCGCCGCAGATCGGCAACGTGGGGGACGAGGGGCCGGATTTGTGGCCGTCTGCGCTCGCACTGGTCGATCGCGAGAACGGGCAGCGCTACCTGTTCGACGCGACGCCCGCGATCACCGCGCAACTGGCGCTTCTGGACCGGATCGAGCCTCCCGCGCAGGGCCTGGGTATCGACGGGATTTTCCTGACCCATGCCCATATCGGGCACTATCTCGGCCTCGCCTGGCTCGGGCGCGAAGCGGCGGGGGCGAGCGGCGTGCCGGTCTATGCCATGCCGCGCATGGCCGAATTCCTGCGCGGGAACGGGCCGTGGAGCCAGCTTGCCGAACTGGGCAATATCGCTCTCACGAAAATGGCGGCGAGTGAATTCACCGTGCTGAGCGATGAGTTCGGCGTCATGCCGATCCTCGTGCCGCACCGCGACGAATATTCCGAGACGGTCGGTTTCTTCATCATGACGCCCGACCAGACCGCGCTTTATGTTCCCGATCTCGACAGCTGGGACGAGTTCGCAGAGGCGAGCGGGCAGAGCCTCGAAGACCTGGTCGAAGGCTTCGACCTGCTGTTCCTCGATGCGACGTTCTGGAACGATGGCGAGCTGGAGGGCCGCGACATGAGCGCGATCCCACATCCGCGCGTCAAAGCGACCATGGAACGGCTTGCCGATCTGGATGCGGAAACGCGCGGGAAAGTGCACTTCATCCACTACAACCACACCAACCCGATCCGCGATCCGGCATCTGCGGAATCTCGCGCGGTCGAAGACAGCGGCTTCAACGTCGCCCGTCGCAGCGATCGGTTCTGCCTGTCGGAGTAAGTCGCCGGTCGAGCGAAGCTGGCGCTTGAACGAGGCGCACTCCCTTGCGTCGCTCAGCCTGCCTAGGCGCGCTTGTCATGCCGCGGATAGTGTCTTATCCGCCTAACACGCTATTCCATCCCCGGGGGACCTTCATGAAACCGATCCGTACGCTCCTTCTCGCCACCGCGACTCTCACGCTGCCCGCAGCGCCTGCGCTGGCCGATAACCATGGCGCTCCGCCCGCCGCAGAGGCCGAAGCGCCGCAGACCGAGCGGAACAGGCTGTTCGAACTGTTCGCCGAGTCCGACAAGCGCAACCTCGAACTCAATCCCCTCAGCCGCCTGTTCCGCGGCGACGACAAGGATGCCGACCGGCTCGGCGATTTCCTGACCGATGCGGCCTATTATGCCGACCTGCGCGATACCCAGCTCAATGTCGCTCTGCTCCAGCAGATCGACCGCAGCAAGCTCGATCCGCAGGCGCAGCTCGCTTACGACGTGTTCAAGTACAACCAGGAGCAGTCGCTCAAGGGCAGCACGCCGGAAATTCGCGCGCTGACCGAAGTGCGCCCGGTCAATCACTTCTTCGGCTTTCACACTTTCTATCCGAATTTCGCGAGCGGGAAGGGTGCGGCGCCGTTCAAGACGCTGGCGCATTACGAAGACAATCTTAGCCGCCATGACGATTACATCGCCATCACCGACCGCGCGATCGAGAAGTTCCGCGAAGGTATGGCGAGCGGCGTGGTCGAGACCAAGCTGACCATTGATCGCGTGATCCAGCAGCTGAAGACCCTAAACGAAGTGCCGATCGCGGAATCGCAGTTCATGGGCCCGGTGCAGAACTTCCCGGAAGATTTCTCCGAGGAGGACAAGGCGCGTCTCACAGCGGCTTACGAAGCGAAGACGCAGGAAATCTATGCTGCACACGAGCGCTTGCGTGATTTCTTGCGTGACGAATATATCGATGCGGCACGCGCGGAAGTCGGCCTCAGCGAGATGAAGGGCGGCGAGATGCTCTACAAGCAGCTGATCGAACAGACCACGACGCTGCCGCTGACGGCCGACACTATTCACGACCTGGGCCTGCGCGAAGTGGCGCGGATCAAGGGCGATCTCGAACAGCTCAAGACCGAAGTCGGTTACGAGGGCACGCTCAACGAATTCTTCGACTACGTCCGCACCGACGAGCAGTTCAAGCCGGAAAGCCGCGAAGCGCTGACGCAGGATTACTACCGGATCGGCGAAGAGGTCGATCAGTTGATCGGCGACTACTTCTCGCTGCTCCCCAAGTCGGAGCTGGAGATCAAGCCCTACGATCCGAGCATCGAGCAGTTCAGCGCCGGTGGCTCGTACCAGGCAGGCACACCGGACGGTTCGCGCCCGGGCACCTTCTTCTTCAACGCCTATGACCTGCCGAGTCGCCTGACGACCGGTAACGTCACGCTCTACCTGCACGAAGGTGCGCCTGGGCACCATTTCCAGATCAGCCTCGCGCAGGAGAACACCGATCTTCCCGCCTTCATGCGCTTCGGCGGTACCACCGCCTTCATCGAAGGCTGGGCGCTTTATGCCGAGACGCTGGGCTACGAGATGGGCCTCTACGAAGATCCCTGGGCCCGCTACGGCACGCTGCAGGACGAACAGCTACGCGCCATGCGGCTGGTGGTCGATACAGGCCTCCATTCGAAGGGCTGGACGCGCGAGCAGGCGATCGATTTCATGCTGCAGAACTCCGGCATGACCCGCACCGAAGTCGTGTCCGAAGTTGAACGCTACATCGCCATCCCCTCGCAGGCGCTCGCTTACAAGATCGGCGCGCTCAAGATTCAGGAACTGCGCAAGAAAGCGGAAGACACGCTCGGCGACGATTTCGACATCAAGGATTTCCACGCGCAGGTGCTGGGCACGGGCGGCCTGCCGCTGCCGGTGCTGGAAGCCAAGATCGACCGCTGGATCGCCAGCCAGCAATAGGGGCTAATCCCTAGCCACAGGGCAAAGCGACGGCATCGCGGCGCTGGCAGGATGGACGACCGAAAGGATCCCCAGACCTGCAGCGCCCGAGCCGACAATGAAACCCGCAATCCTGCTGATCGACGGCAACCCCGTCGATGTCGCCCTGTTCCAGCGTGCCTGCCGCCATGTCGGGTGCGAAGGCAGGCTGGTGGTCGCGCCGGACGCACGGACGGCCGTTGCCTGGCTGGGCTATGGCCGAGACTATGGGGTGATCGTCGCCTTCGACGAACCGGGCCGCGATGACCTTTCCCGTATCGGCGCGGCGCTTGAATCGCGCTTCGGCAGAGACAGTCCTCCGCTGATCGCGCTACACGATCCCGCCCACGGTAAAACCACGATCCTTCCGATCTCGCATCCCGTCGCCGCGAGGCTGCCGCGCCCGACCGACAGCCGCTCCTATGACGAACTCGTCTGCACCTTGCGCGACTTCTGGATGCATCGCCCCGGCCGCAAGCTGGCGCGGTGGGCGGTCCGGAGGGAGGTCACTCCTCCTCAGCAGCGCTACGCGTCTTCGCGTTCTTGATATGCTCGGCGAGCCTGCCGCGCTGGAACAGCGCCAGTCTGGCATTGTCGTCGATCGCGTAAAGGCCTTCGAACAGCTTGCGGTCGAACGGCCCGATCCGCGCGGGCAGGGTCGCAAGATCGTCTACCTCGAGCAGCCGCAGCATCGAATCCGGTCGCGCGGTCGGCGGTATCGTTGAGCCCTTCGCCCTTGGGTATCCCGGCTGGTCCGCGCTACTCGATGCGCATGCGATAGGTGACGGTGAAGCTCGGATGGTTGGTCCCGTCCGAGGCCGCCATTGTTCCTGTCGGCATTACGCGGATGCCGGTCAGTGCCGTGTCGAAACCGGCCGGGACATAGTCATAGGGTGCAGCGCCGTCGGTGCTTTGCGAGAAGCTGACCATGGTCGCGGTGTCGAAGGTGTCGAGGCCGCTCGGCGTTGTGCCCTCACTGAGGGTCAGGCCGGTTGCAGTGTCGTATGCCATCTCCGCGGGCACGATATCGAGCACGTCGAGCGTGTCCATATCGACCTCTGAGTTGCCCTCGTTGCGCACTTCAACCGTGTATTCGACGATCGCGCCCGGGATGGCCATCGGGTCGCTGGCATCGACCGGATCCGAGATGATGGCCGAGGACTTCTCGACGATCAGCTGCACCACTTGCTCATCGCGGGTGTTGGTAACAATGCAAGTGACGACATCGCCTAGCTGGAGCACCATGTCGACCCGTCGACCGCCGCTGGGCATGGTGGTGCCGGAAGACGCATTGGCATTGGTGCAGATCGTGGCCTCGGTATAGTTTGCCAGATTGGTCGTGCCGCGCGCAACTTCGATGGCGCGGATAGTGTTGCCGGCGGTGACCTGGGTCGGCCCCGTGCTGTCGACGGTGAAGCTCGATCCGGTCCCCTCCGTGTCGGTCTGGATCAGGTTGGTGCCGATCGTGCGGTCGCGGATGCGCAGACCGAACTGATCGGTATCGAAAACCCGTCCGCCGGCCCCAAGCGCTTTCGTGAAGGTAAGGTGTGGGTAAGGCGTGTTGGTGAATGTGCAGGCCACCGTATCGCCAAACTGCAGCGAGCCGAAATTATAGCTCGTCGTGACAACATTGGTTGGCATGACTGTGCTCGAGCCGGAATTGTCATTCACGCAGGTAAGACTGGACTGATATTGCGAGATATCGCTGCTGCTACCCGCCGCCATGCGCTCTGTCAGCGTTAGCGGAATGCCTGACGCAGTGGTCAGGACCGCGGCATCGAACGGGCCCAGGCCGGTGCCGCTAGTGGTGCCGGTCGCAAGCACGCTGCCAGAGGATGTCGACTGGATCTCGAAGGTAAACTGGTCATTGGGTGTGACACGTGCGCCGCCGATTTGCTTTACCAGGCTGATCGACGCAAAACGCACCGCGAACATTATGCCTTGCAAGCCCGCGCCACGCATTTCGGCCGTGACATTGGTCGGGTTTTCGGAGCCGACAATATAGGCTCCGACCCGCCCGCTCTGGCCATCGCCGGTCTCGCGGAAGGTGGAACTACCGATCCCGGTATAGCCCGGCATCTGGCTGCCGCTGATCGGTGGCACTTCATCGAGCAGCTGCCACGTGCCGCCATTGGTGGTGTATTCGAGATATTCTGCATTGTCGGTGGACTCTCCATCGGCCACTACGAAGGCATAGCTTGTCACCGTGGAGACGCCCGGCGGCGGCGTGACTGCGATTGAGCTGATGTTGAACTGCACCCTCGATCCGCTGTTGAGCATGTAGAGGATCGGGCGACCCGGTATCCCGAGAAAAGCAGAATTGCCGACCGCTGCACCGGACCAGCTGGGAGCCGTGCGCGCATCGGCGCCGGTGGCGGCTGTGCTGGTGGTGCGCAGGTTGAAGCTGAGAACGGAGCCATCGCTGAGCGCGAAGGAGAAGTTTTGCCCGCCCGCGCTGCGCGCCTGCGCATCGTCATAGGCGCTGAAGTCGAGCCAGCAATAGGTCTGCCACGATGACGGTGCGGTCCCGGCGCTCGAGGCTGCTGAGCAATCCGCAGCCTTGGCCGGAGATGCGCAAAGCGCGGCCAGCAGCATCGCCGCCAGAACGGCAAGCAAACGCGCAGCGACCATGCGCGCGCCAAGAAGCGGTGCAATTCCTTTCATACGTACAAACATGGCAGGAAATCGTAAGCATTCGGTAACCATGATGTATCGTGTAGTAATCCGGCGATAGACAGCGACCGGTGACCGGGCCAAGAGGGCCGCATGAACAATGACATCATCTGGTGGGGCGGCACGCTGCCGCGCTTGGCGGACCTCGGCTCGGGCGGCGACGATTGTATGCCCGGCCATCTGGGGATCGAGTTCGTCGAGGTTTCGAGCGATACGATCACCGCGCGCATGCCGGTCGATCGGCGGACCAAACAGCCTTATGGCCGGTTGCACGGCGGCGCTTCGGTCGCGCTGGCGGAGACGGTCGGCTCTGTCGCCGCCTCGCTCACCGTCGATCGCGCAAAATTCGCCACTGTCGGGATGGAGATCAACGCCAACCACGTGCGCCCGGCCTATGACCAATATGTCTATGCCACCGCCAGCCCGGTGAACATCGGCCGCACCACGCAGATCTGGCAGATCCGCATCGTCAACGAACAGGGCAAGCTGGTGTGCATTTCCCGCCTGACGATGGCGGTGATTGCCATCGAGCAGAAGTAGGGCTCAGGCCGGCTCCACCGCTCGCAGTTCGACGGGCAGGGCATGGCCTTGCGCCGCCGCGCGCTTGGCCCCGGCCTTCAGTTCCTTCGCCAGATCGCGGACATAGGGATCAAACTCGAGCTGGATCGTGTGTCGGCGCGACGTGTAGAACTGCCCGGTGTTGAACTGCTCGTCCTTGGCAATGATGCGGTGCATCTCCTCGGGCGAAGGCGGAGCATACCGGCCGGCCAGATAGGCGCCCACGAGCTTGCTCTGCTGCTCGGCGAAATTGACCAGTGTCGGCAACGGCTGGGCCAGTCCCATATAAAATAGGTCGGGTACGTCGGGTTTCATGATCCGCTTGAACAGTGGCGGTGGGCGGTTGTTTGCGTCGGCGGTGAAGGCCGGGTCGTCGAAGAAGGGAAAGCGGATGTCGTAACCGGTCGCCCAGACGATGACATCGACCTGCTCCCGGCTGCCGTCGGCAAACACCACGCCATCGCCATCGAGGCTCTCGATTCCTGGCTTCATGGTGAGATCGCCTGAACCCGCGCGCACAAGAAATTCGCCAGAGACACTGGGATGGTTGGCGAACATGCCGTGGTCGGGTTCCGGCAGGCCGTAATCGCTCATTTTGCCGAGCAGTTTGCGCATGATCCGCTCGCCCACCTTCTGCCGCATCCAGCGCGGCATCCAGGCGGGGGCCGGGTTCTTGTCGGACGGCTGGCCGCCGATATATTTCGGGAACACCCAGACCCCGCGCCGCGCCGAGACGAACAGCTTGCTGGCCACGGTCCGCTGGGCGAGCTCGCTGGAGATATCCATCGAGCTGTTACCCATGCCGACCACCAGCACGCGCTTGCCGGTGCAGTCGACCGGGTCGGTCGGGGTCGAATAGGCGTGGCTGTGGATTTGCTCGCCCGTAAATTCGCCGGGATAGTCCGGGATGCGGGCCGCCCAGTGGTGGCCGTTGGCGACGGCGAGTGCGTCGTAGCGCCGGGTCTCGCCGTCCGACAGCGTGATGTCCCAGCCGCCCTCGGGCCGCCGCCGCGCTTTCTCCACGCGCGTATTGAACCGGATGTGCTTGCGCAGGCCGAAATGATCGACGTAATCATGGAAATACTGGAGCAACTGTGCGTGGCTGGGGAAATCGGGCCAGTTTTCGCGCACCGGATAATCCTCGAACGCCAGCCGCCATTTGGACGTGTCGATATGCAGGCTTTGGTAACAGGCCGACATGCCGTTGGGGTTCTTGTAGTACCAATTGCCGCCGATATCGTCCGACGCCTCGAACACATCGAAGGGGATGCCGTAATCCTGCAGGCGCTTGGCGGTGGTGAAGCCACTGCAGCCCGCCCCGATGATACAGACGCGCGGCAAAAACCCGTCGTCTCCCAGTTCATTCATTCGAGCAATCCCATCATCCGCTCGTAGCTGGCGGCGAAGTCTTCCTTGAAGTCCTGCACCACCTGCCCCGCGCCGCGCTGCTCCCTGACCATGCCGACGCCTTGGCCGACGAAATAGGTCGCCAGTTCCTGCGCTGCGCGATTGCCATTGAGGCTGGCCTGGTCGATCGCGCGCAAGGTCGGCTCGGAAAGCAGCATCATCAGCGGCATGGGCAGGGCGGGAATCTCGGCCTCCTCCCATTTGCGATGCCATTCGCTGCGTAGCTGGCGAGAGTATTTACCGGTGCGGTGCTTGGAGCGGACCGTATCGCGGCTGGTGGCGGCGATCATCTTCTCGCGGAAGACCTCGGTCGTTTCCGCCTCGCTGGTCGCCAGCCAGACGCTGCCACACCACGCGCCGTCGGCGCCCATCGCCATCATCCCGGCCATCTGCCGCCCGTCCATGATGCCGCCTGCCGCCAGCACCGGGATGTCCGCGCCGGCCTCGGCAATCGCGTCGAGCACTTCGGGGATCAGCACGACGGTCGATACCTCGCCGCAATGCCCGCCGCCTTCGCCGCCCTGCGCGACGATGATGTCGACCCCGGCCTTGATCTGCTTCATCGCATGCTCCTTCGCCCCGACCAGCGCGGCGACCGGAATGCCATGCTCCTTGCCCGCCTCGATCATCTCCGGCGGCGCGGTGCCCAGCGCATTGGCGATCAGGCGGACAGGGTGGTTGAAGCTCACCTCCAGCAATTCCTGACCCAGCGAGGTGTTGGGCCGCTGCGAGCCGCCGTGCAAATTGGCGCCCTCTTCCGAGATACCCGCCTCGCGCAGGATCGCGCGGGTGAAGTCGCGGTATTTCTCGGGGATTTGCGCGATGATTTGGTCGGCAGTGATGTCCATTTTCACTGCCTGCACCTCGGGGATCAGGACATCTACGCCATAGGGCTTGCCCTCGACATGGTCGTCGATCCACGACAGCTCCTGTTCGAGCTGCTCGGGCGTCGAACTGACCGCGCCGACAACCCCGAAGCCGCCCGCGCGGCTGACCGCTGCGACGACGTCGCGGCAATGCGAAAAGGCAAAGAGCGGAAACTCGCATCCCACCATCTCGGTCATGCGGAAGGGCATTCTCGGTCTCTCCTAGGAATCCAGCAAGTCGGTCCACGCCGGGCCGATCCAGTCGGCGGCGCGGGCTCTGTCCTCGGTGCCAAGCGCGGCGTAGCGCGCGCGCAGATCGGCGAGGCACTTGGCCTGGTATTTGAAGGTGCCCTGCGAATAGGGCTTGTCCATTGCGGTGAAGCTGAACTCGCTCTCGCCCGCCTCCAGCGCCGCCGCATTGGCAGCAAGGAAAGGCGCATAAACTTCCCCAGCGGCGCGGGCGACCTGGAGCGCCGCTGCGGCCGGCTCGCCCGCCCAGGCGCCTTCCACCCCCGACAGGTCGTCCAGATGTTCCAGCCAGCGGTAGGTATAGGGAAAATCGCCGCGCATCATCGCCTGCGGCGTCGGGTCGGTGGCGAGCTGCGAGAGCTGCCCCAGCAGCGCGAATTCGGCGAGGCTCGGCCGCGTGCCGAACAGGAAGAAGCTGTCCGTTACGTGTGCTTCCAGCGCGCGCAGCACGACCCGCTTCGACGCCTCGATCAGCGGGAAGTTTGCCTCGGTACAGCCGACGATCGCCATCCGTCCGACCTGCCGCGCGCGGAACGCTTCGGCCGCGGCCTGGCTCGCCTCCAGCCCGCCGCCATGCATCATGTCGAAGGCGAGCCAGCGGCTCATCTGGACCTGGTCGACCTCGGCCAGCCAGCGAAACCCGAACATCGCCTTGGTCAGCCATTCATCGGCGAAATCCTCGATCAGGTGGGCGAGGAAGGCCATGGCAGGATCGGGCGGCACGATACCGCGCTCGGAATGCAGGCTTTCCAGCTCGTAGATCAGCGGCGTGGAATCGTTGGCGTAGCGCCCGTCGGGAAACCGCAGCACCGGGATGACGGGCGCGCGCACCTGGTTCAGCGCTTCCTGCCGCTCGGGCCCATCATGCCAGGTGTGGACGATCCGGCGATAACGCAGCACGGCGCGCATCTTGATCGAATAGGGCGAAGCGAGCGCGCCGTAGAGCCTGTAGGACACCGCTCAGCCCCGCCGCTCTATCTTCACCGGCATCGACGTAAATCCGCGCAGGAACGGGCTCGCCTGCCGCGTCGGTTCGCCTTGCGGGACGATCCGCCAGCCGCGACCCACGATCTCCTCGATCAAGGTGCCGATCTGGATTTCCGCCAGCCGCGCGCCGACGCAGCGGTGGATGCCGTGGCCGAAGGCGAGGTGCCGCCGCGCATTGGCGCGCGCGACATCGAAACGGTCGGCATCCTCGAAGACCGCCTCGTCGCGATTGGCGGAAATATACCACAGCACGACCTTCTCGCCCTCGGGAATATGCTGCCCGGCGAGCTCGGTATCGCGGGTCGTCGTGCGCCGCATGTGCAGCACGGGAGACTGCCAGCGGATCACTTCCTGCGCCGCATTGGGGATCAGCGAGGCGTCGCCATACAGCACGTCGAGCTGTTCGGGATACATATCGAACCCGCGCACGATGGCGCTGGCCGAATTGCGCGTCGTGTCGTTGCCGCCGACCAACAACAGGGCGAGATTGGCCAGCCGCTCCATCGGCAAAAGATTGCCCATGGCTTCCGAGTGCACCATCCGGCTGAGCAAATCATCGCCCGGCTCGGCTTGCCGCCGCTCGTCGAGCAACTGGTCGAAGCGCGCGAGCATGGCGTGCATCTGGGTGAGCCACTCGGCTCGGTATTCCTCGGTCTGGCTGTTCTCGCCCACCCCGCTGGCAAAATCCGACCAGCGCTTGAGATCCTCGCTCTCGGCATCGGGGTCCATGCCGAAGATGATGCACAGCATGCCCATCGTCTGCGGTATCGAGACTTCGGTGACCCAATCGAACGTCTCGCCCACCGGCACCTTGTCGAGCAGGTAAGCGCAGCGCTCGCGCACCTGCTGTTCGCGAATCCGCATCTGGCTTGGCGCGAAGGCCGGCTGGATGACCTTGCGCTGCGCGGTGTGCAGCGGCGGGTCTGCGGCGATGAAATTGGGCAGGTTGGTTTCGGGCGCCGGGTCGGCGATAGTGATATTGCCGCGCTCCCAACTGGAGGAGAAGGTCTCGGTATCGAGCTCGACCTTGCTCACCAGTTCGTGCGTCACGACCGACCAATAGGGGCCGTAGGGGCTTTCGGGCGTCCAGCTGACCGGCATCTCGCGGCGCAGTTGCGCGAAGGGCTCGTGCCAGCGATTTTCGACATAGAGCGCTTCGCGGCTGACATCGACCGGCGCGATAGCCCTCGCATCCGTGGCGGCAGTGGCCATGGGGTTCTCCTCTCTCCGACACAAAAGGTTGCATAGAGAGACGAATGTGTCACCCTGTTTGTGAGGAGACAGCGGTCATGGCGAGAAGAGCACCGGATTTCGGCACCATCGACGAGGATGCGCTGTAGGCCGGATATGCCGAGGAGAGCGACAAGCGCTTGCGCGATCGCGACAGGTACAGTGTCGGGCACTCCGGCGGCGCACCCGCTTTCTCCACTTATATCGCGGCGTGGCGCAGTTCAGGCGAGTTTAAGGGGCTGGACTTCACCTGAGCCCCTTGACCCAGCAGGCGCTATCGCCTTGGCTCGGGTGGCAACAGGATCGAGGATGAATAGATGCGTTTGAATCGGGCAACACTTTCAGTGACTGCGGCATGTGTCGCTTTGGCCTTGGCCGGTACGGCGTCGGCGCAGGAAGCCGCCCCGTCACCGGGGCAAGCGCTCGACCGGGCGACCTTTATCGCGCAGATGGATGCCCAGTTCCAGCGGCTCGACGGGGACAATAACGGCATGGTCGTCGCTGCGGAAATCATCGCCTCGCAGCAGCAGGCGGCGCAGGCCGAAGCCCTGCGGCAGAACCAGCGCGTGTTTGCGCAGCTCGACCGCAATGGCGACGGAATGCTCGACACGGCGGAATTCGCGGCGCTCGCCAAGCCGTCGGCGGCCAGCGTCGATGCCACGCCGATGATGAGCCAGTTCGACGCTGACGGGGACGGGATCATCACCCTCGTCGAATATCGCATCGCCACTCAGGCCAATTTCGACCGGGTGGATACTGACCGCGACGGCCTCATCACCGATATGGAAGAGCGCGCCGCCGGCATCCAGCCGTAGCCGCGCCGCTGGACAGGCGCGCAAGCCCGCATTACACCCTGCCCATCCCCGGGGAGCCAGACCGGCTGAGAGGGGTGGGATAGTCTCCACCCGACCCGTTGAACCTGATCCCGTTAGCGCGGGCGGAGGGAAGGGTGGTCGTAACGCCACTGGACCTTCGGCCTCCTCGCGCGCTGCGGATGCGACGCTGGAGCATGCATGGCCGATTATTCCGAAACCCCCGCCTGGATCGCGCTCTTCATCGGTCTCTATTCGCTGGCCGCCGGTGTGGGCGAGCTGCGCGCACCGGGCATGTGGGCGCGCATGGTCGAGGATATCGAGCGCAGCCCCGCCACGCTCTTCCTCACCGGCCTGTTCTGCCTTTCGCTCGGCGCGGCGATCTATCTCGTCTCGCCGTGGCGCGAGGGCGACTGGCTGAGCGTCGTCATCTCCGTCATCGGCGGGCTGATGGTGGCAGAGGGCATGCTGCTCCTCGCAGCCGGCGAACGCTTCATGGGCATCTGGAAGAGCCTGATCGGCAAGCGGATGCGCGTGTGGGCGGGCCTTTCCGCGCTGCTCGGGGCCGCCTTCATCTTCGTCGCGCTTTCGCGGCTGCAAACCATCTGATCGACTGAAAGAGACTGACCATGGCAGACATCAATTCCCCGCTCGAGATCGGCGTCACCACGGGGCCCATTCGCGGTTCAAAGAAAATCTATGTCGGCGCGCGCACGGGTTCCGGCGTGCGCGTCGCCATGCGCGAGATCCAGCTGGAGGGCGGCGAGGAGCCGGTGCGGGTCTACGACACCTCGGGCCCCTATACCGACCCCGAGGTGAGCATCGACATCCAGGCCGGCCTGCCCGCGCTGCGGCGCGAGTGGATCATGGGCCGCGGCGACGTCGAGGAATATGCCGCGCGCGCAGTGAAGCCGGAGGATAACGGCCAACTCGGCCCTGACCGTTCGGGCGGTGTCCCGGCCTTCCCCAACGTGGCCAGGACCGTGCTGCGCGCGAAGCCGGGCCAGAATGTCAGCCAGATGCATTACGCCCGCAAAGGCATCATCACGCCCGAGATGGAATATGTCGCTGAGCGTGAGAATGTCGGCCGGGCGAAGCTCGAAACCGCGCCCGACGGGCAGGCATGGGGCGCCGAAATCCCGCAGGAGATCACGCCCGAATTCGTGCGCGACGAGGTCGCCCGCGGCCGCGCGATCATCCCCAACAACATCAACCATCCCGAAACCGAACCGATGGCGATCGGGCGCAATTTCCTCGTCAAGATCAACGCCAATATCGGCAACTCCGCCGTGGCATCGGATGTGGCGGCGGAAGTCGACAAGATGGTCTGGTCGATCCGCTGGGGCGCGGACACCGTCATGGACCTCTCCACGGGGCGCAACATCCACGACACGCGCGAATGGATCATCCGCAACTCGCCCGTCCCCATCGGCACCGTACCGATCTACCAGGCGCTGGAGAAGGTCGGCGGCATCGCCGAGGACCTGACCTGGGACATCTTCCGCGACACGCTGATCGAACAGGCCGAACAGGGCGTCGACTATTTCACCATCCATGCCGGCGTGCGCCTGCCCTACGTCCCGATGACCGCCAAGCGCGTCACCGGCATCGTGTCGCGCGGCGGCTCCATCATGGCGAAATGGTGCCTCGCGCATCACAAGGAGAGTTTCCTCTACGAGCGCTTCGACGAGATCACCGAGATCATGAAGGCCTATGACATCGCCTATTCGCTGGGCGACGGCCTGCGCCCCGGCTCCATCGCCGACGCCAACGACGAAGCCCAGTTCGCCGAGCTCTACACGCTGGGCGAGCTCACCAAGCGCGCCTGGGAGCAGGACGTGCAGGTGATGATCGAAGGCCCCGGCCACGTGCCGATGCACAAGATCAAGGAGAACATGGACAAGCAGCTGGAGGCGTGCGGCGAAGCGCCGTTCTACACGCTCGGCCCGCTCGTGACCGACATCGCGCCGGGATACGACCACATCACGAGCGGCATCGGCGCGGCGCAGATCGGCTGGTATGGCACCGCGATGCTCTGCTACGTCACGCCCAAGGAACACCTCGGCCTGCCCGACCGCGACGATGTGAAGGTGGGCGTGGTGACCTACAAGCTCGCCGCCCACGCCGCCGACCTCGCCAAGGGGCATCCTGCGGCCAAGGTCCGCGACGACGCGCTGAGCAAGGCCCGCTTCGAATTCCGCTGGCGGGATCAGTTCAATCTCAGCCTCGACCCCGACACGGCCGAACAATACCACGACCAGACCCTCCCCGCAGAAGGCGCCAAGACCGCCCACTTCTGCTCGATGTGCGGCCCGAAATTCTGCTCGATGAAGATCACCCAGGAAGTGCGGGATTTTGCCGCCAAGCAGAACTCGGACAGCTATCTCGCGAGCGAGAACATCAAGCGCGAAACCTCAGCCGAAGAGGCCGAGGAAGCGCGCGAGGGAATGTCCGACATGGCCGAACTTTACAAGGCCAAGGGCGAGAGGCTCTACCTACCCGAAAGCGAGGCGGACTGACCCTCGCGAGGGCATGGGGGGAGTCGGAGCGCTCCCGCGGAGCGCGGAGACGTGCAAAGCACAAATGAGCGAAGTCTACCGCGAGAAGGGCGAGAAGTTTTATTTGCCTGAGGATTGATAGGGCTGATCGCTAGACATTTGACCGCATCCGTCATCATAACCGCTATCACGCGGAAGGAAGATGAAGTGGCACGCGAACAGGTAAGCCTCAAATTCGTATTTGCGAGACGGTGGACTGCGGACTCAAAAGCTGAATTATTGCATTTACTTCGTGAAGAATCGAGCATTTGGAGGAGCCTTGACGGAGCAGATGTGAGCTTGCCTTTCGGCTACGCTAGAGCACACGTTGATTTAGAGCAATTTGATGACATCGAGGCGGAAGATTTCAATCCGGATGACGTTCGAGATTTTCTCCCGCCAACTTCGAGTAGCGCGGGCAAGCTGTTTTTTGATGCGTTGGAGGAGGGCGACGACGACACATACCGTGCCCTTGTACTAGCGTTTTTCGTTTCGAATGGATGGATCCAAAGTCCATTCACCGCACAAAACTCTATTCAAGGTTCCAACTTCCGGCATCGAGAGGTGTTTGACCAGTATCTTCGGGGGCTGGCCCTACTGGGTGGTGCTGAGCTGGCCGGAAGTGTTGCAGAAACAAAAGCGGTGCAGATCTCTACTGATCGAGTAAAAAGTCAGCTCAGCGCCCTCAAGGCCGACATGACGCGTAAATCGAAACTGCTGCAAGGGGCGCTCGCAAAGGCTCGCGCGCAAGTGTTTAAGCTTGAGGAAGATCGAACGCAAATTAGGGATATGGCAGCAAGCGGCAGCCGTATAGCTACCGACCGATTCGAAAGGGACCGAGAACGATGGAATCGTCAATTCTCGGATACCTATGAGCGTTATACTAAGCAATTAGAGTATAAGTCCGCGGTGGCGCTTTGGGAAGGCCGCGCGATGAATCATCGAGCGGCTGCCTCAAAGACCCAGCGATGGCTTATTGGCTCGGGGATAGCTTTTGTGATCGGAGTCGGGCTCCTCGTCGTGTTTCTTGGCGACCAAGTAGCCAATTCATTCTTTATAGAGCGCTGCGATGCGGAGGGTTCTTGTGTCAACGGCTGGTCGGCGAAGGGGCCTTTGACGATCGGCTCGATCTTACTAGTGGCTTCATTGGTGCTTTGGCTTCTCCGGACCCTCAATAAGTTCTACCTTAGTTCGCGGCACTTGGCTTCGGATGCGGAAGAGCGGAAAGCTTTCGCGCAAACATTTCTCGCCTTTAGGGAGGACGAGTTGGTCAACGAGAAGCATGAGGCCATTGTACTCGCAGCCTTGTTTCGACCTACGCAAGACGGGGTGGTTAATGATGACACTAGCCCGCTAGATCCCTCTCTCGTATCGATCCTATCTCGGAGAATAAGTGGTTGAGCCTCATAGATTTGCTTAACCCGCCGGAACCAGCTTCTCCACCAGCGCCCTGAGTTCGCTCGGCGTGGTGTGGCCTGCGATGATCTCGTGATAGCCGATGCCCGCCTTGCGAAGCGCTTCCTTCTTCACCGCATCGCGCGCGGCGGCGCTTGTGCCGGTGTGGTGGCCCGATCCTTGGTATTCGAGCGCGTGCACGACCCGGCAGTTCTCGTCCATCAGCGCGAAATCGACACGCTTTGAATTGACCGCGAAATAGGCGTCCTTGTCGGGGCTGGCGAGGAATTCTCCCAGCGATACCTGCGCCATCACTTGCCATTTCGGATTGCGCGCGACGACCGCTTTATCCAGCGCGTCGAACACCTTGGCCTCGGCTTTGTTGAGCAGGCTGCGCGAGCTGAATTTCGCGCGACTGACCGTCTTCAACTGGTCGGCAGCGAAATCCGAGCGCGTGACTTCGGGTTCGCTCCCGGTCTTCATCGCGCCGCCGGGTTTCTTGCCGAAACGCTGCGCATTGCGCCCGCGCCAATAGGCCTTGCGCTTTTCCCGGTCGGCATAGGCCAGTTGTCGTTCGAACACGATCCCGATCACCGCGCCGATCAATAGCACGATCAGCAAGACGAACGGGCGGTCGAGCAGGTAATTCACCGTTTCCATTCACAAAGATTAGTCGCGATACTTTGAAAATCCGTGAAAACCAGCGGGGCTCGTTCCGCCCTCGTGCAGCCGTCAGCTGTTGCGCATATTCTCCAGCTCCTTGATACTGCCGGGTTTGGTGCTGGGGTTGGAGGCGTTGGTCTTGGCTTTTTCCTGCTTGGGTTTGCGGTTCTCGCGGCTCTTCTTCTGCTGGCCTTTGGCCATTATCTCTTCCAATCGGGGCGGGATGCCCCGGTGCCACTATGGGCCGGTTGCAGGGAATAGATAGCGAAATCGGCGGGCATCCCTGCTTGGCAGCTTTCACCCCCGCCCCATCCCCACCAGCACCCGATCCAACGCCTGCAAGAACCGCGACCGGTCCGCCTTGCGGAACGGCGGTGGGCCGCCTCCCACGCCGTCCATCCCGGCGCGCAGGTCCTCCATGATGGCGCGGGTGGCGATGGCGCTGCCGATGCTGGCGGCGTCGAACTCGCGGCCGTCGTGGCGCAGCACCGTCGCGCCAGCTTTCAGACAGCGTTCGGCCAGCAGGATGTCGGCGGTGACGACCACGGCCTGCGGCCCGGCATTCTCCGCGATCCAGTCATCCGCCGCGTCGAAGCTATCCGAGACCACCACGCGCTTCACCCGCTCGCTCACCGGCACGCGGAAGGGGCTGTTGCTGACCACGCGGACATGGGCCTTGTGGCGGTCCGCGACGCGGTAGACCTCCTCCTTCACCGGACAGGCATCGGCATCGACGAGGATGGTGACGGGCGCGCTCACGCAGCATTCGTTAGGCGTTTCGCGCATTCCGTGCTACATCCTCCTCGCTGACGTCGAAATTTGCGACGGACTTCGAAATTTGCATACCGCCGCTTGCCCCGCGCTCATCTGCGCATACCGGGCCCCGGCGTAAACCAGGCGACGATTTCCCTTTCATTTGAACGATTAGACGCACGACTGCTCCGCATGTTGCGGCGCGGCAACCAACACGTTCTCGAAAGGAACATCATCATGGCCAAGACTGGCACCGTAAAATTTTTCAACGAAGACAAGGGCTATGGCTTCATCCAGCCCGACGACGGCTCGGCCGACAGCTTCGTGCATATCTCTGCCGTCCAGGCAGCCGGCATGCAGACGCTCGATAAGGAGCAGCGGCTCAACTACGACGTCGAACAGGGCCGCAACGGCAAGGAAAGCGCCGTCAACCTGAGCGCTGCCGACTGATCGTCCGCAATCGCTAGACACGCCCCCGGCCGGCGCGGTTTTGCCGCCTCGGCCGGGGGATCATTCCTCCAGCGGAGCGCCATGCCGATGCACCAGTCCTACGAATTCTATACCGCCCGCGCCAAGGAATCCGCCGCTGCGGCCAAGGCTGCCAAGCTCGACAATGTGCGCGAGCGCGAATTGCGCGCGGAGAAGACCTGGCGCGGCCTCGCCGAACAGGCGCGCTCCGTCGCCGAACAGCGCGACAAGATCGTGCGCGAGAAGGAACGGGCCCGCGCCGCCGAAGAGGCCGAAGAATGCGCCGCCGAGCGCGAAGCCGCCAGCGATGCCCGCGACGCGGAAGAAGCGGCCGGACGCAGTTCCTAGGGCGTCAGTTCGCCCTGCTCGCGGCCTTCCCACCACGCGATGCGGGCGGGCGTGACTTCGATGAGCACCAGACCCTCGGTGTCGAGGCCGTTCTCGAACCATGTCTCCAGGTCCGGGACCCAGTGTTGTTCCAGCGTCGCGCGGTCGCGGTGAAGCTTGCCGGTGCCTTGCACGGCGCAATAGAAATCGCCTTCGCTATAGGTCGCGCCGCATTGGTCGGAACGCTTGAGGTCGTCGTCGATCCGGCCATCGTCGGTGGCAAAGTGGAAAGTGGTGCCGTCTTCGCGGCTGACATCCTTGTTGTTGGACATCGGGCGCGCGGCGATGGCGTCCTCGCTGCCGGTCTTGGTCACCAGCATGGCGACGTCGATCGCTTTGAGCTTCGTGGCAATGTCAGAAATCGTTCGGTCGGCCATTGGGGGTCTCCTAGGGGTAGGGGCTGGGGATGCAACGCACGGGGAAGCAAAAGGTTTTCCTACACGCGCGAAATCTGCCTTAGCGTGCCGGATGAACAACCCCTCCGATCCTGCGCCAAACACGCCTTCGCCCGACCGCACCCGCTGGACCGGGGAGAAGGCGGCGCGGTTTCTCAAACTCCTGGCCGAGCATGGCCAGGTCGCGCGCGCGGCGCGATCCGTCGGGATGAGCCGTCAGGCGGCCTACCGCTTGCGTGCGCGAGCGCCGAAATTCGCCGAGTATTGGGAGCTGGCGATGCAGGATGCCAGGCTCGACAAGTGGACGCGGCGGGCGCAGGCGCGAGGGGTGCGCAAGCCGGTCCATCCATTGCTCGCCAGGGGGCCGGGACGGTGACCGGCCGGTGGGTTCGCAGGATGACACTTCGCCGGTTTCCGCGTCGCACGTCTCGCCTCCGTATAGTCACACCGCGTCGCAGCATAGTCACGCTTCGCGCGCGCAGAGTGACGCATTGCAACCCACAGTCACGTTTTGCCGCCACACAGTCACACGATGCGGCGTTTCGCGCCTGGGCAGTGGTCCACGTGGTCCATGTCTCATGCGGTTTCGGTGACGACCCTCAGTTTCGCGTTCCCTCCATTTCGGCGCTTTCATCCTATTCGCGCCGGCAAGGCGCCGATAGGTTTGGCCATGCGTTCGCCGGCAAACTGCGCGGCGAATGCGCCAACAGGGGAGAGATCGATGCTCGCAAAGATGTTCGCCACCACCGCTCTGGCCACCGCCGCCCTCGCCGGCACTGCCGTGTCCGCGCAAGGCACCGACCAGGAGCGGGTCTTCGATAACGAGGCCTTCGTTTTTCCGATCGCGGGCAGCAATCCAGGTGAAGAGCGCGAGACCTACGACCTCAGCCTGTGGAGTTGGTATTACGACACCTCGCGTAATCCCGATCCGAGCCTGCCGAGCCCGTCCTGCGCCGAAGGCACCGATCCCGTGGAGCGCTACCCCTTCCAGGCGCGCTTTCGCGAGATCGATGTCACGCCGAACGATCCGTTCCAGACCTACGAGCGACCTTTCCTGCACGGCAATATCCCGCTCGATGCCAGTTGGGGCGCTATCTACCAGCAGGAATGCAACAGCGCCGCGATTTTGATCCGAAGCTCCGACCCGAGCCGATTCGACATGTCG
Organism: Erythrobacter litoralis HTCC2594; assembly: GCF_000013005.1. GTDB lineage: Bacteria > Pseudomonadota > Alphaproteobacteria > Sphingomonadales > Sphingomonadaceae > Parerythrobacter > Parerythrobacter litoralis_A. Next base: position 1,981,553 of record NC_007722.1, on the reverse strand, counting down.
AATACCATCGTCGATGGCGCGCGGCTGGTGCGTGTGCTCGACGGGATCCGCACCGCCGCGACGGCGCAGGATTTCACCATCCGCAACGTCTGGCTCACCATCGGGCGCGATGATTGCATTGAGAACGATCCGAGCAATGCGGGGACCATCTCGGACTCGCTGTTCGAAGGCTGCTTCAACGGAATTTCGATGCGGAACACCAGCACGTCCGCACCGACGTCGTCCAATGTCGTTGTGATAGACCGTCTGCTGATGAGCGTGGCCGCCTATCCGTACCTCGACCGCTCGGGCAACCCCGATAGCGACGGTCCGGTGGTCAGCGGCGATTTCTTCAAGAGCAACGATAAAGCCGCCAAGGCAATCATCACTAACAGTATCTTTGCCTACGATCTTGAGGACGGCGAAGCACTCGGCGCGGGCGGGGGCGGCTTTCTGCGCTACTTCGCGCCGGGCGGGGCAGGTATCGAAAGCTGCTCCAACAATACCGTGCTGTGGCTGCGCGACGATGCGCCGCCTGCCGATATCCAGAACCTCGATCAATGCTTCGAGCTGGTCAGCGGCCAGGCCGCCCGCGACATCTGGAATCGCGAGAGGTGCGAATGGATCAACGACCATCCGCCGACGATCACGCGTCGCCAGCGGCCCGATGCGTCGCAAAATGCGGGGGAGGACCCGATCACCTGCTTCGTCCCGAGCGTCACCATTTCGAGCCCGGCCGGCGGCGAATTCGCTTTCGATGCAGAGGTTCCGCTGTCGGCGACCGCGCTGACGTCGGACAATGTTTCGGTCGCTTCGGGATTGACGTGGACGTCTTCGATCGACGGCGAACTCGGCACGGGCGGAGACCTGACCGTCGGGCCGTTGACGCAGGGCAATCACTTGATCACCGCACGCTATGTCAACTCGATCGAGGTCGCTTACGAGGACACGGTCTCCATCACCGTCGCGCCGCAGCCGGTCGAACTCACCGTCGACCTGCCGCCCAACACACGTGTTATCGAAGGTGAGACGGTCGCGCTGGATGCGACTCTTACCGGCGGCGATCCGGCCAATTATCGCTTCTGGTGGGCGGTGCGCAGCAATACTACCGGCAACGATCCGGTGGTGATCCGCGACTTCGCCGACGACGCCGCCTTCGCTTGGGACACCACCGGCTATCCCGGCAATAACCGGCTGGAACTGCGCGCGCGGCTGATCGGCACCGACGGGCCCGATATCAAGGCCCGCGCCCGCGTCTTCGTGGACCAGCCCGATCCGGTCCGCTCGGTCAGTCTCGATGTAAGCCCGCGCTCGCCCTCTGCGCCCGGCACGCTCGTGACGCTCACGGCCGAGGCGCGCAATGCCGAGGGGATCGACGTCGAATACCGCTTCGACCTGCAGCCGATGGACAGCGACGGCGATGTGGTGATCCTGCGCGACTTCGCAACCGACCCGACCTTCCAGTGGGACACGAGCGGCTATCCCGGTCGCAACCGCATCACCGTCCGCGCCCGCCGCGCCGGGACCGAGGATCGCGATGTGAAGGCCAATGCGATGTACTGGGTGCGTGCGCCGAGGAATTGACTGGAATAGTGCGTCGCCGCTCCCATATCGATTGCATAGACAACAACGAGAGGAGCACCCCCGATGCAGGTCCAGTTCAATTCCGACAGTTCGGTTATGGGCACGGAAAACGTCGCCGAGCGGATCGAGGCGCGCGTGCGCGAGAAGCTGGCGCGGTTCGAGGATCGGCTGACGCGGTTGGAAATCCATGTGCACGATGAAAATGCGCACAAACACGGACATGACGACAAGGCCTGCACCATCGAAGCCCGCCCGCGCGGCGGCCGTCCGATCGGGGTAACCGAAGGCGCATCCACTGTGGACGATGCGGCGCGAAAGGCGGCGACGACGCTTTCTCAGCGACTGGCGCGCCATTTCGGCAAGGAAAGCCGCCACAAGCACGATCCGCGGCCCGGCAAGGTGATGTGAGGGGCGCGGACATGGCCGATGCGAAACCGCAATACCGCGTGCCCTTCGTCGAGCGCACGGGCATGCAGCGTCTCGAGGAACGGCGGGGATATTCGAGGCTCCTGATGCCGCTCGAGCCCAATGCCAATCATGTGCAGGTGATGTATCTCGGTGCCTTCACGGTGCTGGCCGAGGCCGCAGCGGCGGGGCCGGGCATCTCGATCCTCGACACGGCGAAATACTTCCCGATCATCAAGGACATCGCGGTCGATTGTCATCGCATGGCGGCGAGCGATGTCGCTGCCGAGTTCTCGCTGTCTGAAGAGGCGATGGAAAGCCTGCTCGCCGACCTGGAGCGCAAGGGCAGTGCGGGCTACGCCGCGGAAGTGCCGATGCACGATGCCGACGGCACCCTGGTCGCGACGGGCCGCGTGACGGTGAAATTGCTCTCGCACGACTGGCAGGGAGCTACCAGCCAGACGGCGGGGGAGGCGGCGTGATGCACAAACTCGTCTATTGCCTGCACCGCCTGCCTTCGCTCAGCCGCGACGAGTTCCAGCACTACCGGCGCGAGACCCATGCGCCCCTGGTCAGGGCCGCCGCTCCGCATCTCGGTATCGCGCGCTATATCCAGTGCCATACAGAGAACCATCCGCTCGTCGGCCCCAGTGCGGAAGCGCGCGGCATGCCCCACGGCGAAGGCGAGGAGTACGACGGAGTGGCTGAAATCTGGCTGGCCGACGCCGACGCAAACGCCGGAACAGAGCCAAGTCCCGCCGCCGCCGACCATGCCCGCATCCTGCTCGAGGACGAGGCGCGCTTCATCGACTTCACCCGTTCGCGCATGTTCATCACGCGCGAGAACGTGGTGATCGGATAGAGTCGTGTGGCTGTCAGGTGACCGCTTGGATCACGCCTCCCGCCAACTTAGCTCGCGGTGTCGGTCTCGGGGGATCGATCTCGAGCGGCGCTGTTTGCCATTTGCGTCGAACCAGTCTGGAAGATCTGCTTGCGCGGTTTTCCCGGGTCCGGCATAGTCTTCGCCGCTTCTATAGTGGCTACCGACGCGTTCGAGCCGCGGTGAACGACTATGGTGTGAGCGGGCTTGCGGTCGACTACACCTGCTGTCATTTCGGGCTCGACCGCGAGCGTCGCCCGAGGTGCCCGCACCGCGTCGTACCTGTCCGCCCCGGTGTAACCGTCCACCGGGATGAAGTCGGGTCCATCGTAGATCGGTGCGTCGTGTGAATAGCGCGCATTCCGATAGAGACCGCGCTCCCGCAATTCGTGAACCTCGAACCGGCCCTGAGGCGTTTCGATGGGATAATGATCGGGCCGTCGCTCGCTGCTTGCGACACGGACGCTGCTTTGCCGTATCATCTGCGGCTGGGGTTTGATGTAGGTATGGTCGGAGCGATACTTGACGCTCGTGTCGCCGATCGCCGAGCCCGTAGCCGCGCCGGCGAGGGCAAACCCCACGGCGGCCAGAACGACCGAGGCACCACGTGTCAGCATGGTTTCCCGATCCGACCGATACCCAGCACGGTGTCTGCGTTTGCCCATGTCTCCAAAACGAGAAATCGCGGATGAGGTTCCGATGGTTCGGGGGAGATTGGCTTCAAGAGCGGCGGTGCGCCATGCATTACGGGATGAGTACCGGCAGGCGCTCAGGCCCCGACAATCCTGGCCTCACGCATCGCAGTTTCGATCTTCTTCTTCACCCCGAAGAACCCGGCCGTCGCATGCGGCCAGGTTGCGCGCTGGAGATCGGGCAGGACCTGAACAAGCCGACCTTCCTCGGCCAGCGGTGCAAGGGCGGGCCAGAGCGCATCGCGGGTCCAACCGGTGGGCAGGAAGGGCGTGACGACGAGATCGATACCGTGGGGAGTTAGCAGGTCGGAAAGGGGCGTCTGGGGGCTCCACTCTGCGTGCGGACAGGACCATGCTTTTCTGGCCGCTTCGGTGCCGTTTGCGACCGCATCCCGCGCGAACGAGCGCAGCGGTTTGGCGGTCGGCAAAGGACTGCGCGCACCTGGCCGCGCTGCGCCAATGACCAGCGCAGGAGGCTTGGGTAGGTCGAGCGGCACGTGGCTGGCAGCTTCGTCATGCAGCAACAGGGCATAGGGTTCCGCGTAAGATTCGGAGCCGGCCGGGCCGGGAAGGTCCGGCGCCTGCCGCCCATGATCTTCGGGCTCGGTCAGCGCCGACGCATCGGTCGCCAATCCTTCGGCATCGAGAGGCCCGTCGGGATGACGGCCGATATAGCGCGCGATATTGTCTTTGGTGGCGAGATAGGTCTTGCCCTTGGTGTGAAGCCCGCCGACCCAGCGCCAGCTCAACGTGTTCGAGGCCGCGTCGCCGTCCACCAGATGTCGCAGGAAAAAATCCGCGCCGAGCGTCCAGTCGAGCTTAAGCGTAAAGATCCAGATGCTGGCAAACCACATACGGGCGTGGTTGTGGAGATAGCCAGTCTCGATCAGCTCCTGTGCCCAGTAGTCGAACGCCCCGATCCCGGTTCGGCCTTCGGTCGCCTCTTCGTATGCGGTGCGGTCGCCGGCATTGCGGTCAAGGGCGGTCAAGGCCGTATCGCGCTGCTGGCAATAGCTGCGCCAGATACTCGGGCGCTGTTCGAGATAGCCTTTGAAATAGACCCGCCAAAAGATTTCGTTGCCGAACTTTTCGGCGGCCCTTGCGCCGTGCTCGCGCAACGTCGCTTCCAGCACCTCATGTTCGCGCAGCAGCCCGGTATGGAGCCACGGGGAAAGCTGCGACACATTGCCGCGCCCGGGCCCGTCATCGTAATTGCGCGTCTCCGCATATTGTCGCCCGGCATCAGGCAGGAAAGCTTGAAGCCGGTCGAAACCGGCAGAGCGTGTGGGCGTGAAGGGCATGTCGGCACAACCGACGGGCGCCAGCACAGGTTCCTCCCGCGCTTGTGCTGCGGGGTCGACCGCCGCTAGGCTGGGTCCAAACGGAGGAGACATTACGAGCTATGGCCAGCTTCCGCGCCCGCCTTGTCAATCTTGCCCTCCCATTGCTGGGCATCAAGAGGTTCTTCTCGGAACCGGAGCTGATGTCCGAACGGCTGGCCAAGGCGCGCAAGCGCAAACCGGAACGCCCGAAGGCCAAGTGGAGCAAGGTCTTCGATATCGTCGAGGACACCAGCCGCGGCTATCCTGTCGTCACGATTACGCCCAAACAGGGCACGAAGAGAGGGGCGCCGCACCTGCTCTATCTCCACGGTGGCGGCTACGTACTCGATATTGCGGGGCTGCATTTCGAGACCGTGTGCAGACTGTGCCAGATGCTCGGTGCTTCGGCGACGGTGCCGGTCTATCCGCTTGCGCCGGAGCACAAGGCACCTGAAATCCTTGCTGCGATGCGGGCGCTCTACGCCGAAGTGAGCGAAAGGCATGGGGCGGAAAACGTGACCGTCATGGGCGATAGTGCCGGCGGGGGCATGAGCCTCGCACTGGCGCAGATGCTCAAAACGGATGGAGGCGCCAGGCCGGCGTCGCTGGTGCTGTGGTCACCGTGGCTCGATGCGACGGCCGGGGCCGAGGGGCAGGCCGCTATCGAGCCGGACGATCGCATGCTCGCGCAAGTAGGTCTGGAGAGCTGCGCCGCAATGTACGGGGGCGACGTTCCGCCCGACGATCCGCGTTTAAGCCCTCTGTTCGGCGATCTGGCCGATCTTCCGCCGACCGCGATCTTCTCCGGCACCAGCGATATCCTGCTGGTCGACGGAAGGCGTCTGGCCGAGAAGTTCCACGCACTTGGCAAGACCGATTTCGAGTATCACGAATATGCCGATATGTTTCATGTCTGGATGTTGCTGCCCGTGCCCGAAGGCAAAGAGGCGCTTGCCCGAACAGCCGATTTCATTGCCGAGGCGCATGCCGCATGAGCATACGAGCAGCCCTCGGGTCCCATTGGATCGTCATGCTGTGGCTGGCTGCGGCCTACAATTTCGCGATCGGAGCGGCCGGGCTTTTTGCGGCGGACGCGGCGGTGCAGGATCGGGCAGTGTCGCTGCTCGTCTTTTCCTTCGGCGTCCTTTACGCGATGGTCGCCATCCAGCCCTTGCGGCTGGCACCGGCGTTGTGGGCAGGCGTATTCGGCAAGATCGGCATCGTCGGCATGTTGATGCCAGGTGCGCTGGCCGGCGAAGGGCCGGAAGGATTGCTGCTGATCCTGGTCGGCGATGTGATGTTCACTGCCGGTTTCCTTGCTTTCCTGCTCGGACCGGCGCGGCGATATGATGGCATAGGAGAGGACGGATGAGCGAAGCGAAAAGCGGCGGCTGCCTGTGCGGCAAGGTCCGCTACAGCGTCGTTGCCGATCCGGCGATGGCGGTAAATTGTCACTGCAAGAACTGCCAGCGCCAGTCCGGCAGCGCCTTCTCGACTATCATCGGCGTGCCGGACGGAAGCGTTTCGATCGAGGGCGAATACAAGACATATGAAGATCATGGCGAGAGCGGGCAGGAGGTTCTGCGCGATTTTTGCGGCAATTGCGGCTCGCCCCTGTTCAACCGCGTGGCCGCCACGCCCGGGCTGATCTGGATCAAGGTCGGAACGCTCGACGACACGGCGGATTTTACTCCTGCCATGCATCTGTGGACCAAGAGCAAGCAGCATTGGCTCGATCTTGCAGGTGCTACCGCATTCGAAACCAATCCCGTTTGAGGAGCCATCCCATCACCATTCGGTTAGCCATCTTCGCAGCCACGCCCCTTTTGCTCATCGCTTGCCAGCAAGGCGGCGAACCGGCCGCGCCGGGCACGGCCCCGGAAGGATTCACCGGTATCGGCCCGGAAGAAGTGATCCGCTTTGGCGGCACCGAACCGTTCTGGGGCGGATCGATCGATGGTGGCCGGCTCACCTATACTACGCCCGAAAATATCGACGGGACCGTCATCGGGGTCGATCGGTTCACCGGGCAGGGCGGGCTTGGCTTTTCAGGAACTCTCGGTGGTGAGAGTTTCGACATGACAATCACGCCGGGTGAATGCTCCGACGGGATGAGCGACCGAACCTACCCCTATGTTGCGATCCTGCAGATCGGCGACGGACAGCGCGCCGGGTGCGCCCACACCGACAGCCAGCCTTATGTGGAAGACGTGCCGCAATGATCGACTGGCCCGACCTGCCGGACAAGCGGGCCCTGTTGGCGCGGGTGCGAGGCCACAGAAGCGGCTGGGACGCGGGGTTCAGGCCGCCGAACCTCGAGAAAGTCGGGTCCGGTGAGGAATCGGTGTGGGATTATCCCCGCCCGCCGCGGCTCGACCCGGCTCCCGCTACGGTCACCGTTCGACAAGACAATGTCATAGTAGCCAAGAGCGACAGGGCGCTCGATCTAAAGGAAACCGCGGGCGCGCCATGTCCCTATCTGCCGCCCGCCGATGTGGAGACAGAGTGGCTGGTGCCCAACGGCCGCATTTCGCTGTGCGAATGGAAAGGGGCGGCGGTCGAGTTCGACCTCGCGATGCCGGGCCAGCCCCGTGTGACCGGAGCGGCGTGGAGCTACCCCGACCCGTTCGACGATCTTGCCGAGGATTACAGCCGCATTGCAGGCTGGATCGCATTCTACCCGTCAAAGCTCGCCTGCTTCGTGGGCGATGAACGGGCCCGCCCGCAGCCGGGCGGCCTCTATGGAGGGTGGATTACCGACCGTATCAAGGGGCCGGTCAAGGGCGAACCCGGCACCGGCCACTGGTGATCGCTGGATGGCAAAGGCCTTCCGCAAATTTTCGCCATATTTCTTGGAACGGGTATCGGGGGGCATCCGTTGCTTGGGTGAGAGAGGGCTTCGCCCCTCTGGGACGGACGACCGTTACCACCGCAATTTAAGGAACCCCCACCATGAAAACCACTTTCAAGAAACTCGCTATGCCTGCCGTCGCCACCGCCAGCGCACTCGCGCTGGTCGCCTGTGGCGCACCTGCGGACGACACCGCGACCGACGAGACGATGGCCGATGAAACCAGTGTTGCCCAGGAACCCGGCACGATTGTCGCCGTCGCTCAGGGCAATGACGATTTCTCGACCCTCGTCACCGCCGTAACCGCAGCCGAGCTTGGCGAAACGCTCTCGGGCGAAGGACCCTTTACGGTGTTCGCGCCAACGAACGCCGCGTTCGAAAAGCTGCCTGAAGGCACGCTCGAAACGCTGACGGCGCCGGAAGGCAAGGAACAGCTGACCTCGATCCTGACTTACCATGTCGTCGAAGGCGCGATCGATGCAGCGACGCTGACCAATGCGATCGAAAGCAACGATGGCAGCTATGAGATCGCCACTGTCAACGGAGGATCGCTGACCGCCACTATCCAGGACGGGAATGTCGTCCTGACCGATGCGGCCGGTGGCACTTCGACCGTGACCGCGACCGATGTCGCAGCGTCGAACGGCATGATCCATGTTATCGATACCGTGTTGATGCCCGGATAAGCGATAAGCGCAACCAAACGAGAAGGGGCGCCAAAAGCGGCGCCCCTTTTTGCATCATCAGCCCACGCCGGCCTTTTCAAGCTCGGGCTTCAAGCGACCGGTCAGCCACAGGCCCCACATCTTGAAATCGGCAGCAAGGCTCCACAGCGGATAGGTAAAGGTCGCCGGGCGGTTCTTCTCGACCCCGAAATGCGCGATCCATGCGAAGAAATAGCCTGCCAACGGAAGCGCGATCAGCAGCAACCATTGCTGCGCGACCACGGCGTAGAGTGCGATGGCGACCACGAGACTCGTGCCGACATAATGCAAAGCGCGCGTTTCGGGCTTGCTGTGTTCCTTGAGATAGAAGGGCCAGAATTCGGCAAAGGACCGATACGCGCGCTCTGTCATCAGAACAGGCCCGGGATGCGGTATTGCGCCGCGGTCGGCTGCCGCGGCTGCATCAGCTCCTTCTCGGGAGCGACGCTGCGAGCCGACTGGACGCCCTGCTGGCCGCTGCTCGATATCGGGGTGCAGGTGCGCCCGGCCAAGAAATCGAGCGCGGTAGCGATCGATTGCTCGTTCGGATCGCCGAGCTGGGTAAAGACATCGTCCCCTGCGCGGCACGTCTGCGGGAAAACCGAGGCGAGCCCTGTGTAATACTCACCCTGGTTGTTACGATTTTCCGACTGGAAGGCGACCACGCGCAATCGATCATCGCACACATCGCGGTCTCGTGCGATCTGGCCCACCGGCTTGCCGAAGGTGTTGGCACCGATCAACGCGGTATTGTTGCCGAGATAGGGAATGAAGCTGTTGGCCACCAGTTCACTGGCGGAAGCGGTGCCGCCGCGACCGATGAAGGCGATCTTGGTCGCTCCGATGGCCTGCGGCTGGCTGCGGAAAAGCGCCGTTGCGTTGTTGCTGGAGAGGGAACTGCGGAACGTCGTCTTGCTGAAGACTTCACCGACCTTGTCGCCGCCCAGAAGGTCGCCCAGCAATTCGGCGACCGAAACGAGACCGCCGCCGTTGTAGCGGAAATCCATGACGACTTCGGTGATGCCCTCGTCGCGGAACTGCTGGAAGGCATCGCGCAGTTGCGGACCGGCGGAATCGACGATGAAGGTGCGCAGGTTGATGTAGCCGACCTTCTTGCCGCCATCGTCAATCACTCGCACGCCGTAGCGATCGGAAATCGGATCGAGAGAAAACTCCGCCTTGGAAACAGAAACATCGCGCTCGACGCCGCCCGTGTCGCGGATACGGAAGGACCGGGTCACGCCGGGGTCGCTCGGACCAAGTGCGTCGATGACCGCTTGCGGTCCGCCCGATGCCATCAGCGTGGCAACGCTTTGCCCATTGATCTGAAGCAGTTCGGTGCCGCGATCGAACCCTTGCGCGAAGGCAGGGGCGTTTTCAAACGCTTCCAGGACGAAGACGCGGTTGTTGGCGGTGTCGTAAGCCAGGCGAATGCCGAAGCCCGCGCTCGCACCTGAATTGATCAGCGCGTTTTCCTCCTCAATGGAGGTGATGAAGGTGAAAAAGCGGTCGCGCGACTGTTCGCGGGCGGGCCGGACAATTGCGTTGATATAGTCCTGGACCGTCGAGAAACTGGCCGCATTGACGCCGGTGTCGAGCAGGTTGGGGAATAGGTAGAATTCGTTGATCTGCCCCAGGACCCACTCTTGGCGATCCGACAGCGAGCATTGCGTGGAGGTGTTCCCGCCACCCCCGCCACCTGTTGCGGTGTTGCCGCCGTTTCCTCCGCCGCCACCGCCACCACAGGCAGCGAGCGATCCGGCAAGAACGGTGGAAAGAAAAATGCGACCCACTGACATATTATGATTCTCCGTTAGGCTTTGCGACCGAAGCCTCCCCTCCGGCGGGAAAACAGCAATAGTGCTGAACATCATATGAGCAAGGGGCCTTTTGAACGGCAATTCACCGATTTTCCTGCGCAATCTGGGGAAAACTCGGCGGACGCTCCCTCGCCAATCTCCGTCCAAGGGCCTAGCACCGAGAGCGGACGAGGAGAAAACTCTTAGATGGCCGATTGGCTAGCATCTGTATTACCTGCCGACACCCCCGCCAATCCGGGGCTTACCATCGCTCGTCTGGCGTCCGAGAAAATGATGGGGCGCGGGGGGCTGAAACTCACCAGCCCGGCCTTTGCTGCTGGGGGGGAGCTCGATCCGTGCTTCACGGCCGACGAGGAAGATGCCGTCGCGCCGCCGCTCGAATGGACTGCCCCGCCTCCCGGCGCGATGGAGATGGCAGTAATCGTCGAAGACGCGAGCAGTGATGGTCCGACCTGCCACTGGGCGGTTTGGGGCCTGTCGGCGCAAAAGGGCAAGCTCCTCGAAGGCGAAACCCCGCCGCGCGTCGGCAAGAACAGCCTCGGCGATTCCGAATGGTTGCTCCCCGCTTTGCCCAAGGATGATCCGCCGCACACATTCGTGTTCCAGCTATTTGCGCTCGACTTGCCGCTCACCCTGATGCCGGGGGCGACGCGTGAGCAACTGTTTGAGGCACTGGAGGGGCACGTCGTCGCCGCTGCAGTCCTCACTGCCACCTACCAGGCTTCGGACCAAGACGATGAAGCCTGGGATGACGATGACGACGATTTCGCATAGCCCAAGGAAAGGACTTACCCATGGCTGGCAATAACGCACTGCAAAAACCGGTGACCCTGTCACCGGAGCTTGAGAACGTGGTGGGCAAAGGCCCGATGACCCGCGCTCAGGTGACCTCGAAGGTCTGGGAATACATCAAGAAGCACGACTTGCAGGACAGCAAGGACAAGCGCCAGATCAATCCCGACGACAAGCTCGGCGCCGTGATCGGCAAAGAGCAGATCTCGATGTTCAAGATGACGGCTGCGGTCTCCAAGCACCTCAGCTAATCTGAATGCTGTCGGCGGGGGAAGGGCCAGTCGAGCACTTCCCCCGTCCACAGGGCCAACCAGACGATCAGAGGCTGCGCAAACATGCGCGGCACGTGATAGGCGAGCCCTGCCCCGCCGTCCGCGCGCGCCATGTCCATCGCAAAGTGGTTGATGTTGGCGGGGAAAACGCACACGGCATAGACCGCCAGACCGATGGCGGCCGCCCTGCGCAGCCTGGCGTTGAGCGGCTGTGCCAGGCCGATGGCTCCCACAATTTCAGCGACGCCAGTCCACCAAACCACGGCTTCAGGTGCCGGTACCCAGCCGGGCGTAATCGTCAGGAAGGGTTCGGCGAAACGCAGATGCGCCCACCCTGCGACGAAATACAGTACTGCCAGAAGCCAGCGAAGGCTCGTGCGGATCATCGGTAACGGCCTTCCAGCTGGTCTGCGGCGATATCTTTTCCATGGCGATGCGTCTTGCAAGGGGCAAGGCCGAAGCTAGGGTCATGCTTGTAACGCTTACACCGGAGACCGTCATGAAAATCGCCGCCATCGCGCTCCCATTCCTGCTTTTCGCCGCACCGGGGTTGGCACAGTCGCCGGAAGAGATCGCCGCAGCAGCGCTGGAAGCGGCACCTGTGTTCGATGGGCACAACGATGTGCCGATCCAGCTGCGCGGGCGCTACGGCAATGTCATCGGCGATTTCGACTTCACCGATACGACCGATACCGGCGACGAGGCGAAGGGGGTTCGCACCATGCACACCGACCTTGCGCGGCTGCGCGCCGGCAAGGTCGGGGCGCAGTGGTGGTCGGTCTACGTCAGCGCCAGCCTGCCAGAGCCCGAGGCCGTACAGGCCACCATCGAACAGATCGACGTTACCAAGAGGCTGATTGCCCGCTATCCGGACGATCTCGCCCTCGCGCTTACGGCTGACGATGTCGAGCGCGAAATGGCGGCGGGGCGGATTGCATCCCTGCTTGGCATGGAGGGTGGACATTCCATTGGGTCCAGCCTCGCAGTCCTGCGGCAGATGTATGCGATGGGCGCGCGCTATATGACGTTGACGCACGGCAAGACGCTGAGTTGGGCCGACAGCGCCACCGACGCGCCCAGAAATGGCGGGCTGACCGGCTTCGGCAAGGATGCCGTGCGCGAGATGAACCGGATCGGCATGCTGGTCGACCTCAGCCATGTCAGCGAGAAGGTGATGCACGACGCGCTCGATACTGCCCGTGCCCCGGTAATCTTCAGCCATTCTTCTGCGCGCGCGCTCAACGGGCACGCCCGCAACGTACCCGACAGCGTGCTGGCGCGGCTGCCGGAAAACGGCGGCATTATCATGGTGACTTTCGTGCCCGGGTTTCTCAGCGAGCCCGCGCGTCAGTGGAACGCGAACCGTGCTGCGGAAGAAGCCCGGCTGGAAGCCCTGTGGCAGGGGCAGCCGGACGAGGTCGCCAGCCGCCTTGCCGCATGGGACGAGGCCAATCCGCTACCGCAATCCTCGATTTCCGACACCGCGGACCATATCGATCATGTGCGCCAGGTCGCCGGGATCGATGCGATCGGCATTGGCGGCGACTACGACGGCATTCCATTTGCGCCGCCGGGGCTCGAGGATGTGTCGGACTACCCTGCGCTTTTTACCGAACTGGCGCGGCGTGGCTATAGCCAGCAGGATCTGGAAAAGATCAGCTTCCGCAACACGATGCGCGTGTTGCGCGCTGCCGAAGCGACGAGTGCGACGATGGCCGATATCCCGCCGTTCGAATATCCGGCGGGGGAGGCGCGAAACTAGCGCCTTTCGGGTCGCGGTCAGTCTGATTTGCAGGGGTCGTGGCCCCAGTTCATCAGGCTGTAGCGCCAGTCACTGTCCTCGATGTCGCCATCGGGTCGCTGCGCAGTGTGTCGGTGAACATAGCCGATGACCTTGTCCATGTGGTCCCACTGGTCGTCGCTCAGTTCGTCCTTGTCGGTGCGCTTTATGGTGACGATGCGCCGACCAGACTTGTGACCGGTGCTTTCGCCCTCGTCATTGTCGCCAACCGATTTGGATTCTTCGGTTTCGAGCCATTCTTCGAGTTCTTTCGGCTGCATATTCACGCAGTCGTAAAACTCGTCGTAGGTTTCGTCGCGAGTGCGATCCGCCATCAGTCGCCATCCACGGTGTCGGGCAGGTTTTCGCGGTCGGTCGAAGCCATCTCTTCGAGTTCGTCCTCGCTCATGCTTTCGTACATTTGCTTGGAGGCACCCTGCAGGTCGGACTTGTCCTGCTCACCGCGCTTGGCGGCGAGCGCAGCGCCTGCCGCCTGTTGCTGTGCCTTGCTCTTGGCCTTGGGCATCAGTCCTGCTCCCAGTCCGACAGCTCGCTGCCGCGCTTGAGGACCTCGTCGCCATCCTCCTGCTTGATCAGGTAGGCCGGGTTGTCTTCATCGCCGTCCTTGGTGACTTCGCTGCCCTGGAGAGTGCGGGTGACTTCGCGCTCGAAGCGCTCCTTGATCTGGCCGTGACCTTCGCCATCGCCCCAGTTCCATTTGACATATTGGTCGGTCTGAAAGCTGTTGGAATTGCTCATGTTCTTTCTCCGCGAAATACGCAGAAAGAATGGTGCAGCGCCAAACTTGTTCCGGGGTCAGCCTCCGTTTTCGCCGAACTCCTCGGGCTCGATAATACCGTCGGTATCATCGCCCTCGTCGTCCATTTCCGCTTCCAAACGTCCCGAGAGCGTCGCTTCTTCTTCGGCGTCGCCCTGCTGCATGGCGGGAATGATCCAGACCAGCGTCATGGCGACAATGGCCAGTATCAGGCTGATTCCAAGCACCCAGCGCATATGGCCGGATTTCTCGCCCGCCATGGCCTCGTCGTCTTCGATGTGAATGGTGCCGTCCGGATCCTGCGTGGACATGTAATTACCCTCCGAGAAAGTCGTATTCGTAATGTGTGTCAAAACGCCGGGGAAAGCCAGCCGTTCCTCAATCGCGCAGCAAATCGTTGATGCCGGTCTTTTCGCGGGTCTGCGCATCCACGGTCTTGACGATGACGGCGCAGGCGAGCGAAGGGCCGCCCTTGGGATCCGGAAGCGTGCCCGGGACGACGACCGAATAGGGCGGGATCTGCCCGCGGATAACTTCGCCGCTATCGCGATATACGATCTTGGTCGACTGCGTGATGAAGACCCCCATGGCGACGACGCTTCCTTCGCCGACGATCACGCCCTCGACGATCTCAGATCGCGCACCGATGAAGCAGTTGTCGCCGATGATGGTGGGGTTGGCCTGCAACGGCTCCAGCACGCCGCCGATGCCGGCCCCGGCCGAGATGTGGCAATTGGTGCCGACCTGCGCACAGCTGCCGACGCTGGCCCAGGTGTCGATCATCGTACCCTCGCCGACATAGGCACCGATGTTGACGAAGCTCGGCATCAACACCGCGCCCTTGCCGATGTAGCTGCCGCGGCGGGCGATGGCGCCGGGTACCACCCGGAAGCCTGCCTCCCTGAAACGGGCTTCGTCCCAGCCTTCGAACTTGCTCGGCACCTTGTCGAAAGCGGGCGCGGCGACAGCGCCCTCCATTATTGCGTTCTCGCGCAGGCGGAAGGACAGCAGTACCGCCTTCTTGAGCCACTGATTGACTTGCCAGCCGCCGGCCCCATCGGGCTGCGCGACGCGCGCCGAGCCATCGTCTATCATGGCGATCGCCTGCTCCACCGCCTCGGCAACCTCGCGGCTCCCGGGTGTCACTTCAGTGCGGTTCTCCCATGCTTTCTCGATGGTGGCCTGGAGGTCGCTGGTCATGGGGCAGTAGGCTTTCGTTGGTGATCCGTCGCCAGCGCTGCTAGCTGCGCCCAGCAGCGAGGGCAAGCAAGCGGCAAAGCAATTCATGCTGGTCGTTCAGGCCATCTTTAGGATATCGCGGCCACAAAGCCCGGCAAAGAGGGTCTGCATATGCCGAGATTCGCAACGAAAGCCGTACTGCTCAACTCGGTCGGTCTCGGCATATGCCTGGCGCTGGCGGCGTGTGGCGGCGGAGGAGGCGGGCGCACGATCTCGACCCCGGCGCCCGTCCCCACACCGACGCCGACACCCACGCCTACGCCGACCCCCACGCCGACACCCACCCCGTCGCCTACAAGTTCCTTCAATACGGCGGAATTCCGTCGCTCCGACGGTCCGGAGTTTCATGGCGCCGTCACAGCATGGGCGGACGGAAATACCGGGGCTGGTCAGACAATCGCCATCATCGACACCGGCAGCCCCGAATTTGCGGGCCGTATCCATCCGGATTCGACCGATGTCGCGGGCAATAGCTCGTTCGAGGCGGTCGACGACCATGGTACCAATGTCGCTTTGGTAGCTGCCGCCGCGCGCGACAATACCGGGGTGCTCGGGATCGCCTTCGATGCGTCGGTGCTGGTGCTGCGAGCGGACAGTCCGGGCAGTTGTACCGCTGACGAGGGCGACGGTGACCTCGAAGGCTGCAGTTTCTTCGACAGCGCGATCGCACGCGGCGTGGACCAGGCAGTCGCCAGCGGCGCGGTTGTGGTCAATATCAGCCTTGGCGGGAGTCGCGCATCGCAATCCTTGAGGGATGCGATTGCGCGAGCCTCCGCTGCGGGCGTCGTTATCGTGGTTTCGGCGGGCAACGGCGGCGACGGCAGCGATACAGACAATCCCGCCGACCAGCCCGATACATTCGCTCAGGACGTGCTGCAGTTCGGCGGTGCCAATGTGATCATCGTCGGCTCGGTCGACGACACCGGTGCTTTCTCCGACTTCAGCAATCGCGCTGGCGACGGTGCAGCCTCCTTCCTGAGCGCGCGCGGTGAGCGGATCTGCTGCGTCTATGAGGACGGCGTGCTGCAGGTCACCACCGACAGCTCGGGTCAGCAGTTCGTCACTCTCTTCTCCGGCACCAGCTTTTCCGCGCCACAAGTGGCTGGCGCAGTGGCCTTGTTGGCACAGGCGTTCCCCAACCTTTCCGGCGCGCAAATCGTCGAGATCCTGCTGGATACCGCGCGCGATGCCGGGGCGGCGGGAACCGACACTACCTTCGGGCGCGGCATTCTCGACATCGCCGCCGCCGTTTCGCCGCAGGGCACGACGCGCATTCCGGGCACCAGCGGTGCGCTGGCCCTGATCGACGACACCGGCACGGCTTCGTCCGCGATGGGGGATGCTCTTGGCGGCCAGGCGTTGAGCGCCATCCTGCTCGACAAATACGACCGCGCCTATTCCTACGACGCCGGTTCGCGCCTGCGCGGTGCTGCGATCGTTCCGCGCCTGCGCGGGGCGGTGCAGCAGGGCGGGCGGCGCGTCGCGGCGGGCAACGACCGGATCTCCATGGCCTTCACTGTTGATGCCGGCGGGCAGGCGGCGCCGACCATTGGTGCCGTGCCTCTGAGCCTGTCCGGGCGCGAAGCCAATGCGGCGCGAGTGCTGGCGGGGCAGGTTGCGCTGAAGCTATCGCGCGACACGCAGCTGGGGCTGGCTTTCTCCCAAGGCGCGGACGGCATTGCCGCGCATCTGCAGGGCAAGCGAAGGCCGGCCTTCATGATCGCCAGCGACGCGGCAGGCGATACCGGTTTCCTGCGTTCGGACGATGTATCGTTGGCGCTGCGCAGAGAGTTCGGGAGAACGGGCGTGACCGTCACGGCATCGAGCGGCGAGGCACTGCTCGGCACGCTGCGCGAGGCCAGCGATGTCACCAGCCGCAATCGCGAGCGCTACCGTGTGTCGCAGCTTGGGCTCGCGCTCGACGGTACTGTCGGGCCGTTGCAAGCGGTCTTCGGGCTGAATGCCCTTAGCGAAGAGCGCACAATCCTCGGCGCCTACCTCCACGATGCATTCGGCTCGCGCGGGGCGGACAGCCTGTTCGTCGATGCCTCGCTCGGGCTCGAAGTGGCGCAGAATTGGTGGTTGGGTGTCAGCTCGCGTCAGGGCGTCACGCGCGCGCGACGTGCGGGGGCGATCGGCGGTGGCTCCGATTTCATCAGCAGCGCCTGGACACTCGACATAGTGAAGGCCAATACTTTCCAGGCCGGCGACACGCTGGGCTTCCGGCTGGCGCAGCCGCTGCGGGTCGAAAGCGGCGCAATCAACCTGACGCTGCCGACGAGCTACGATTATGCCACCGAAACCGCCGGTTTCGGCAGCCAGCGCCTCAATCTCGCGCCGCAGGGCCGAGAGTTGATGGGCGAAGTGGCCTGGCGCGGATACGCTCTGGGTGGCAGCCTGGCCGCCAGCGCCTTCTATCGCCGCGATCCGGGGCACTACGCTGGCGCTCCCGACGATGCCGGGGCCGTAGTCCGCTGGTCGCGCGACTTCTGAAACCTCAGGCTGGCATGCCCGCATCCACCGCAAAGGCATGTGCGCGTTCGATCAGCGGGGTCACCCGCTCGCTCATCGATTTGGCGTGGGCGGACGACGCTGTGCCGTCGATGACGCGTTTCTTGATGCCCTGCATGATCCCGGCGAGCCGGAACAGGTTGTAAGCGAAATACCAGTCCATCGGCGGCACCGGATAGCCGGTCCGCGCGACATAGCGCTCGACCGCTTCTTCCTGCGTCGGAATGCCCAGCTCGGCCAAGTCGAGGTCTAGCAATCCGGCGCGCCCGTCCGACGGGTTGTGCCAGTTGAGCATCAGATAGCTGAAGTCCGCGATCGGATCGCCCAGTGTCGACAACTCCCAATCGAGCACCGCGATCACGCGGTTCTCGGTCTTGTGGAAGATCATATTATCGAGGCGGTAATCGCCATGGACGACGGAACTTTCGTGCTGCGGCGGGATGGTTTCGGGCAGCCACTCGATGAGCCGCTCCATCTTGGGCTGATGCTCGGTTTCGGAGAGCTTGTACTGCTTGGTCCAGCGCCCGATCTGGCGCGCGCAATAATCCGTCGGCTTGCCGAAATCGCCGAGGCCGATGTCGTCGGGGTTCTTGGTGTGCAGGTCCGCCATAGTGTCGATCATGGCGTTGTAAATTTCGAGGCGGTCGGCCGGATCGACGCCCGGCAAGGCTCCGTTCCAGAGCGAACGGCCATCGGCCATGCTCATCACGAAAAACTTGGCCCCGATCACGTCCGTGTCCTCGCACAACCCATAAGTGCGCGGGACCGGAAAACCGGTCGGATAGAGCCCCGTCATCGCCTTGTATTCGCGGTCCACCGCGTGGGCGCTAGGCAGCAGCTTGCCGAACGGCTGGCGGCGTAGCACGTAGGATGCACCCGGCGTATCGATCCGGTAGGTCGGGTTGGACTGACCGCCCTTGAACTTCGAATAGCGGATCGGACCGGAAAAGTCTTCGACATTGGCTTCGAACCATGCCGTGAGCTTTTCGAGATCGATCTGGTCGGCTTCGGGCACGTCGATCGTGCCGACCATCTCCTTGTCGAAATCGATCGTGTTTTCTTCGGCCATCAGTCGAACACCACTACGCTGCGAGCGGAATGACCCTCTCGCATCTTGTCGAACCCGGCATTGATCTCGTCGAGCGAGATGCGTTCGGCGATGATCGTGTCGAGATCGAGCAAACCGCGCATGTAGAAGTCGACCAGTCGCGGGAGATCGACGGGAAAGTGGTTCTCGCCCATGATCGCGCCTTGCAGCTTCTTGCCCGACAGCAGGTCCATCGCGCCGAGGCCGACCTTGCAGTCGAGCGGCATCATGCCGAGGATGATCGCCGTCCCGCCGCGCCGCAGCGAAGCGACCGCGAGGTCGGCGGAGGCCTGGCGGCCCACCGCCTCGATCCCATAATGCACGCCCCCGGCCGAAATCGTCAGGATCTGCTGCGCTGCGTCCTCGTCGAGGGCGTTGACCGTGTGGGTCGCGCCGAGAACTTTCGCGAGTTCGCGCTTTTCCTCGAGCGGATCGGCTGCGATGACCTTGCCAGCCCCGGCAATCTTGGCGGCATTGATGGCTGCGAGACCGACACCGCCGCAGCCGACCACCAGCACTGTCTCGCCCGGCGTGACATTGGCGGCGTTGAAGATCGTGCCGGCACCAGTCGTGACGGCGCAGCCGATCACGGCAGCGCGGTCCAGCGGCATGTCCTTGTCGATAGCGACGCAGGCGTGTTCGTGGATCAGCATCTGCTCGGAGAATGCCGACAGGTTCAGCATCTGGTTGATGGGAGAGCCATCGGCCCGGGTGATGCGGGGCGGGCCGTCCGGTCCACGGCGCGTGTCCGCGCCCATGCACAGCGCCATCCGGCCGGTGACGCAAAACTCGCAATGGCCGCAGAAGGCGCTGAGGCAGGACACCACATGGTCGCCCGGCCGCACCGTCTTCACTTCGCTGCCGACCGCGCGCACCACACCAGCCGCCTCGTGCCCCGGGATGGCGGGCAGCGGGTGCGGATAAGCCCCGTCGATGAAGTGCAGGTCCGAATGACACAGCCCGCACGCCTTGGTGTCGATCAGGACCTCATGCGGTGCCGGATCGGCAATTTCGACATCGCCGATGACCAGCCCTTCGCCGGGTTTCTCTAAAATTGCGGCCTTGGCCATACGCAATAACTCCGTTCGCCCTGAGCTTGTCCAAGGGCCGTCCTTAATTCTGGCGCCGCGCTCACAGAGAAGAGCAGTGCTTCGACAGGCTCAGCACGAACGGCTATGTCTGGTGCACTGTTTCTAGCGCGAAACGCCTACGTCTCCCGAGCTCATGCCCGCGCTGGCAGCTGCGCTTCCGGCGCTGGCGTAGTGCGCGTTGCTGCCGCGCAAAGCATTGGCAGTCGGGCCTTCGTTGGGCTGGTGCTTGCCGATCTCCATGCGCGCGATCGAGCGGGCGTGAACTTCGTCCGGACCGTCGGCCAGCCGCAGCGTGCGCTGGTGGGCATAGGCGCTGGCAAGACCGTAATCCTCGCTCACACCGCCGCCGCCATGGGCCTGAATCGCATCGTCGATGATCCGCAGCGCCATGTTGGGCGCCTGCACCTTGATCATGGCGATTTCCTGCTTGGCCGACTTGTTGCCGACCTTGTCCATCATGTCGGCAGCCTTGAGACAGAGCAGGCGAGTCATGTCGATGTCGATCCGGGCGCGGGCGATGCGCTCTTCCCAGACCGAATGCTTGTAGATCGGCTTGCCGAACGCCTCGCGCTCCTGCAGCCGCTTGCACATCTTCTCCAGCGCTTCCTCGGCCACGCCGATGGTGCGCATGCAGTGATGGATGCGGCCCGGGCCCAGGCGGCCCTGTGCGATTTCGAAGCCGCGGCCTTCGCCAAGGATGACGTTCTCAACCGGTACGCGAACGTCTTTCAGCTCGACTTCCATGTGGCCGTGCGGGGCATCGTCGTAGCCGAACACCGGAAGGTGGCGGATGATGTTCACACCGGGAGAGTCGATGGGGACGATAACCTGCGATTGCTGCGCGTGGCGCTGCGCCTCGACATTGGTCTTGCCCATCACGATCGCCACCTTGCAGCGCGGATCGCCCAGACCCGAAGACCACCACTTGCGACCGTTGATGACGTAATGGTCGCCATCGCGCTCCATCCGCGTCTCGATATTCGTCGCGTCGGAGGAAGCGGTGTACGGCTCGGTCATCAGGAAGGCGGAGCGGATTTCGCCGTTCATCAGCGGACGCAGCCACTGCTCCTTCTGTTCCAGCGTACCGTAGCGGTGGAAGACCTCCATATTGCCGGTATCGGGCGCCGAGCAGTTGAAAGCTTCCGAAGCGAAGCCGACGCGGCCCATTTCCTCGGCGCAGAGCGCATATTCGAGATTGGTCAGGCCCGGCCCTTCGAACTCGAAGCTCTCCTCGACATGGTGATGGCCTTCGTTGCGCGGCGGCATGAACAGGTTCCAGATGCCCTGATCCTTGGCCTTCGCCTTGAGGTCTTCGACCACCTGGATCACTTTCCAGCGATCGCCTTCGGCGTCCTGTTCCTTGTAGGTCGGGACCGCGGGGCGGATTTCATTCTCGATGAAGGTCTTGACCCGGTCGCGCCAATATTGCTGCCGTTCTGTCGGTTCGAAATTCATGGGGGTATCCTCTCTCTATCGTGTTCTGCGATTCTGTTGGCGCAACCGTGGCAGAGCGCCCTGCTTGCGCCAAGGGTGATTCTCCAAGCGAGCTCCTAGGGCGTGATCGAGTGACCGTCGGGATCGGCCCGCACCGCCTCCTCAATCGGGTCGTCATGCCTGCCGTCGCCAGAGGCGGCACGCATGGCCAGCCGCGCCTCGTGCTGCTCGCGGGTGATGGGAAAGCGCGCGAGCCAAAAGGCCGCGACCAGCGCGAGCAGCGTCCCGACGATCAAATAAATCAGCGACAACTCCGTCACCACGCCCTGCGATACGGCGTCCTGCGGCGTGCCCTGTTCGATCCCGAGGGTCTGCACAATCAGGCTGGTCGACAGGATGCCGACCCCTGTGGCGCATTTCTGAACCAGCCAGTTGCCGGAATAGAAGGTGCCCTCCGCGCGTTTGCCGGTGCGCTCTTCATAGGCTTCGACGATCTCGGCGACCATCGAGGTGGCCGAAATGACGGCGACGACCGAGGCGGTGTTCGAGACGACCAGCATGGTCAGCATCGAATAGGTCGAAACGGCCGTGCCGGTCTCTGGCCAAACGCCCAACAGCAGCAGGGCGTAGGGCACGAAATAGAAGATCATGGCGACGATCGCGCCGCCTGCCGCCGACGCGGGCTTGCCGAAGCGCCGGTGCAAGGGGCCGACGATGGCGAACATCGCGAAGACCGAGATCGCCAGCACGCCGGGATAGAGCTGGAAGGCGAGGTCGTCGAACTTCCAGACGTAATTGTTGACGTATTGTGTGATCGAGAAGTTCATCCCCTGCCCGACATAGGCCGCAAGGCCACCGGCGGCAAAGATCAGGAAGGCCTTTTCCTTGAACGCATCGCCGATCTCTCCGAACGCGCCGCTGATCGAGAAGGACGTAGGCTTGTGCGGCGGCCTGCGGGCGACGATCGAATGCTGGCCTGCGGCCGATCCGATTACGGAGATCGCCATCAGCCCGGCACCGAACATGCCCATGGCGGCGTAGCCGCCCGCCTCAAGCTGCGCTTCCGGTGTCGGCAGGAAGATCGTGAAGGCTAGCACCATCATCAGCATCCCGCCGAGCCAGCCTGACAGGAAGCGATATCGGAACAGCGTGGTGCGTTCGTCGTAATCGTCGGTCAGTTCGGGCACGAGGCTGACGGAGGGCACTTCGCAGGCCGACAGCAACAGCCGCACGCCGACCGCCAGCGCGACGATTTCCCCGAAGCTCGGCACGCCTGTAAAGGGCGGCGACCATAGCAGCGTCCACATGAAGGCGAGCGGTATCGGGGCGATGTAGAGCCACGGGAGGCGGCGACCCCATTTCGTGTAGGTCCGATCCGACAGGTGGCCGATCAGCGGATCGACGAAGGCATCGATGATGAGCGCCGTCGCCAGTGCCGCGCCGACCAGCCATGCCTCCACGCCTAAGACGAGATTGTAATAGGGCAGCAGGAAGAAGCTGAAGCCCAGGTCTTTCACGCCGAAGGCTACGGCGCCCGAGCCGTTGATCAGTTTGATCCGCTGGGGGAGGGGGCCCTTGATATATCCCATGTGGGTTTCGTCCCTCTAGCCGCTGGCCTGTTTTGCCGCCTCTTCCATCTGCTCCAGCGCTTCGAACATGCTGGCTTCTTCCGGGTCCCAGCTTTGGCGCGGGCCTATGGTAATGCCGCCATCGACGATCAGCGAGGTACCGGTAACAAACCCCGCCGCTTCGCTGGCGAGATAGGCGCACGCCTCGGCGATATCCGCAGGCTGCCCGCCGCGCTTCACCGGCTGCGCGTTCGAGCTCATCTGAGCGATCACGCTCTTGGCCATGTCCTTCTGCTCGTCGGGTATTTCCAGCGAGGAGGTGAAGATATTGGTATTGATGAAGCCCGGCTGGATCGCGTTCACGCGGATGCCGAATTGCGCCAGGTCGGCCGCCGTCACCTTTGTCAGGTGCAGCACTCCCGCCTTGGCGACGGCATAGGCGGTCGGCGAATAGCCGGGGCCGACGGCGGCAACGCTGGAGACGTTGACGATCGCAGCGCCCGGCCGGTCTTTCATATGCGGTACGGCATAGCGGATGCCCATCGCGACCGAGCGCAGCAGCAGGTCCATCGTGCGGTCCCAGTCCTCCGGCTCAAGCTCGTGGATCTGGCCGCGCGCTCCGCCGGCACCGGCATTGTTGAAGAGCACGTCGATCCCGCTGGTCTCTTGCGCGGCGCGGTCCATCAACGCCTTGATCTGTACCGGTTCGCAGACGTCGCAATGCTGGTAGCGAATGTCGCCATCTTCCAGGTTTTCGAGCGCCTTGCCGCCTTCGTCGTCGATGTCGGACGCATATACCGCGGCACCTTCGCGGGCGAACAGCCGCACGCTTTCCAGTCCGATACCCGATGCCGCACCCGTGATGACCACGGTTTTCCCGGAGAATCGCATCTCCACCTCTCCCATTTCATTTTGCAACTAGCTTAGGCCGATGCTGCTACCCGTCAATGCCAAGTCGCATGACGCTACGGCATGGCTACGGAACAACGTCGGCCTTGCAGGGGAACGCAGAATCCCCCTAACGTTAGCGTCAAGTTCGAGACTATGAGAGGAGTCGGAACATGTCCGATCTAGAGAGCTTCCGCAGCGAGACCCGCGCCTGGCTGGAAGCCAATTGCCCCGCCGAGATGCGCGAGCCTGTTCGCGACGATGCCGATGTCTATTGGGGCGGCCGCAACGCCACCTTCAAGAACGATGCGCAGAAAGCCTGGTTCGAGGCCTGCCGCGACAAGGGCTACACTGTCCCCGCCTGGCCCAAGGAGTATGGCGGGGCAGGGCTATCGCCCGCAGAGGCCAAGGTGCTGCGCGAGGAAATGGCTGCCATCGGCGCACGCCCGCCGCTTTCCAGCTTCGGCATCTGGATGCTCGGCCCGGCGCTGCTGCATTTCGGCACCGAAGGTCAGAAGCAGCGTTTCCTGAACGAGATCGCACGCGGTGAAATCCGCTGGTGCCAGGGTTATTCCGAACCGGGCAGCGGCTCCGACCTCGTCAGTCTGCAGACCTATGGCGAGGACAAGGACGATCACTGGGTCGTCAACGGCCAGAAGGTCTGGACCTCCTATGCCGACAAGGCCGACTGGATCTTCTGCCTCGTTCGCACGGACAAGAACGACAAGTATCGCGGCATCACCTTCATGCTGTTCGACATGGCCAGCGAAGGCGTTTCGACCAAGCCGATCCTGCTGATCAGCGGTTCGAGCCCCTTCTGCGAGACGTTCTTCGATGATGTCTCGGTGCCCAAGAGCTATGGAGAGGATGTTCCGGCCTATGTCGGCGAAGTGAACCGCGGCTGGGACGTCGCCAAGTACCTGCTTGGCCATGAGCGCGAAATGATCTCGGGTGCCGACGGCGGCAATACGGCCACCATCGGCGCCGCGATGAGCCGCAATGCCGGCGAGCTCGATCCGATCATGCGCGCAGAGCTGGCGATGTTCGACGTGGATGCCTTGGCCTATGCCGCAATGGGCGAGAAATTCCTCGACGAGATCAAGGTTGGCAAAGCGCACCCGGCACAGCCCAACATGATGAAATATGCCGGGACCGAGCTCAACAAGCGTCGCCACGAGCTGATCATGAGCGCGGGCGGTTCGACTGCGCTCGAATGGGAAAGCGAAGAGACCAGCGGCGGCAAGCCTGCGCGCAACTGGCTCCGCACCAAGGCCAACAGCATCGAGGGCGGCACCAGCGAAGTGATGCTCAACGTCATTTCGAAGCGGATTCTCGAGCTGCCGGGCGGCTAGGACGAGAACAAGCGCGTCACCCCAGCGAAAGCTGGGGTCTCGTGCCGCTTGGTCGGGTTAGTAACGGCCAGATCCCAGCTTGCGCTGGGATGACGACATAGGGACAGGACAATGCCACTTTATCACGACGACGATCAGGCCATGCTGGCTGAAACCGCCAGCCAGTTCATGGGCGAGGAAGGCGCGATCGCGAAACAGCTCCGCCACTGGCGCGACCGCGATTGCAAGGACGGCTTCGGCCACGGGCTGTGGGAGCAGTTCGGCGAGATGGGTTTCACCGGCATCCTCGTCGGCGAAGACGATGGCGGGCTCGGCATGGGCCATGTCGAAGCCGGGATCGTGCTTGAGGAGATCGGTCGCAATCTCACCCCGTCGCCTTTCCTGACCTCGTCGGTACTCGCCGCAACGGCGCTCAATCACGGCAGCGACGATGTGAAGGGCCGCTATCTACCCGGCCTCATCGAAGGCAAGAGCGTGTTCGCCGTCGCCATCGACGAAGGTGCCAAGCACCGGCCCGAAACAATCGCCTGCAAGGCCGAGCGCTCAGGCAATGGCTTCAAGCTTACGGGCAAGAAGGATTTCGTGGTCCACGGCGCGAGCGCCGATATGCTGGTGGTCGCCGCGCGCACTTCCGGCAGCGACAGCGACGAGGATGGTCTCACGCTCTTCGCCGTGCCCAAGGATGCGGCCAATATGAGCCATGACGCTGTTCGCCTGGTCGACAGCTCGATCGCAACGCACACCAGCTTCGACGGGGTCGAGCTCGATGGCGATGCGGTGATCGGCGAGGTCGACAATGGCCGCTCGATCCTCAACGCCATGCTCGATGCGGGCCGCGTCGGCAGCGCCGCCGAAGGTGTCGGCGTTGCGCGCGGGGCGATGGACATGACCGTCGATTACCTCAAGCAGCGCAAGCAGTTCGGCAAGCATATCGGCGAGTTCCAGGCGCTCCAGCATCGCGCCGCGCACCTCTATTCCGAAGTCGAGATCGCCCGCGCCGCCGTGATCAAGGCGCAGCAGCTGCTCGATGGCGGCAGCGAGCGGGCCAGCCTGATGGCCTCTGTCGCCAAGGCCAAGGTCGCCAAGACAGCCGGGCTCGCGGTGCGCGAAGGCGTGCAGATGCATGGCGGCATCGGCATGACAGACGAATACGATATCGGCCTCTACATGAAGCGCGACAGGGCCTTGCAGGAGTTCCTCGGTGACGCCTACTACCACGCCAACCGCGTGGCTGAGTTGTCGGGGTATTGACCAGCGCGTCGCCCCAGCGAAGGCTGGGGCCTCTGTCGGCTTGGTCCGACCAGGATTGACCAGATCCCAGCTTTCGCTGGGATGACGGGAGAAGAAGCATGATGAACCTCAACGAATTGTTCGGCCTCGAAGGCCGCGTCGCGCTTGTGACCGGCGGCAGCCGCGGGATCGGCAAGATGATCGTCGAAGGTCTGCTCGAAGC
Organism: Erythrobacter litoralis HTCC2594; assembly: GCF_000013005.1. GTDB lineage: Bacteria > Pseudomonadota > Alphaproteobacteria > Sphingomonadales > Sphingomonadaceae > Parerythrobacter > Parerythrobacter litoralis_A. The sequence continues at coordinate 1,955,071 of NC_007722.1, read as the reverse complement.
GGGCTGCGAGCGCGTTTATATCGTGGCGCGCAAGAAGGAGCAGGTCGACGAAACCGCTGCCGAGCTCGGCGACAAGGTGATCGGCCTGACCGGCGACCTGTCGCAGATCGAAGGCATCCAGCAGCTTGCCGACGAGATTTCGAGCCGCGAGGACAAGCTCGACCTGCTGGTCAACAATGCCGGTGCCGCCTGGGGCGAACCGTTCGAGGAGTTCAGCGAGGCCGGCTGGGATCGCACCATGGATCTCAACGTGAAGACCCCGTTTTTCCTGACACAGAAGCTGCACAAGCTGCTCAAGGCAGCCGCAACACCGGAGCGTCCGGCCAAGGTCCTCATGATCGCCAGTATCGACGGCATGAAGTCCAACCCGTGGCCGACCTATCCCTACCAAGCGTCGAAGGCGGGCCTCATCCACCTCACCCGTCGGATGGCGGCCGAGCTGGTGGGCGACAACATCATCGTCAACGGCATTGGTCCCGGCGCTTTCCCCAGCGCCATGAATCGCGCCGCGCGCGACAATGCCGATATGGTGAAGAAGGGTATTCCCTCGGGCCGCGTCGGTGTGACCGAAGACATGGCTGCCGGTGCGATCTACCTGCTCAGCCGAGCGGGCGATTATGTGGTCGGCACAACGCTGGCGATCGACGGCGGCGTGGTGAACGCCAATATCGGGGCGGGCAATTTCGTCGATCCGTCGGGCGACTGACGACAGTGACCGGTCCGTTCACGGCCTAACCCCGGGCAGCGACCCGTCTTTTCGCCTCGCTGAACGTCACCAGTCGTCGCTCGTCCTCGCACCAAAGCGCCAGCAGCAGCGGCTTGAACGCCTGGCGCGTGGTGTAGCGATTGACCTCGGTCAGTGCAGGGAATTCGCGCAGCACTTCGGGCAGGCGGTAGAATGGAATGCGGCTCGCCAAATGATGCACATGGTGGATGCCGATATTGCCGGTAAACCAGCGCAGCACGCTTGGCAGGTCGAGATAGGTACTGCCGGCGAGGGCCGCGTGGTGGAAGGACCAGTCCTCCCGCTTGTCCCACACCGCGTCTTCGAACTGGTGCTGGATGTAGAACAACCATACGCCCATGCTCGCTGCCGTCAGTAGGACCGGGAAGAAGACCAGCGCGACGGTCGCGAAACCGAAAGTCCAGATCAGGCCGAACAGGATCGCGGCGATCACGAGATTGGTGACCATGGCACTGACCCAGTAGATACTGCCGGCGGTCATCAGCCCGATCGGCAGGCGATGGCGCAGCAGGAACAGATAGGCCGGGCCGAGCCCCATCAGCACCAGGGGATGGCGGTAGGCGCGATAGAAGGCGCGCTGCCAGCGCGAACTTTCGCAAAATTCGCGCACCGTAAGGGTATCGACATCGCCGAAGCCGCGCGCGTCGAGGTTGCCGGTCGCCGCATGATGCAGCGCATGGCTGCGCCGCCAGCAATCGTAGGGTGTGAGCGTGAGCACGCCGAGTGCGCGTCCGACCCAGTCGTTCGTCGCGCGCCGCTTGAAGAAGGAACCGTGGCCGCAGTCGTGCTGGATGATGAAAAGGCGCAGCAGCAGCAGGCCTGCCAGCGGCGTTCCGACAAGTGCCAGCCAGTATCCGGCATCGAGCGCCAGCAACATGGCCGCGTAGAGCGCAACGAAAGGCACCAGCGTAATCGCGAGCTCGATACTGCTGCGCCACACGCGTGGGCGGTGGAAGGGCTTGAGGTCCTGCGCGAGCTGGCGCGCGTCTATGGTGTCAGGCGAAGCCTCGCTGGCAGTCATGTCAAAGGAAGGTGCGTTCACAAAATCTCGCGGTAGCTGGGGTTGAGAAGGCGGCTATGCGCCTCCGGTCGTGTATGCCGCCTTAAGCGGGTCACGCCATGAGTTCACGCACAAACGGGATCAGACCGGTCTGGCGGGTGCGCTTCATACGTTCGGCATGGAGGATTTCGCGCACCTTGACGAAGCAATGGTCGACGTCGTCGTTGACGACGACATAATCGTATTCGGCCCAGTGGCTGATCTCGCCGCGCGCGCGGTCCATCCGGCGGTCGATCACGTCCTCGCTGTCCTGGGCACGGGTTTCAAGCCGGTGACGCAGCTCGTCGAGGCTCGGCGGCAGGATGAAGACAGTGACAACATCCTGGTCGTCCTTCTGCTTGAGCTGCTGGGTGCCCTGCCAGTCGATGTCGAACAGGAAATCCTGCCCTTCCTTCAGCCCCTGCCGGATATAGCCCTTGGGCGTGCCGTAGCGATGCCCGAAAACCTCGGCCCATTCGTAGAACTCGTCCTTCTCGATCATTTCGTCGAACTTTTCGCGGGTGACGAAATGATAATCGACCCCATCAATTTCGCCGGGCCGCTTGGGCCGGGTCGTGGCGCTGACCGAAAGCTTGATCTGCTCGTCCGCCGTCAGCAGCATGCGCGAGATCGTCGTCTTCCCCGCGCCGGAAGGGGAAGAGAGGATGAACAGAAGTCCGCGCCGGTTCAGCGCATCGGATTGGTCGTGGGCCATGTGTGCTCTTGGCCCGGCTACGATGAAGAAATCAACCCCGCCCGGCGGCGAACGCACCGGTGCGCGGCCAATTGCCGTCTGGTGTCGGTCCTGGTGCCCTAGCTCTCTTCCTGCGCCTGCTCGGCGAGCTTCTTGCGGCCACGCAGCCGCGCGCGGCGCTGCTGGCTCTTGTCGAACAGCGCCTTGACGAGAATTCCACCGCCGACGATTGCCGCGCCGGGCACGGACCTCGTTGCGAATTTGGCGATCGCGACCGAGGCGACCGTCTGTTTCAGCGAGCGGTTCTGGATGATCTTGCGGGCGGTGCCGTCGCTATAGCTGCCTTTCAGCATGGTTCGTTCGACCACGTCCCGAAGCACATAAGACCCAGCGCGCATGGCAATATCCGCCATGATCAGGTTCGTCGCCGGATCGGGGCTGGGGCCCGGCACGTCGCCGTCGGAACGGGCTTCGGGCAATCCGGCTTCCGCCTCGTGCACATCCTTGCGCAGTGTCGCGCGTTTCCTGATTGCCTTGCGTACCATGCCAGCCTGCCCCGGCCCGCAGCCGCAGGCCTATTTCTTCTTGCCGAAATCCACGGTCACCACGTTGGAACCGTCCTCGCTGTCTGAAACGGCTGGACCGCCGCCCTGTTCCGCTTCGTCGTTTTCCGGGTCCTCGTGCTGCTCGGGCGCCATGTCGGCGACGGTGGCCTGGAACTGCAGCCCGAAATCGACCGCCGGATCGACGAACGCGGTGATCGCGGCAAAGGGAATCGCCAGCTGCGCCGGCACTTGGTTGAAGCTGAGGCCGACGGAAAATCCCTCGTCGGTGACGTTCAGGTCCCAGAACTTGTTCTGCAGCACGATCGTCATCTCGTCCGGGAAGCGTTCGCGCAGGTTTTGCGGGATATCGACACCCGGCGCGCCGGTCTTGAAGGTGATGTAGAAATGGTGGCTGCCCGGCAATTCGCTGCCGGTTTCCTGGATCTCTCCCAGCACGCGGCCGACCACGGCGCGCAGCGCCTCTTGCACGATCTCGTCGTAGGGAATGAGGCTGTCGGGGGTATCCTCGGTCATGTGCTTCAACTGACGATACCCGCGGCCCCGGTCAAGCGCAGAATGCTTGTATATCCGCCGCTGAAAGCTATAGCCCGCGCCCATGCGCACCGGCAGAATTGAGCGAAATACCGCGGAAACGAGGATCCTGATCGAAGTGAACCTCGACGGGAGAGGGAACTATGACGTTTCCACCGGGATCGGCTTTCTCGATCACATGGTCGAACAGTTCTCCAAGCATTCGCTGATCGATGTGACGATGAAAGTCGACGGCGACCTGCATGTCGACCAGCACCACACCACCGAAGATAGCGCGATCGCGCTGGGGCAGGCGCTCGGCGAAGCGCTGGGCGACAAGGCCGGGATTGGGCGCTACGGCCAGGCCTATTCGCCGATGGACGAAACGCTGAGCCGCGTCGCTTTGGACATTTCTGGCCGTCCCTACACTGTCTTTCGCGCGGGCTTCAGCCAGGAAAAGCTCGGCGAATGGGACACCGAGCTGATCGAGCACTGGTTCCAGTCGGTCGCGCAGGCGGCGGGAATCACGCTGCATATCGAATTGCTCTACGGCACCAACAACCACCACATCTGCGAGAGCATCTACAAGGGCTTCGCCCGCGCGATGCGGCAGGCGGTGGAACTGGATGGGCGCAAGGGCGGGGCGATCCCGAGCACCAAGGGGCAGTTGGGTGGCTGAGAGGATCGCGCTGATCGACTATGGCGCGGGCAACCTGCATTCAGTTCACAACGCATTGAAGGCTGCCGGAGCGCACGGGGTCAAAGTTACGCATAATCCCGATCTTGTCCGCATGGCGGATCGCGTGGTGTTGCCGGGTGTCGGTTCTTACAAGGCTTGTGCCGATGGACTGCGCGGCATTGCGGGAATGGTCGATGCGCTGGAGGAGCGGGTGCTGCTGGGCGGCGTACCATTCCTCGGCATTTGCGTGGGCATGCAATTGCTGGCGACCCGCGGGCTGGAACATGCCGAAACGCCGGGGCTCGACTGGGTGGCGGGCGAAGTGCGGCTGATCGAGCCGACCGATCCGAGCGTCAAGGTGCCTCACATGGGCTGGAACGACGTGGCATTGACGCCGCATGCGAAAAACCACGCATTGGTCGACGAGGGCGAAGCGTATTTCCTCCATTCCTATCATTTTCATGCCGATGAGGGCCGCGACGTCCTAGCGATGACCGACCATGGCGGCGGGCTTGTGGCGGCGGTGGCGCGGGATAATATCGTCGGCGTGCAATTTCACCCGGAGAAGAGCCAAGCCTATGGGCTGGGGCTGCTCACCCGTTTTCTCGATTGGAACCCGGCATGATCGTCTTTCCCGCCATCGACCTCAAGGGCGGCGAAGTCGTGCGGCTGGCCGAGGGCGATATGGATCGCGCCACCGTCTATGGCGACAACCCGGCAGCGCAGGCGATGCTGTTTGCCGAGGCCGGGGCCGAGCACCTGCACGTAGTCGATCTCGACGGTGCTTTCGCGGGCGAGAGCCGCAATCGCGAGGCTGTCGAAGCGATCGTTGCGGAGTTCCCCGGCTATGTGCAGCTCGGCGGCGGCATTCGCGATGCCACGGCGGTCGAAGGCTGGTTTAACCTCGGCGTCGCGCGAATCGTGATTGGGTCGGCTGCGCTCAAGGACCCGGATTTCGTCAAAGAGATGGCGCGCGAGTGGGAGAATGGCATCGTCGTCGCTGTGGATGCGCGCGACGGCATGATTGCGACCGAGGGCTGGGCCGAAGTCTCCGACGTCCCCGTCGCCGACATGGCGCGCCGCTTCGAGGATGCGGGCGTCGCCAGCCTGCTGTTCACCGACATCGGCCGCGACGGCCTGCTCAAGGGCTGCAATATCGACGCGACGGTCGAGCTCGCCCGCCAGACCGACATGCCCGTGATTGCCAGCGGCGGCGTCAAGGGACTGGACGATATCCACGTCCTCTCGCTGCATGCGCATGAGGGGATCGAAGGGGTCATTACCGGGCGCGCCCTTTACGAAGGGCGGCTGGACTTGGCCGCGGCGATTGCAATGGGGGCGAGGAGCTAATGTCGGCGCGTGGCCTTCGACAGGCTCAGGCCGAACGGAACCTGTGCTTGGCCCCAACCCCGTTCATCCTGAGCCTGTCGAAGGACAGGCGAAAGGGCGGAAAACCGTGACCGTCCGCGTCCGCGTCATTCCCTGTCTCGACGTCGCCGATGGGCGCGTGGTCAAGGGCGTCAATTTCGTCGATCTCGTCGATGCCGGCGATCCTGTGGAGCAGGCCAAGGCCTATGACGCGGCGGGGGCGGACGAGCTGTGTTTCCTCGATATTTCCGCGAGCCACGAAGGGCGCGGGACTTTGCTCGATGTGGTGCGGCGCACGGCGGAGCATTGTTTCATGCCGCTGACCGTCGGCGGAGGGGTGCGCTCGGTCGAGGATGCGCGGGCGCTGCTGCTGGCTGGGGCGGACAAGGTCGCGATCAACAGTGCGGCGGTGGCGCGGCCCGAACTGGTGCGCGAGATTGCCGACAGGTTCGGCAGCCAGTGTGTCGTCGCGAGTGTGGATGCGCGGCGCGTGCCTACCGAACCCACCCCCGTTCGGGCTGAGCCTATCGAAGCCCAGCCGCAACGTTCTGCCGCCCCTTCGACAGGCTCAGGGCGAACGGGGGTGGGGATTTGCCGCTGGGAAATCTACACCCATGGCGGTCGCAAGCCGACCGGCATCGACGCGATCGAGTTCGCCGAGCAGGTCGCCGACCTCGGCGCAGGCGAATTGCTCGTCACCAGCATGGATGGCGATGGGACCAAGGCGGGCTACGACCTGCTGCTGACCCGCACTATCGCCGACAGCGTCTCCGTGCCCGTCATCGCCAGCGGCGGTGTCGGCACGCTCGATCACCTGGTCGAAGGCGTGACCGAAGGCCATGCCAGCGCGGTGCTGGCGGCCTCCATCTTTCATTTCGGCACGCACACCATCGCCGAGGCGCACCAGGCGTTGCGCGATGCAGGCTTGCCCGCGCGCGGCGCTTAGGCGAGATGGAGAGTATGAATACGCTGCAACGCCTCGAGGCCACCATCGCCGCGCGCCGCAATGCCGATCCCGACAGCAGTTATGTCGCGCGGCTCAATGCCAAGGGGCTGCCAAAAATGGCGGAGAAAGTGGGCGAGGAAGCCACCGAAACCGTGATCGCCGCGCTCACCGGCAGTGACGAGGAACTGGTCGGCGAGGGCGCAGACCTGATCTTCCACTTGCTCGTGCTGCTGCAGGCCCGAGGCGTGTCACTGGACCAGGTCCTCGCCGAACTCGACCGCCGCGAAGGCTTGTCGGGCCTCGATGAAAAAGCAAAGCGAGGCGATTAGCCGTATTTTTCTGCGAATGCCTCGTCACTCATAGTAAGATAGATTATCATCTCGATAAACGCGATAATTGCCGGGATGAAGGTCCAGCAGAAAAGCAGATAGAGAATACCAGCGGCAACCCGACCGAGATAGAATTTATGTACCCCAAAGCCCCCAAGAAACAACGCTAATAGAACAGCCGCAATCCGCGATTTTTCGCCACTCTGCCCCGACGAACCTTGCTTGGCCCCACAAGCAGGGCAGGCCGACGCACTTGAATGCAACTCTTTCGCACAGCCGACACAATACTTCATCTGACTGAGATTAGTGGCCATACTACCCCCCGAGTGAATCTGACATACTGAAGCTCCGAGTATTTGAGTTTGGAGGAAAAAGAAAGAGTTATGCCGATTGACCCCACGCTACCCTATGACGACGATAATATCTTCGCCAAGATCCTGCGCGGCGAGATCCCGTCGAACAAGGTTTATGAGGATGACTGGGCTTTCGCGTTCGAGGACATCAACCCGCAGGCCGAGGTGCACACGCTGGTGATCCCCAAGGGCCAATATGTCAGCTGGGACGATTTTTCCGCCAAGGCCACGGCGGAGGAGATCGCTGGCTTCGTGCGCGCCGTAGGCGAAGTGGCGCGGATGAAAGGTCTGGTCGAGCACGGCTACCGCATGATGGCCAATATCGGCGCGCATGGCGGGCAGGAGGTGCCGCACCTGCATGTCCATATCTTCGGCGGGCATCCGCTGGGGCCGATGATTGCGCGACGAAGGTAGGGCAGCCCCTCTCAACTCCCACCGTCACCCCGGACTTGATCCGGGGTCCCGCTGTCTTCGGCGCCGCGCTTGAAGAAAGCGGGACCCCGGCTCGGGGGCCGGGGCGACGAGATCCTGGGGCTGGTTCTTAAATCGGCCGGTTCGTCGCATAGCCGAGTCGCTTCGTCGTTCTCGCTTGCTAGGCGACTCACGCCTCCGCTAAAGCGCGCAACGACCTATGGCGACCACCCCCAACCCGCACCCGAACCCTCCCGGCGGTGTCTTCGACGGCCCGGTGCACCTCTATGCGGTGCGGGTCTATTACGAGGATACGGACCTGTCCGGCATCACCTATCACGCCAATTACCTGCGCTGGTTCGAGCGCGCGCGATCGGACATCCTGCGCTTGCTCGGTATCGATCAGCGCGCCGCGATCGAAGCGGGGGAGGGCGCCTACGCCGTCGCCGATCTCACGCTCAAATATTTTCGCCCGGCCAGGCTCGACGACGACGTCGTCATTCAGACGAGGTGCACCCAGCTCAAAGCAGCCAGCGTCACCATGCACCAGCGCGCCTATCGCGGAGACGAATTGCTGACCGAAGCGAGCTTTCGCGTCGGCTTCGTCGCGCCCGACGGCCGTCCGCGGCGCCAGCCCGAGGCTTGGCGCGAAGCTTTCCAACCCGTTCTCAGCGAGGTTCCCACCGAATGAGTGCTTTCCCCGTCACCATGGCCACCGGCGAAGCGACCGGGCGGCTCGATCCGCTACAGCTGTTCCTCGATGCCGATATCGTGGTGCAGGCGGTGATGATCGGCCTGATCCTCGCCTCAATCTGGAGCTGGATGATCATCGTCAGTTTCTCGATGCGGCTGAGCGGCGCCAGGAGCCGGTCCGCCAGGTTCGAAAAGGACCTTTGGCAGGCCGACGATTTCGATAGCATCATGGGCAAATACCAGAACAAGGACGTGCCCTCGGCCCGTATCGCCGGCGTTGCGATGACCGAATGGAAACGTTCGACGAGCAAGGGATTGAAGGATCGCGAAGCCGCCTCCAACCGCATCGCCGCCGCCATGGGCGGGCAGGTCGCGGAAGAGGCCGATACGCTGGCAGCGCGGCTCAACTTTCTCGCCACCACCGGCTCGGTCGCGCCGTTCGTCGGCCTGTTCGGCACGGTCTGGGGCATCATGAACAGCTTCTTCCAGATCGGCGTGCAGGAAAGCTCCTCGCTCGCCGTCGTCGCGCCGGGCATTTCGGAGGCGCTGTTCGCCACCGCTATCGGCCTGTTCGCGGCCATCCCGGCGGTGATCGCCTACAACCGGTTCAGCAGCAAGGTGAACATCTTCGAAGCGCGGCTGCAGCGCTTCGCCGACAAGTTCCACGCCAACCTCAGCCGCGAGCTGGAAAGACTATGACAATGGCACTGAAAACTTCCTCCCCGAACCGGGGAGGAGGACCAGCGAAGCTGGTGGAGGGGCTAGCGGTGCTGGCCGCCCCTGTCGCGGTTTTGGCTAGTGCTGCTCGCCCCTCCACCATCCTGCGAATGGTCCCCCTCCCCATGCTGAGGAGGGATTAATGGCAATGGGTGTCCTCACTTCCAGCCGTGGGCGCAATTCCCGCCGCGCGCCGATGGCGGAGATCAACGTCACGCCGTTCGTCGACGTGATGCTGGTGCTGCTGATCATCTTCATGGTCACCGCGCCGCTGCTCAATTCGGGCGTGCCGGTCGAGCTGCCCGAAAGCCGCGCCAACGCGCTGCCGAACGAGGTCGAGCAAGTCACCGTCAGCATGGGCAACGACGGCACGATCTATATCGACGACGCGCCGCAAATGCCCGGCCGGTTTGCCGAGGGCCTTTCGGCCATCCCGGCGCGCGCCGATGGCAGCCTGCCCGATGTTACCCTGCGGGCCGACCGCAGCCTCGATTATGGCCGCGTCATGGCGGTGATGGGGGAGCTCAACCGCGCGGGCTTCAACTCGATCTCGCTGGTCACCAGCGGTTCATCCGACCAGCCATAGCGATTGAGCCAATGAACGCACCCGCCCTCCGCCGCGAAGAAGGCCTCGGCCTCGGGGTCGCGGTGGTGCTGCATCTCCTGCTGGTTGCGGCGCTGTTTCTGCAACCCAGCACCCGCGAGCTGGTCGAGCAGCCCGAGCGGGTAACGGTCAATCTGAGCGAGGAAGTCGGGCTGACCGCCGAAGCGCCCGATCCGGTGCCGGAGAGCCGCGCCGCGATCGCCCCGATTCTCGATACCTTGCCCACGCCGCCCCTGCCGGTGCCGGTGCCGATGCCAATCCCGCAGCCGCGCCCTGAGCCGACCACCCGGCCGGAACCGCGTCCTGAGCCGATCACCCGTCCGGAACCCCGTCCGACGGCTCGCGCGACCTCCGCGCCGCGCCAGCCGACACCACGCCGCACGCAGGCCCCGCGCCCGCAGCCGACGCAGAGCTCGGCTCCGCCGCGTGGCAGCCGCTTGGGCGACGATTTCCTGTCCGGTCAGGGCTCCAGCACCACGACGCAGGAAACCCGCGTGCCCGCCTCGCAGATCGGCGCCAGTGCGCGAGCTTCGCTGGTCCAGGCGATCGCGCGCGAGATCAAGCCGCATTGGCAGCCGCCGAGCGGACCCGAGGTCGAGGAAATCGTCACCGTCCTGCGGTTCAGCCTGAACGAAGACGGTTCGCTGGCCGGACGACCTAGCGTCGTGCGCCAGACCGGCGTAAACGAGATCAACCGCGCGCAGGCAGAGAGACACGGCGAACTGGCCATCCGTGCTGTGCAACGGGCCGCCCCCTTCGACTTGCCCCCGGAATATTATAACGCTTGGAGAAACATCTCGGCGTTCAGCTTCGATTGGAAACTTTCGCAATGACCCCTCGACACGCGCTCTCGTCTTCGCTCCGCTTCGCTCGATCGCTGCTCGGGACGAACGGAATTTTTTTGAACCGTTGGTCTCGTGCAGGCATCGAGCAAGGTCGAGATGCCTTGTCGAGAGGCACGCTGCTCGGTGCCTTCGCCCTGGTGGGCCTGATTACTCCGCTAGCCGCGCAGGACCTCGCCTCGCCGCCGCCACGCGGTGGTGCGGTCGAGCAGGTCGCCGCCGATGCCTCGTCGGCGCAGGATGGTGATGAAGGCGGTCTCACCGGCTCGGTCTCCTTCGAGGGTAATCTCGACGATCTCGGCATTGCCATCCCGGCCTTCGCCACCGACCGGGACGTTGCAACTCCTGCCAACGCGCAGGGTACGGGCGCGCTCGGGGCCGAACTTGCCCGGGTAATCAGCAACAATCTGCGCAACAACGGACTGTTCAAGCCTTCGGGACCCGACGGGCTGCCGCGGCCGACCTTTCCGCAGATCACCGATCCGCAATGGGCGGTCTGGTCCAACCGCGGCGCGGAAATGCTCGTTCACGGCTACGTCCGCGCGCGCGGTGACGGCAATCTTGTCGTCGGCTGCTATCTTTACGACATGGCCCTCCGCGACGAGCTCGTCCGCTCCGGCTGGGTGGTGCCGCCCGCCGATTGGCGCCGCGCGGCGCACAAGTGTTCGGACCTCGTCTATTCGCGCCTGACGGGCGAAAGTCCGTTCTTCGATAGCCGTATCGCCTACATCGCCGAAACCGGTCCCAAGGATAATCGCACCAAGCGGCTGGCCATCATGGACAGCGACGGGGCCAACCATCGCTTCATCACCACCGGTCGCGCGACGGCGCTGACACCGCGCTACTCGCCCGATTACCGCCGCCTGCTCTATCTCAGCTACGTCGACGGCAATCCGCGCATCTATATCTACGATATCGGCACAGGGCGGCAGCAATTGGTGACCGAGAGCACCAACCCGACCTTCGCCCCGCGCTGGAGCCCCGACGGACGCTGGATCCTCTATTCCATGGCGGTGAACGGCAATACCGACATCTATCGCGTCAGCGCCGAAGGCGGGCCGAGCGTGCGGTTGACCACCGAGCCGGGCATCGACGTCGGCGGCTCGTATTCGCCCGATGGCAGTCAGATCGTGTTCGAAAGCGACCGCTCGGGCAGCCAGCAGGTCTACATCATGAATTCGGACGGTACGAACCAGCGCCGCATCAGCTTCTTCGGCGGGCGCGCGGCTACGCCGGAATGGAGCCCGCGCGGCGACCAGATCGCCTTCACCTACATCCCGGGCGATTTCAACATAGCGGTCATGAGCCCCAACGGGCGCAACTTCCGCAAACTGTCGAACGGTTGGCAAGACGAAGCGCCGACCTGGGCACCCAACGGCCGGATCATCCAGTTCTTCCGTACCGAGCGTAATACCGGGCGCACGGCGCTCTACCAGGTCGACCTGACCGGGGACAATCTGCGGCGGCTCAACACGCCTGTCGACGCTTCGGATCCGGCCTGGGGACCGATTTTGCCATAATCGCGTTCTATCCAGGACACTTGAAGAACAGGGGCGGGTCGTGCCGCACAAACAGGGCAATCTATATTGGTGAGGAACTAGCCATGAATACCAAATTCGCTGCAGTTATGATGCTGGCCGGGACTGCCAGCCTTGCCGCCTGCAAGACCACCGCGCCCGACGAACTGCCGCCCGATCCGGGCCCGGTCGCGACGGCGCCGACAACGCCGACGACCCCGGCCGGCCCGGCAGTGGGTACGCAGGAGCACTTCGTACGCGCGGTGAACGGGCAGAACATCATCTATTTCGACACCGACCGGTTCAACATCGACAGCGCCGATGCCGCCGCCCTGCAGACGCAGGCGCAGTATCTCAGCCAGTACCCGAATGTTACCGTCACGATCGAAGGGCATGCCGACGAACGCGGCACCCGCGATTACAACCTCGCGCTGGGCGAGCGTCGCGCCAATGCGGCCAAGAACTATCTTGTCAGCCTGGGCATTCCGGCGACCCGCATTTCGACGGTGAGTTACGGTGAGGAGCGCCCGGTCGCAACCGCTTCCACACCCGAGGCATGGGCGCAGAACCGCCGCGCGGTGACGGTCGTCATCAACTGATTGTCGGGGAGGGGCTTCGCTTGCCGCGGAGCCCTTCCTAGCCTCAACGCTGGGTAAAGGCCGTCACCGTGATCGGCTGCGCAGCAGTCGCGCCCGAACCCGAACCCGAAGCATTGAACGCCGGCGAACTGGCGAGCGCGAACAGCGCCATGGTCAGCGCGCAGACGCTGGCGGAAAAGGTCAGTTGCTGGCTCATCGGGCGGTTCATCGTGCTATCTTCGGTTCCTGGGGAGCGACGCTACCTAGCGCCGAGAGGTGAACGATCTGTTGCAATGCAACATTTCAGTATGAAACTGGTTCCCGACATTGGCAGGAAGCACAAGAAGGCCTAGACTGACCGCGATGTCTTCCCGACCAACAGCATTTCCTCGTCGTGCCTAAGGCGCGCCGCTCCGACGATTGGGGCTTTCCCCGCTGGCGCCCTTACGGCGGCTCGCGCGAAGCGACGAATGTCCGCATTTGCGACCGGCATGGCTGCGAAGAGCCGGGCGATTGCCCCGCGCCCAAGGCGCCGAACAGCCCGGAACGGTGGATGTTCTGCCAGTCGCACGCGGCGGAATACAATCGCAAATGGGATTATTTCGAAGGCCTCGACAAGGCCGAGAAAGCCGCCCGCGCCAAGAGCGAACAGGCCGAAAGTGCCGGCTATGCCGAAGCCTCCCACTATGGCTGGGCCGGATCAGGCGACGGCAGCCGTTCCGCCGATGAAATGCGCGCGCTGGATGTGCTGGAACTCGAAGCCGACGCCGATTTCGCCGCAGTCAAGAAAGCCTATCGGGTCAAGGCCAAGGCCGTGCATCCCGACGTAAAGCCGGGCGACAAGGAAGCGGCGGAGGAATTTCAGAAGCTGCAACTGTCGTACGAAGTGCTCAAGGCGGCCGAAGAACGACGCGAGTGGAAGGGGTAGCCGCCCCTATTTCTTCGCCTTCGTATCGATCGCCGCCGGCGGGTTGTCGTTCCACCATGGCACGTCGGTAAACGGTCGCACGTCGAGTTCGTGGGTCCAGCAATTGCGCGGCTGCTGGGCGAGGTGCCAATAGGTATCCGCGAGGTTCGCCGGGTCGATCACCCCGTCCTCGCCCTTGTGCGCCTTGTAGGCTTCGAACTTGTCGCCGAGAAGTTTGCCCAGCGTGTCGGGCGCATCGACCGAGCCGTCGACCACGACATGCGCGACATGCACGCCCTGCGGAGCGAATTCGGCGTTGAGGGTCTGGCACAGCATGCGGCGACCGCCCATCGCGGCGGCATGGCTGTGCTGCCCCGCATTGCCGCGCACGGCTGCGGTGGCGCTGGTGACCAATAAGGTCCCTTTTCCGCGCTCGACCATATGCGGCAATACAGCATGGGCGAGACGGAACAGGCCGAAGCAGCCGAGACGCCAGCCGAGTTCGAAGGTGCGGTGCGGCGTATCGCTCAGGGGGCGATTCCCGATTTGCGCGCCGAGATTGTAGAGCGCGGTGTCGATGGGTCCGACATCGGTCTCGATGCGCTCGACCAGGTCTTCGATCGTGCCGTCGTCGCTTACGTCGAGCAGCATGCCACTCGCGCTGCCGCCTGCCTCTTCGATCTGCCGGACCAGCCGCCCGAGGCCTTCCTCGTCGGACCGGCGCGCCAACACCGCGTGATAGCCGCCTTTGGCGAAGCGCTTCGCTGCATGGCCGCCGATGCCCGCTCCGGCACCGATCACGAGAAACACGGGCTTGGTCATGACGCTAGTCTCCGTAGTGAATGTGCAGCTTGTTAGCCGCAGCGACCGCAGCGGTGCGCGCATAATCGGTATCGCCGCCCGTCGCGAGAGCGACGCCCATGCGCCGGTAGGGGCGGGTGTTCGGCTTGCCGAAAATGCGGATGTCGGCGCCGCCTTCCATTGCTGCGGCGAGGCCCGAATAGCTGACTGTCTCGCTCTCTTGCTCGGCGAGAATCACGGCGCTGGCAGACGGGCGCGCGAGGATCTCAGAGGGGACGTGCAATCCCATGATGGCGCGCGCATGCAGGTCGAATTCGCTGAGGTTCTGGCTGACCGAGGTCACCATGCCGGTATCGTGCGGGCGCGGGCTCAGCTCGGAGAAAATGACTTCCTCACCCTTCACGAAGAATTCCACGCCGAACAGCCCAAATCCCTTGCCATTGCCCTGCAGCGCGGTGACGACTTTCTCCGCCATTTCCTGCGCTGCTGCAATGGCAGGCTTGCTCATGGTCGCGGGTTGCCAGCTTTCACGATAATCGCCGCGCTCCTGGCGGTGGCCAATCGGGGGGCAGAACGTGATACCGTCCTTGTGGCGCACGGTGAGGAGCGTGATCTCGTAATCGAAGTCGATGAACTGCTCGACGATCACGCGCTTCCTGTCGCCGCGCATGTTGGCGACGGCATAGTCCCACGCTTCTTCCAGCTTGTCGGCAGAGCGGACCGTGCTCTGGCCCTTGCCGCTGGAGGACATGACCGGTTTGATGACGCAGGGGTATCCGGTGAACTCGGCGGCGGCGCGCACTTCCTCCAGGTTCTTGGCATAGCGATAGCGCGAAGTGGTGATGCCCAGTTCCTGCGCGGCAAGGTCGCGGATGGCATCGCGGTTCATCGTCATTTGGGTGGCATAGGCGCTGGGTACGACATTGAAGCCATCCGCCTCGATCTCGGCCAGCACCTCGGTGCGGATCGCCTCGATCTCCGGCACGACATAATCGGGATGGTGTTTCGCTACCACTGCGCGCAGCGCGTCGGCATCGAGCATGGACAGCACTTCGCTCGCATCCGCCACCTGCATGGCTGGCGCGGCCGCATAGGCATCGCAGGCCACCACGTAAGCGCCCAGCCGCTTGGCCGAGATGACGAATTCGCGTCCGAGCTCGCCCGAGCCGAGCAGCAGGATCTTTGCCGTGTGTGGCATTCAAGCGCCTTCCCTATTCAATCGTCATCGCGAGGAGCGTAGCGACGCGGCGATCCATGGCAACACAGTACTTGCTGAGAAGTTTGGCCATGGATTGCCACGGCGACTGCGTCGCCTCGCAATGACGAGAACAGGGGCAAAGACTTAGACCGCCTCGAGCGCCTGTTCGAAATCGGCGATCAGGTCGTCCGCGTCTTCGATGCCGATGCTGATCCGCACGAGGCTGTCCGTGATGCCGAGCTCCTGCCGCCTGCCATGCGCAACCGAGAGGTGTGTCATGCTGGCCGGATGGCTGGCGAGGGTCTCCGTCCCGCCGAGGCTTACCGCGAGCTTGGCGACCTTGAGCGCGTCGAGGAAGCGGAAACACTCGGCCTCGCCACCCTTGAGGAACAGCGAGAAAGTGCTGCCCGCACCGAGGCAGTGCCGATCGTAGATGTCCTTCTGCCGATCGTCCTTGATCATCCCCAGATAGCCAAGGCCTTCCACCTTCGGGTGCTGGGCGAGAAATGCGCAGACCTTTTCTGCGTTCTCGCCTGCCCGCTGCATTCGCAGTTCCACGGTTTCGAGGCTGCGGCACAGCATCCATGCGGTGTTGGGATCGGCGATCCCGCCCATCGTATTGCGCAGCGCGCGGATTGCATCAATGAAGCGCTTCTTCCCCGCGACACTCCCCGCAACCAGGTCTGAATGACCGCCGACATACTTCGTCAGCGAATAGACCACCAGGTCAGCGCCATGTTCGAGCGGGCGCTGCCAGAGCGGGCCGAGGAAGGTGTTGT
Source organism: Erythrobacter litoralis HTCC2594 (assembly GCF_000013005.1). Lineage (GTDB taxonomy): Bacteria > Pseudomonadota > Alphaproteobacteria > Sphingomonadales > Sphingomonadaceae > Parerythrobacter > Parerythrobacter litoralis_A. The sequence goes on along the minus strand of NC_007722.1, from coordinate 1,938,795 downwards.
CGATCGCAATCGGGCAGCGATCGGCATCGAAATGCGCATCGCGCGCATCGCGTACGGCTTCGACATCGACCAGCGCATTGGTCGGATTGCCCGGGCTCTCGAGATAGATCAGCGGCACTTCGCCGCCCTGCGCTTCGGCCTGCGCCTTGGCCTTCTGCATCACTTCGTCGAGCTCTTTGCGGCTCGCCCCGGCAGGAAAATCGACATAGGTGACGCCGAATTTCGCCATCGTCTTGGCGACGAAGCCTTCAGACGCGGCGTAGAGCGGGCCGGAATGCACGATCACGTCACCGGCCTTGCAAGCCGCCAGCATCAGTATAGCAATGGCGGTCATCCCGCTGGAGAAGCTCAGCGCCTCTTCCGCGCCGTCCCAGATCGCCAGCCGGTCTTCGAGGATTTCCTGGTTGGGCGCGTTGAAGCGCGAATAGACGAGGCCGTCGGCACCGCCCGGGCGCTGGCCGGTGATGCGTTCGAAATGGCGCTTGCCTGCCGCGGCGTTCTCGAAGGCGAAGGTGCTGGTGAGGAAAATCGGGCTTTTGAGCGAGCCCTCCGAAAGCGCTGGATCGAAACCGTGGCCCATCATGAGCGTGCTGGGCTTCATCTCACGGCCATTGATCGTGGTCGCCTTGGGTTTGGGATTGCGGCGCGGGGTCGGCTGGTCGGTCGCGTCGACGGCGTCGGTCATGGGATCAGGTCCTTCCAATCTGGGCATTGAGGTGCCCGCATGCTCCCAGGAAGGCAGGAGCCGGTCGGGCCGGTGGGGCACCCGTTCCTAACCTCCGCAGGAACGCCTCTCCGCCACGGGCCAAAAGCAGCGCGTAGCTACCCGAGCGGCGCCCTCGGTTCAACCGTTTCCCAGATGATCAGTAATGCCCGAAGCGCAGCAATTTGCGCATGGACCCGCGCGCATCCGGATTAAGCTTTTCGGCACGTGCGTAGAATCGCTCCGCCTCTGCGTTGTGTCCGAGCGCTTCCAGCACTTCGCCGCGGGCCATGTCGAGCGACACGGCGCGAAAGCCTTTGCTTTCCGCGGTTTCCAGCCACTCGAGCGCTTCTGCGGGGCGGTCGTTGGCGAGGTAAGCGGAGGCGAGCACTTCTATCGCTTCGCCGAAAGGCCGCTTGGCGACTTCTTCGCGTGCCAGGGCCAGCGCGCGCGCGGGATCGCCGAAATCGAGATGGTGTTCCGCCGCATGCAGACGATAGGCATCGCGGCTTTCCGCAAGCTTTGCGTTCCATAATTCGCTCGCATGCACGGTCCAGCGGCGGGCCTCCTGATCCCTGCCGACATGCAGCAAGAGCCCCACGAGCGTATCCACGACTTCGGGCTCACCGGTGGCCAGGGCGAGTTCCTTGAGTGCGTCGATGGCGCCATCCATGTCGCCTGTCGCGGCCCTGTGCTGGGCGGCATAGGCTTCTGTCAGCCAGTAACCCGCAAAGACTTCACCTGCGCGTTCGACCCAACGACCTGCGAGGTCGAGATCGCCTGCGGCATACGCAAAATTCGCAAAAAGGAGCGCCGCTCGGGCATGATCCTGCGGCGGCATCCTGCTTTCGAGCATGCCCTGTTCGGCAATTGCGAGAGCCGACGCCGGTTCGCCGCGCCACAATTGCAGGTTCGCGCGCCGTGCCGCGGTGGCGAAGCCAGGTGTCAGGCGGGCCGCTTCGTCATAGGCACGTTCTGCCTCCGCGAGATCGCCACGCTGGAAAGCGATATCGCCGGTAAGAGCAAGCGCAGTCGAACGTTCATGGGGAAGCTTCACTGCAGTCCGTCCGAATTTCGCAAGCGCTTCAGTCGCAGCTGGCAGATCGTGCCCGATCAGGGCGTGTTGAGCGAGCGTCAAGCTGGGACCTGCAGGATCTTCGAGGCCGGAAAAACTGTTACGAAGCAATCGGCCTGCTTCGGCGAGATCGTCCGGATTGCCGGAAAGTCGATGGCGCGCAATGAGCGCGAGCGCGAGGGTCTCGGTGCGCAACCATTCACCCGGCATGACATTATGCAGCCGCCTTTTCTCTTCGACTCGCCGCGCCGTTGCCTGCAATGCTTCATCGAATGAGGCAGGCCCGAATGCGGGAGACATCGCTGCAGCTCGCGCTTCCGGCACCGGATCCTCGATCGCATATCCGACTCCGATAACGGCGACGGTCGCAACAGCCAGTGCGACGGCAATACGTTTCATTTCGCGTTCCTGCTCTTTGCGGGTTCGGAGCCGCCCCGGGGAGGAATGGGGCGGCTCCTGCCCCCAACTCGAGATCGTCAATCAGCGCAGAGATTGAGCTCGGCACGGTTGAGATCATCCTGTAACGCCATGGTGATCGCGGTCAGCGTCTCGACGATCGGACCCGCGAATTCACCATTCGCATCATTGACTGGCGAGGCGTCATTATACGGGATCTTCAGCGCGCTCGGGACCAATGCGGTCGAAAGCGCCGGGAACCCCATGCGATCAACACGCTCGTAGGCGGTATCGGGCGCGGTGCGGAAGTTGAAGGTCGTGCCGCTCGTCGCCGAAATCCGTGGATTGCCCTGCGGCGGAGCCAGGAACGGGAATCCGCTCGGGAAGGCGACATCGTTGGCAGGTGGGTTGAGCGGAATTCCGGCGAAGGTCGCCGCGCTCTGGCCGTCGGCATCGATATCGAGCAGGATGGCAGCCAGCGTGATGTCGATCACGGGATCCGCCGGCTTGCGACCATTGGGGAAGCCAGCCGGCAGGCTCGGATTGATTGTCAGCACGTCCGGTATAACCAGATTCTGTACAGTCGTGCCATCAGGAAAAACCACTTGGGCCAGGCATTTTCCGACGTCGAGCGTGCCGGTGGTCGGAGTGGGTGCCGGTGCAGGTGTATCGATAGGCGGTGCCACTGTTACCGTCTCATCGCTTCCGCATGCCGAGAGCGATACGGCGACAGCGAGGGTAGCAACGGCTCTTGCGATCATGCTTTTCATGGGTGTGCGATTAGCCATCAGATGTTCCCTCCAAAGCGCAGCGTTTCCGACCAGACGGTAATCTTGCCGGTCGCATTGAGCGTATCGAGCGGGATCTGCAGGACGAATGCGGTGTCATTCTGCCCGGCGAAGAAATCGCGGTCGTTGCGGATCGAGAGGTCTCCGGTCTGCAGCGTCTCCATAAATCCTTGGAGGTCGAAGAAGAACGGATCGTCGAACAAGCCGGCGCGCAATGTGGCCCCGTTGCGCGTGAGATCGGTGTTGACCGGTCCGGACAAGGTGTTGGCACCGGGTACCCCGGTCGCCTGCACGCCGAATTCATTGGGTCCGTCCTGGCCGAAGCGGACGCGAACGACGTTCTCGGTATTCAGCGGGTTGCCGTCGGTCGAGATGTTGACCTTGTAGAGGACATCGCGGTCATAGGTGGCCGGCGCATCGGGATCGGCCGGACCTGCGAAGGTTACGATGACGTTGAGATTGCCGCCTTCCGCCCATGCCAGAATATCGGCAATGTCGGCCGCGCGGTCGGGGGTGCTGTCGGCATCGGGGCTGGTGCGTCCCGGAGGGTCGAGGTGATCGGCCGTGCGAAGCGATTGGCCCGGTAGCAGTGCTACCGCGGCCGCCGCAGCGACGCACAGGCCCCCCGCCAGCAAGAGTGCTTGTTTTTTCATCATTATCTCCCCGGTTCATGTGTACCGGGGAACAGCTACCCGCGCGCGGTGCGATCGGATGCAGCGGGCAGAGAATTTTTTTTCTAGAACAGGCTCGCCATGCCCCACACGAGCAGCACGATGAGCAAGATGCCGATCAGGTCCAGCACCAGTCCGGCCTTGACCATGTTGCCGATGCGGATGTGGCCGGTCGACCAGGCGATCGCGTTGGGCCCGGTGCCAGCGGGCAGCATGAAACCCCAGCTGGCGGCCAGCGCGGCGGGCATGGCGAGCAGGATCGGGTCCGCGCCGAGTACGGCGATCAGGCTGGCGACGACGGGGATGATCGCGCTGGCGGTAGCCACGTTGCTGGCGAATTCGGTCACCAGCACCATCATGGCGACGATGGCGAGCGCGACTATGAACAAGGGCACTGCGCCAAGGGGAAGAAGCGCGTTGCCGAGCCATTCGGCGAGCCCGCTCGCGCTCATGCCCGCAGCCAGCGCCAGTCCACCGCCGAACATCATGATGACGCCCCACGGTGCGCGGTCGGCTTCCTTCCAGACGAGCAGCGGGCGGCCTGTGCCATCGGGCAGCAGGAATAGCGCGAGGCTGGCAGCGATGGCGATGGTGCCGTCGGTCAGCGATCCTGCGGGAAGATAATCGGCGAGCAGCGGGCGCGTCATCCACAGCAGGAATGTCAGCGCCACGACCGGCACCAGCCGTCGTTCGGCAGTCGACCATTGGGCGCCCACACGGATGGCGTCGCGGGCACCTGCGACATCGAAAGGATGCGCTGCAACCTGTTGGAACCGCGAGATGATGAGTGCGGCTATCGGTACGCCGCATATGACCACGGGAAGACCGTAGAGCGTCCACTCGGCAAAGGTGATCTGCACGCCGATCGTCTGGTCGAGCAGGCCGACGGCAATGGCATTCGTGGGCGAGCCGACCAGCGTGCCGAGCCCGCCGATACTGGCAGCAAATGCGATCCCCATGGGCAGGGCACCTGCCAGCCCCTCACGCTCGTCGGCGGCGATGCCTCCGCCAGCTAGCACGGCCAGCGCCATCGGCATCATGATCAGGCTGGTCGAAGTGTTCGAGATCAGCATCGAGAGCAGTGCCGCGCTGATCATGAAGGCGAGGAGCAGCCGCGCCTGTCCACCGCTCGAACCGACCGTGCGCAGGATTGCCAGGCTCAGGCGCTTGTGCAGCCCGGTTCGCTCGATGGCGAGCGCAATGAAGGCGCCGCCGAGCAGCAGGAACAGGATCGGGGAATAATAGGTCGCCGCCGTGTCGCGCGCATTCGAGACACCGGCAAAAGGCAGGACCAGGAACGGCATCAGCGCGGTCGCGGTCAGCGGCAGCGCCTCCGTCATCCACCAGCTCGCCATCAGCACGACCAGCCCGGCGACGATGAATGCTTCGCGGCTCATGCCTTCCGGCGTCGGCGCAAAGGTGCCGGTCAGCAGCCCGACGAGGCCGATGACAAATCCGATCCGTTGTGCAGTCATGCATTCCCCCCTCCGCCCTGCCTTACCGTAGGCAGGAGAGAGGGCAAGCGGCCCGGGTGATTACTCGACGACGTAGCCTTCTTCGGTCGGGCTGTTCATGTCGATCACGGTCACCTTTGGCTGCAATTCCTTGCGCTTGATGAGCTTCTGGACCTTCTGGCGATATTCGCCGATCAGCCGGGCGACATTGGGAGGCACACGCCCCACGCCCTGTCCCGCGGCGTAGATCGGTTGACGCTCGCCCTTGGCCATGTCGCTGATGTCTTCCTCGTAGAGATCTGCTTCGACGCTTGCGGTCTTGAGCAATATGTCGGTCACATCCTCGCGCGCATATTTGCCCACATGCGCCCGCAGGCCGCCCACCCAATCGTTGAAGAAGTACGGTCGCGCTTCTTCGAAAATCTTCGACACATGCATCGTGTTGCCGCGCTTTTCTACGCCGCGCAGGCTGTTCACGAATTCGCGCGCGTTTTCGTCAAGCAACCGACCGACATTGGCGCCGGTGAAGGCCTCGTCATTGATCGACGGCCCTCCGATCTCGCCGCGAAAAAAGCCGTAGATGACGCGCGGGTCTTTCCAGTTGGGATAGACGATCTTGGTACGGATATCCTTCGGGCTCATGGCCACGCCGGCGACGGTGATGAACTTGGCCTCGTCGAGCGGGAGCTCCTCCGGTCCGACCTTCATGCGCGCAGGGGCCTTCACCGGATATTCCTCGGCGATCTTCGAAATCACCGCCGCGTTGTGCAGGTTGATCCAGTAAGCGAGTTGTTCGTTGCGGGGCAGGCCGGCGATATCGATCGTGCCGGCAAGCTCCGCCAGCTCTTCGCGATAGGTCACCAGCGATTGCTTGATCTCATCCTCGAGGAAGGAGAACAGAATTCGGTTGCCTTCGAGCCGGTAAAGCGAATCGTGACCATAGGTCATGCGCGTGCCAAGCGTGCTGCGGATGGGCGGCGGAACATCGCGCGCCGAGCTGCGCATGCGAAAGACCATGTAGTCGAGCGCTTCGTTCCAGATCGAATAGTCGAGCCGAGTGTCGACCGCTTGCGCACCGGGGGTGAAACGCGCGAATTCGGCCGTGGAGACGGTCGCCGATGCGCTTCCGCCATCGGATTGAGCCAGCGCCGGTGCGCTTACGGAAAGCGCCAGCGCAAAGCCAAGGGCGAAACGGGGGGCGGGGGACATATGCTCGTGGCCTTTCGGTGGGTGCGACGGCGACAGACGGGAAGTGAGGAATTTGGATGAAGAGAAAATAGAAAAAATTCAATGATCGAGAGGGATGCAAGGCGACAGGGCGGCTCTACCGTTGCACAATTTCGATCGATAAACGGCACGCAGATCGGGTCAAATAGGTCCTGCGAGCGCTATTGTATCTCCGCCCCTGGGTCGTAATCCTGGGGCAGCACGATCACGCGGCCCTGGAAATCGCCCTTGCGGATCATGCGCTGGAACTTGTCGTTCCGTTCCTGAACCAGCCGCGCGACATTGCGCGGGACGCCGGGAATATCGAGCGGCGCATCGAGGTGATTGAAACCCCAGTCGCGGGGATCGAGATTGAAGGCGACGTAGCTCAGTTCGGGATCTTTCTCCGCCCCCGCGAGGTCGGAAATATCCGCTTCCCAGATGCTCGGCTGGATCGATCGGGTGCCCTCGATTTCGCGGCGCACGCGCTCGGTGCTGTAGGCAAGCAAATGCGCGCGCAAATCGTTCTGGAAGTTGGGAAACAGAGTGGTACCCGCCTCCGCGTAAAGCGTCGAGACATGCAGTATCTGCCCGCGCTTCTCCGCGCCGCGCAGGGAATTGACGAAATCGTACGCCGCTTCGTCGAGAAGCGCGTTGATATTGTCGGCGGCGAAGGCTTCGTTCAGGATTGAGGGTCCGCCGATCTCGCCGCGGAAGAAGCCGTAGATCACACGAGGGTCCTGCCAGTTCGGATAGACGATCTGAGTCCGGATGTCGCGCGGGCTGAGCTTGCGTCCGCCGACGGTGATGAACTTGGCTTGGTCCATCGGCACCGCATCGGGGCCGATAGTAATGCGAGAAGGCTGCTTGACCGGATAGGCCTGCGCGATCTGTTCGATCACGGCCACATTATGCAGGTTGAACCAGTAGGCGAGCTGCCGATTGCGGGGCAGGGAGGCTATGTCGACCTAGGCTGCCACTTGCTCGAGATCGCGCCGATAGGCGCTGATCGCGGCAATTTGCTCGGGCTCCAGAAAAGAGAACGCAACGCGATTGCCCTCGAGTCGCAGCCGCGATTCGTGTCCGTAGACGAGCAGCGTCCCGGTGATGGGCTGCACCGTGCGGGCGGACGTGCGATCCGAACGTCCCATCTCGTAGACGAAATGCTTGAGCGCCTGGTCCCAATAGGAATAGTCGATTCGCGGCGATGCTGCTTTGGAGGATTGCGCAGTCGTGCCTGTGTCGACGGCGGCGGTATCCGCTGAAAGCGGGGTAGAGAGGGCGGCAGCGAGGGACGCGCAAAAGCTGATCGCGATCAGTCTCAGTGCGGATTTCATCGAGCCATCTCCGTCACGGCACGCTGTTGCGTCACAGCCGAGCAATACAGAATGATGACAGCATGTTAGCAAAGCAGCGAGCGAATAGGAAACGCGAGGGAATTTGCGGGTAATTGAACAACTCCATGCGCGTTCATTCAGCGCTTCGAAATCACGATTTGCCTAGTCGTAAAACCATGAAGAAGTTCGTGATAGCCGTGAGTGCCGCAATCGCCGCCTGTATTGCCGTTCCCGTTTTTGCCGGGGTCGGACCGGCGGCGGATGAGTGGGATATCGGCCCGGTCATCAAGGGCCGCAACTATTCGGTCAATATGCCGCGTACGATGCTTGAGACGCCCCGCGGCCCGTCATTCGATTTTCCCCATTCCACCAAGGATGCCGGCCATGTCCACTACGTGACCGTGCCAATTCGTTCGCTGGCCGGCGCGCGCCGCATCATTCTTACGTACCGGATCGATGCGGACCGCAACGTCCGCTTCGTGTCGCAGGAACGCCCTCACGAGCCGGCAGCACTGTCACTCTATTTCCAGCGAGCCGGCGATCGCTGGAACAAGCGCACGCCGCATTATCGCTGGTACGCGCCGGGCAACCGCTTGTCGTTTCTGGCTCCGGGCAGGCACACGGTCGCGATCGACCTCGACGAAGAGTGGATATCGATGATGGGTGCCCGCACATGGGAGCAACCCGCCAGTTTCGAACGCGCCAAGGAAGAAGCAGCCCGCGTCGGCTTCGTTTTCGGGTCCAACACGCTGCGGGGCCACGGGGTCTATGCCACCGGCCCCGCGCGGTTCACGGTCGAAAGGTTCGAGATAGAATAGAGCGAAGAGCTTGGTTGCCGACGCCTTACTTGGGCGCCAGCACCATCAGCATCTGCCGACCTTCGAGACGCGGGAAAGCTTCTACCTTGGCGATCTCCTCGACATCGTCGCGGACCCGGTTGAGCAGGTCCATGCCGAGGTTCTGGTGTGCCATTTCGCGGCCCCGGAAACGCAGCGTCACCTTCACCTTGTCGCCGTTCTCGATGAACTTGTTCACGTTGCGCATCTTCACGTCGTAATCGTGCGTGTCGATGTTGGGACGCATTTTGACCTCTTTGATGTCCTGGGTCTTCTGCGTCTTGCGCGCGAGGTTCGCTTTCTTCTGCGCCTCGTAGCGATATTTTCCGACATCGAGGAACTTCGCCACGGGCGGATCTGCGTTCGGCGAGACCTCAACCAAATTCAGCCCCTTTTCCTGGGCCTGTTCCATGGCTTCTTTTGTGAACATTACACCAAGGTTTTCGCCTTCATCATCGATGACACGGACCTTGGGCGACTGGATGAAATTGTCGTATCGCGGACCGCTCTTGACCGGCGGCTGCATGGAACGACGTGGTGGACGGGCTATGGGGCTTTCTCCTGAAATTGCCGAGTGAACTGCGCGCTATGTAGGGCGCGCGCGAGGGATTCGCAAAGGGGAAGCGGCATTCGCCCCGATTTATGCGACGCGTGTGGCTTCGCAGCGCCAGAGCGGGAAGGTGGAGAGCCTCGTTCGCACCGGCACCAGCGCGTCGATTGCGCTTGCTGGTTGCAGCGCCTTGAGGATCGCTGGATCGCCCGCGTCCATCCCGCCCGTGAGCGTCCCGAACGCGGGCAGGATCATGCGATCCGTCCCGTCGCTTTGGGCCCGCACCGCGCAGGGGCGGCTGATACGGCGCCGGTGCACGGTCAGGCGCAGCTTGGGATGATAGTGGCCGGAGAGCTCGGGTCGGGTCTCGCCGCGCTTGGCCATGTGACGTAGAACGATACCGCCTATTTCGAGCTCTTCCGCCAAGTCGCCGCCATAGGTGCGGTGCATGGTCTCGTCGTGGTTGCCGGTGATCCACAGCCAGTCGATCGAGCGGGTAAGAGCCTCCAGCATCCCTGCGGCATAAGGCTCGAGACTGGCTGTGCCTTCGACATCGTGGAAATTGTCGCCCAGGGTTATCACTCGCCGTGCGCCCGTCATCCGGATCGCGTTCGCCACCCGCTCCAGTGTTTCGCGGCTGTCGTAAGGCGGCAGCATCTGTCCGTGCCGCGCGTAGAAGCTCGCTTTCTCCAGATGCAGGTCGGCCACCAGCAACGCCTTCTCGGCGGGCCAGTAAAGCGCGTTGGAGGGTGTCAGGAACATTTCCTGACCGGCGAACGAAACGGGAACCATTCGCCTCACTTGCCGCGACTCATGCGGTTTGGCAAGGGGGTGGTATGACCGATTGGACATCACAGACCGAACAGGCGCGCGCGTGGTTCGAAAGCCTGCGCGACCAGATCTGCGCCGAATTCGAGGCTATCGAGCGTGAGGCCGGGTCCGACGCCGCATTCCAGTACACGCCGTGGGACCGCGAGGAAGCGGGCAATGACGACCCCGGCGGCGGGGTGCAGGGCCTGATGAAAGGCAAAGTGTTCGAGAAGGTCGGGGTCAACGTTTCGACCGTGCGCGGCAGCTTCGCGCCCGAATTCGCAGCGACGATCAACGGCGCGAGCGTCGAGCATCCGGGCTTTACGGCGACCGGCATTAGCCTCGTCGCGCACATGGCCAATCCGCATGTGCCAGCAGTGCATATGAACACGCGCTTCCTGACAACGCAGGCGGCTTGGTTCGGCGGCGGCGCGGACCTCAACCCCCCGATCCCCTACGAGCAGGACACGGCGGAATTTCACGCCCGCTTCCGCGCGGCCTGCGCGGCACACAACCCGACCTATTACGAGCGCTTCAGGAAATGGGCGGACGATTATTTCTTCATTCCCCACCGCGGCGTCCACCGCGGGGTCGGCGGGATATTTTACGATCATCTCGAATGCGACGATGCAGCCGCGTTCGAGCGCAATTTCGCCTTCACGCAGGACGTCGGCAAGGCCTTCCTCGATATCTTCCCGCAACTCGTCCGCCGGCGCATGGAAAGCGATTTCACGCCGGAAGACAAGCAGACCCAGCTTGAATGGCGCGGCCGCTATGCCGAATTCAACCTCGTCTATGATCGCGGCACGCTGTTCGGTCTCAAGACCGGCGGCAATATTGACGCGATCCTGATGAGCCTGCCGCCCGAGGCAGTGTGGGTGTGACTGCGATAGAGATTTCGTTAGGCGATCGGGCGGCTTTTGACGGGCGCGCGAACCAGGTTGACCATGAGAGCGTGCAGGCTCTGCACTATCTCGGCAATTATCTCCGGCCCCTTCCGGTCAACCTGCGGCGCATGATGGAGAATGCTCACGATTGGGAGCACCTGCCCTTCGTCCATCCCTCGTCCTTTGCCGACATTGCATTGGTCGAGAGCGGTACCTGGGGCTGGCGATGCAAGACTGCGCTTCCCAATGGTGGCGGCGAGCAATTGATCGAATTGCTGGTCGACGAACCGCGGCACTACTGGGCGACGACCGTGGTCGAGGGGCCGGGGCAGGGCACGCAGATCCATACGCAGGCGAGCGCACGCGACGAAGGCGGCATCACTGTCGACGTGCGTTTCTACGCGCCGCAGCAACCGGCTTCGCCCGAGCAAGGCGCGATGATCCTCGGTTACCTGCAAGCGCAATATGCGATGCTTTATGACGAGGACGAAGCGCTCATGCTGGGCCGGCAGCAGGCGCTTGACGAGCGCAAGGCTGCGGTAAAAGATGAGGGACCGATGCAGGTCGACCTCGGGCCTGAGGTCGATCTCGACCGAGACCGGGTTCACGAAGCGAGCATTGATGGCGCCCGGATCCTCGTCCGGCACATTGAGCGTCGCTGGGTCGCCCACGCCGCGCGTTGCCCCCATGCCCTCGGTCCGCTGGATGAGGCAGAGGTGGATGCGCAGGGAAGAATAACCTGTCCATGGCACGGCTATCGCTTCGACTTGGCAACCGGCGAGGAAGCGCAGTCCCGCTGTGGTGCGCTGGCTCTTTACGCTGTGTCACTCGACGGTGGAAACCTGGTTGTGCGCGCCCGCTGAAGCACTCAATCGCTGCGCCTACGGTTGGCCGTCAGCTCTTCCAGTCCGCCTCTTTCACTTTCTTCTCACCGTATTTGATCAGGCACCGCATGTAGCGCTTGTGAAACTGGATCGGATTGTCGGTTTCGATGTCCACCCTAGTCCACTCGGCGCAGGTCAGCTTGCCGGTGTGGCCCGCATTGAGCGGAGCAGGCAGCGCGATGCCGAATTCGGCGAGGTCGGGCTCCATGCGCAGGAAATTGAAGCAGCCGTGCCCGTTGCAGGCCTCCTGCTCGACCGATTCCGCACTGAAGCGATAGACCTGATTTACCAGAATGCGCTCGCTGCGCATTGCCAGGTTGAAGATGTTCCAGTCCTTGTGGCCGCCCTTGCTGGTCCATTCGGGCGGATCGCCGCTGCATTCTGCCGGATCGGCCTTGGGGCAGGCCGGCGTGGGCAGCTGCAACGTCCCGTCGATCACCGCATAGACATGCGGGTCCGGATGGCTCTCATGCCGGTCCTTGTACTTCTCGTGGTGGACACCGACGGCGCGGATCACGGTGTTGCCGAACAGGCCGAAGCGCGCGCCGCCGTCGATGTACATCGTGTTGTCGACGAAGACCGGCGGCGCCGCCATCGGGGTGGAGGATGAGGCGATGATCGCTTCGACATAGCAGCCGAGCCATTTCTCCGCCTTTGCCGTATTGCTCTGCATCCTGGCGGTGTCGTAGCGGGTCGCCATGTCGCCCATGTCGAAGGCTGTGCCTATTCCGGTGTCGACATCGACCGCGCCGACGAACAGCCGCTTGCCGGCCATGTGTCGCCGAGCCACCTCGTGCAGTACCGTGGTAGTGTAGGCGCTGCCATCCCAATCGGTGGCGGTATAGTCTTTCGTCAGGAAACCCTCGACGCGGTTGCGCAGCGGAATGAGGTCCGCGAAAGCGCCCTTTTTCAGCAGGTCGAGGAAATTGCCCATGTCCGGCTTGCCGTCCTTGGGCGCGCTGTAGACGTTGAGCAGCTGTTTCTCGCTGTCGATCGTATAGCCGTCCGCGGCGAAATCGCCCTTGCCCACGAACGCAAAGCTGGAGAGGATCGAACCGGTGCTGATTCCGGTCACGACCTGGAATTCTGGCATGCGTCCGTCGCCGCCCCAACCTTTGAGGATGCCCGCGCCATAGGCACCATGTTCGCTGCCTCCGGAGAGGAACAGCATCTTGGCAGGCGTGTATTCGCGCGGCGCAGGCTTCGGAAAGGGCGGGAGGACGCCGCCGGGCAGGATGATTTCCTCCCCATCGGAACCTGTCTCAGGGGGGCTTTCTTCTTCGAGCTGAAGGTTGGTTTCGTCATAGCTCGACAGCGTTTTCTCGATCTCCGCTGCAAACTCGGACAATTGCGCGTCCGGTGCGCTGGAATCGGGTATTGCCACTGCCAGCGAGTGCTTCACAAAATTGCACATCTCCGCTTCGGCAGTGACCGGCGCCTTCTGGTTGATGCTGCAACCGCCCAGCGCCAGCGACGCCGCGCCGAGCGTTCCCAAAACCCAATTCCGCATGGATCCCCCTCCCATCGTACAAGCGAAACACTGCGACGATAGCGCCACAATCTGCTTTCGATAGGACCAAAAAGCCGTTTTGCGTTGCAATATCGCGCGATTGAGCCACATTCGAAGGCGGGAAGATGCTGCGCCAATATGAATTGATCGAGCGGGTCAAGGAATACGACCCTGATGCCGACGAGGCGCTGCTCAACCGTGCCTATGTCTATACCGTCCAGAAGCATGGCAGCCAGAAGCGCGCCAGCGGTGATCCCTATTTCAGCCACCCGGTCGAAGTTGCCGGCTTGATGACGGACCTCAAGCTGGACCAGGATTCGATCATCACCGCACTGCTCCACGACACCGTGGAAGATACGCTCGCGACGATCGAGGATATCGAAGCCAATTTCGGCAAGGATGTCGCGCGGCTTGTCGACGGGGTGACCAAGCTTTCCAAGATCGAGCAGATGCCGGAGAACGAGCGAGCGGCGGAGAACCTGCGCAAGTTCCTGCTGGCGATGAGCGAAGACATCCGCGTGCTGCTGGTGAAACTGGGCGACCGGCTGCACAATATGCGCACCCTTCATTTCATCAAGAATCCGGAAAAACGCCAGCGGATCGCGCGCGAAACGATGGATATCTATGCCCCGCTGGCCGAGCGGATCGGCATGTACGAATATATGCGCGAAATGCAGGCACTCGCTTTCGAACAGCTCGAGCCGGATGCATTCCAGACCATCACCGGCCGGCTCGAGCAAATCCGCAAGCAGGATGGCGGACAGGTCGATGCGATTGCGTTGCAGATCAAGCAGGCGCTGGCCGAGGCGGGGCTGCAGGTCGAAGTCTCCGGCCGCGAAAAGCATCCCTATTCGATCTGGCGCAAGATGGCCGAGCGCCACGTGAGCTTCGAGCAGGTGACCGATATCTTCGCCTTCCGCATCATCACCGAAAGCATCGGCGATTGCTACCGCGCGATGGGTATGCTGCACACGACGTGGCAGTTCATTCCCGGCCGGTTCAAAGACTATATCTCGACGCCCAAGAGCAACGGCTATCGCAGCCTGCATACTTCATTGATCTTCGACAATTCGATGCGGGTCGAGGTACAGATCCGTACCCGTGACATGCATCATCGCAATGAGTTCGGCCTAGCGGCGCACTGGGCCTACAAGCAGAACGACACGCCCGACGGCTCGGTCGGCTGGCTGCGCGACCTGATCGAGATCGTCGATGCCAGCCACGACGCCGAGGAGCTGCTCGAACACACGCGTATGGCGATCTACCAGGATCGTATCTTCGCCTTCACGCCCAAAGGCGCGCTGTTCCAACTGCCCAAGGGCGCAACGCCGGTCGATTTCGCCTTTGCGGTCCATACGGACCTGGGCGCCCAGACAGTCGGTGCGAAGATCAACGGGCGGCACATGCCGCTACGCACGGTGCTCAACAATGGCGACGTGGTGGAGATCATCAAGGGCAGCGAGGCCGAGCCGCAGATGAGCTGGCTGGGCTTCGTCGTGACCGGCAAGGCGCGGGCCGCGATCCGCCGCGCCGTGCGGCTCAAGGAACGCGCCGAAGTGGCCGAGCTGGGCGGCAAGCTGTTCGACGAAATTGCCGACCGCGTGCCCGCGAAGATCGGCAAGAAGGCCATTCGCGAAGCGGTCAAACGCCTGGAAATGCACGATGCGGAAGAGCTGATGTACGCCATCGGCGCGGCGGAGGTGGAGGATCGCGACGTGATGGAAGCGCTGGTGCCCGGCTGCACCGCCGACTTCGAAGACGAAGCGCCGGACTGGTCGAAACGGGACAAGGCGATCTCCATCCGCGGCCTGACCCCCGGCGTAGGCTTCAAGCTCGCCGAGTGTTGCCACCCGGTCCCGGGGGACCGCATCGTCGGCACCCGCAAGACGGGCGAGGGCGTAGAGGTCCACACGATCGACTGCCTGACGCTCGCCAGCGGCATCGACAGCGACTGGATCGACCTGCAATGGGGCAAGCGCAGCCACGGTGCGGTGGGGCGCTTGCGGGTGACGCTCTACGATCGCCCCGGCACGCTGGCGGAAATGGCCGGCATCTTCGCCAAGAACCACGTCAATGTGATGAGTCTGCAGCAGACTGCGCTCGACCATCCTTTTACAAGCTACGAGATCGACCTTGAGGTGCAGGACCTGGCGCATCTCACCCGGATGCTGAGTGCGCTCAGGGCAAGCGACGCTGTGGCGCATGCGGAGCGGGGTTAGAGCAACTCCAGTTCGAGCGTGACAGGGTCGCCCTCGGCAAGATCTTCAGCCCGCATCACTTTCTTGCTGACGAGCAGAATCCATTCCGATTGCTTGTCCTGCGGAAACACCGAGCTCTTCCAGCGCGTGTCGCCGATGCGCGCCATCACCTTGACCGAGCCGAAGCCGCGCCTTGTGCCGTATTCGAGCTTCTGCAGCCGCGCATGCATGGCGATGGCTTCGGCATGGTCGCCTTCGATCACGACGAGATGATAAGTCCCCCGGTCGCCCTGCCAGCGGGTTAGCGGAGCGGTGAGGGCAAGCGTGTCTGTCACTCGGTTGCTGCAACTGGCCGGATCGGCACCGGGATATTGCAGATATCCGCGCCGCCAGCGGGCTGGATAAAGAACGGATCGCGGCGGTTGGCGCGGGCTTCGGCATATTTGGCGAAGCTCTCGCTCTCGGTGGAGAGATATTCGAAGCGCGGGACTTGCGCGTCCGGCAGGGCGCTGGCGACGCGGATCGAGACGATCGGCGTGCGCTTGTCGATCTCGTCGGCGGCGTAGAACCCCAGCGCGCCCTTGCCGCGTGGGAGCGAGGAGAGATGCTCCATCCCGGCGATGATGCGCCCTACGAGCGCGATATTGCGATCGAGGTGCCGCGGTGCATGACCGATGACGGTGTAGAGCTCCGCGCCCGACCCAGTGTCAGGTGAATAGCCGCGCCCGACACCGACCATGCCATAGCAGTGGATAGGCCATGTCTGCGCGCTGTTATTGCTTAAGCCCGACGCTACCGGCCATCCGCGCTGGAAGCCGACCAGGTCGGAATATTCATCGCCGACTTCCGATACATCCGGCGCGATCCAGTCTGCTCCGGGTTCGAGTCTTTCCTTAGCGACGAGGTTGGAGACGGTCAGCTGAGAAAGTATGCGTCCGTTTGCGCTGTATTCTTCCTCCCCCATCACCTTCAGCCCCTCCGGCAGCGGCTTTGCCTCCCCTTCCGCCTCGGGATTATCGTAATTCGGATCGCCCCACTGGACGACGTAATTGTCCTGCACCCGGTTGACGCTGATCCCGTCATACCACCCGGCGCGGGCGAGGGTGCGAATGTTGCTGACCCAGCCTTGACTGAACGGCGCGGGCATCAACTGGATCACCACTTCGCGCGTATTGCCCTCGGCGGAAGCCTGCCCCGGACCCCGATCCGGGGGCGCGAGCGTCATCACCAGCAAATCCTCTGGATCGATGACCACCCACTCATCCTGCGACGAGGCATCGACGATCTGGCCCGGGCTCGGCGCGGGCGTTTCTTGTTGCGCTTCCCCTTCGCTGCTTGAGCGCGGAGGCTCATCCTGAGCGGCAAGGGGCAGGGCGAGCGCGAAGCTGCAAGCGAGAGCAAGGACATTTCTCATGACATGAATAGTGCCATCGCGCCGGGCGATTTCAAGCGGCTAGCCCGCCATATCCTCCAGCGCGTGCATGTCCTCGTCGCTGAGCCCGAAATAGTGGCCGACCTCGTGGATCACGACATGCGCCACGAGATGTTCCAGTGTCTCGTTCCCTCGCTCGGCCCATTCGTCGAGGATCGGGCGGCGGAACAGGCGGATGCGCGTTGGCAGCGCGCCGGACATTTCGATGCTGCGCTCGGTCAGCGCGTGTCCCTCGTACAGGCCTGTGAGTTCGAACGGATCCTCCATTCCGAGGTCGCGCAACGTCTCCTCGTCGGCGAAATCCTGCACCTGGAATACGACATCGCCCATCTGCGCGCGGAACTCGGCGGGCAGCTTGTCGAGCGCCGCTATCCCGAGCGCTTCCATCTCTTCGAGCGTTATGGCCGTGCCAAAAGTGCGGGTCATGGCGAGGGGGTACGCACAGCCGCTTGCAACAGCAAGCACCCAAGGCTAGAGGCGCGCGTTCATACGGAGCGGTGGCCGAGTGGTCGAAGGCGCACGCCTGGAAAGTGTGTATACGGTAACCCCGTATCGTGGGTTCGAATCCCACCCGCTCCGCCACAATAGCCCATCCTAACGGGCGGACTCTTTTGGCGTTCGCGGGAGCGGAAAGTAGCCCCGGGGTTCGGAGTCGTAGCGTAGCGAAGACGTCCGGAGCGAAGCGCAGGACAATCCCACCCGCTCCGCCATCCATTCCTGCATCTTACGCTGTTGCTCCGCCGGTCGCTTGGGATTAGTGCGTGTCGCGTGCGGGCGGCTTCTCTTGCAGGGCCGCCTTTGTCGTTCATCCCAGCAGACCAGATCGCCTCATGTCCGAAACGCCAGAGACCCAATCCAGCGGCACCTTGCTGGACCAGCCCTTCCGCGAGAATTTCGACGCCATCGAGGCCTATGCCCGCGACGTGTGGGCGGCGGAAAATGTCGACGCATGCGATCTCGATAGCGACAAGCCCAAGCGCTACGTGCTCGGCATGTTCCCTTACCCCTCGGGCAATGCCCATATGGGTCACGTGCGGGTCTATGCGATTTCGGACGCTGTCGCGCGGCTCTCGCGCTTTCGCGGGTTCGAGACATTGCACCCGCTGGGCTGGGATGCGTTCGGACTTCCGGCAGAGAATGCCGCGATCCAGAACAATGCCGATCCCGCCGAGTGGACGCAGCGCAATATCGCGACGATGAAAGACGAGCAGTTCTCGCGGCTCGGCCTGTCGTTCGACCTCGACCAGGAAATCAATTCCGCCTCGCCCGAGTTCTACAAGTGGACGCAGTGGCTGTTTCAGACGCTCTACGACCACGATCTGGTCTATCGCGCCAATGGCTGGGTCAACTGGGACCCCGTCGACCAGACCGTGCTCGCCAACGAACAGGTGATCGACGGCAAGGGCTGGCGCTCCGGCGCGCCGGTCGAGCGGCGGCAGCTGCCGCAATGGTATGTCCGTATCACCAGGTTCGCGCAGTCGCTGTGGGACGGGCTCGATACGTTGCAGGGGCATTGGTCCGATGAAGCGATCGCGGTCCAGCGCGGCTGGATCGGGCGCAGCGAAGGCGTCGAGATCGAATTCCCCGTGCTGGGCGAGGGCGGTCACACGATCAGGTGCTACACCACCCGCGCCGACACGATTTTCGGCGTGACCTCGATCACGCTCGCGCCCGAACATCCGCTGGTGAAGGACCTCGCCGCGACCGAGGTGCAGGGGAAGGTCGAGGAATACATCGCCTTCGCCACCAACCGCAGCGAGTTGGAGCGAGAAACGGCGGAGCGGACCGGCGTTGCGTTGGGCGCCAAGGCGCGCAACCCGCTGACCGGCGAAGACTTGCCGATCTACATCAGCGAATACGTACTGGGCGGCTATGGCACCGGCGCGATCATGAACGTGCCCGCACACGACGCGCGTGATTTCGATTTCGCCCGGACCAACGGCCTGCCGATCCGGCAGGTGATCCTGCCCGCGAAGGATGCGCCGGAAGGCGATCTGGACGAGGCTTATACCGACCCCGGCTTCATGACGAATTCCGGCCAGTTCGACGGCATGTCGACGCATGAAGCCAAGCACGCAATCATCGATCACCTGGTCGAGCAGGGCCTCGGCACGCGCAAGGTCAATTTCCGCCTGCGCGACTGGCTGATCTCGCGCCAGCGCTTCTGGGGTGCGCCGATCCCGATGGTGCATTCGGACGAACACGGTTGGGCCAAGGCGCCCGACCTGCCGGTCATGCTGCCGAAAGACGTCGATTTCAGCCAGGGCTCAGGCAAGGCCATGGCGAGCGCGCCGGGCTTCCTCGAAACGACCTTTCCGGGCACGAGCGATCCGGCGATCCGCGAAACCGACACGATGGACACTTTCATGTGCTCGTCGTGGTATGCCTGGCGCTATCTCGACGCGAAGAACGGCGAGCAGGCCTTCCGCGAGAGCCGCGCCGAGGACTGGATGCCGATCGACTATTATGTCGGCGGGCTGGAGCATGCCTCGCAACACCTCATCTACTTCCGCTTCATCAGCCATTTCCTGCATGCGATCGGGATGACCCCGACGTCGGAGCCGGTGAAGAACTTCCTCGACAACGGACTGGTCAAGCTCGGCGGCGAGAAGATGTCCAAGTCCAAGGGGAATGTCGTGATCCCGACCGAAGCGGTCGACAAATACGGCGCCGATGCACTGCGGCTCTATATCCTCGCCGATACGCCACTGCGGCGCGATATCGACTGGGACGACAGCGGGATTGAAGGCAAGCAGCGCTTCCTCAGCCAGATCTGGACGCTGGCGGGCCAGATCGCCTCTGCGCCCGCGCTGGAGGGCGAGCCTGCGCCGGGAACAGACGCCGAAAAGGCTGCGATGCGCGAGTTGGCGAAGATCGCGAAGGAAGTGGCGGAGGATCTCGAGGAACGCCGCGGTTTCCACAACGCCATCGCCCGCCTGCACAGCTTCGTGGGCGAGCTGCGCCCGCTGGTGGCCGGTGCGAGCGATGCCGAAAAGCCGCTGCTGCGCCATGTCATGGCCGAGTTCATGAAGGTGCTGGGAGTATTCGCCCCGCACATGGCCGAATACCTCTGGCGCGAGGCCTTCGGCATGAGCGCCAGCCTGTTCAGCCAGCCATGGCCCGATCCGGGCGAGCAATACCTCGTAGCGGACGAGCTGACGATCTCGATCCAGGTCAACGGTAAGCTGCGTGCGACCGTATCCGTGCCCGCCGATGCAGGCGAGGAGCAGGTCGTCGAAATCGCCAAGGCGGATGCGAAAGTGGCGGAGTATCTGGGCAGCGGCACCCTGCGGCGGACGATCTTCGTACCCGGGCGGTTGGTGAATTTCGTGGTGGGGTAAAAGAGGCTTTTGCCTGATTTCGTTTCAAATCGAAGGATTATTGAAAGGCGTTCAGTCGGTGTTGAAATTCGGAAAAATCGCGATCGGGAAAATTCTCTGCGAGGGAGTCTAGAGCCTTTTGAATGGCTTCTCTTCGGTCTGGAAGGATCGGATGCTGGCTGAACAGGAATTGCCAAGAATCAAAGCCGAAACCTTGATTAGACAATCTAAGATAATCTTCTCCATTTAGATCGATTGATTCAACAGACCTCGTATCGAAGAGCCACAAGCCCCGTTTCGTCGGGGTAGTTTTGTCAAATATAACGAAGCTGGTTGGCACGCGATCAGTTGTTTGATCGAGAATTCCGATATTCTCGATAGGGGCGAAGCCTTTCAAGACATCTGAGTATGCACTCGGAAAGGGGGCGAACCAACCTGCCAATGGTGAGATGATCTGGGTCTCTCCGAACGATCCATCCAGCTCCCAAATAATCTGAAGTTTGTCAGGTAGTCCAAGAAATGGAGCAATCAAATCGATGTCCGCTCCATTGGCAATGCCTCCAAGTACGCTTTCGACCGCTGCCTGATTGAAGGAATTCGCAAGGTTTTTGAGCTCAGATTCACGAGGCTTCTTGATGAACTTGATAGACTCGCACCCCTTCAAAGCTTTGACAGAGTCGAGAAATTGAGCTGCGGCCAATACCATTCAACCTCTCCATTTGATCTTTTTTGCACCATAAGCAGCGCCGACGGCAGCAATCATTCCGTTAAACGCTCCTGAGATTGGTTGCCCGTTTGCTATCCGGTAGGCTGTCATCCGACTCGCGAAATCCGCAACGTTGGCGTGTCGCCGTGCCGCAGGTGTGCCGCCTCGCTCTGAAATGATTTCCATTGCGAAACGATCGGAAATCCCGGTTCGTTCGGTGATTGTATTGCGTCCGATCGTGTTTAGGTTGGGTCGATAAGTGCGCGGGAAGGTCGGTCGCTTGATTGGAGCGGTGGCCGAGATGAGGGCTCGGGGATCCTTGTCCCAATTCGCTCCGTTCTTGTAATGAAGTCCTCCGGTAAAGGTTACCGAGGTGGCGAAGTAGCTGCCGTCGTCCGATATGGCTGCTGGAACCGCAACTGCAGGATGATAGCCATTAGATTTGGTCTTGAGCCAGATAACGGCTCGACGTTGTGCGATGTTGAACAGGCTATTGCGCCTCCGAACATTACCGGCAGTTTCACTGCCATAAAGAGTTTCTTCCACGCTCGTTTCGAAGCCTCTCACAATTGATCCGGTGTTGACTGCCGTTGGAGCTGGAATAAGGTTCCCATCGACATCTTGGCCGCCATAGGCTGCGGAAATCATGTGCATTCGCACCCAGCGGTCGCCGTCATTTGTAACTCCTTTGTGCTGCAAAAGACGCCATCCAGCGGGGTTGCCAGAGCGTGCATCGCGCCCACCTCTACTTCCCCGGTTTGAGAGGAGTTCCGCTGTGGCTTCGTCTGGACCATTCCAGCCGAATGCTGCGTTCGGCATCGCATCGTCGGACTGATCAGGGATCCCTCTGATCAGTTCGGCGAAATCATTTATCCTGTCGGGTAATGCGTCTCGCTTGGCCTGAAGTGCGGCCGGCATCGGGTCTGGTAAGGTTGTACCGGAAAATGGCGCTAGATGCTGGGTGAAGAAGTTCAGAGCGATCCTGGCCCTGCCTTTTGCCGCGCTGGACAGATCGTCATCCGCTAGTGCGTCAGTGAGATGATCTTCTACCGGTTTTTCTTCCGACGCCATTTTCAATCTCGCGCCGCGCTCATTACCTTCGAAAAATATCGTGTGTCGATCCCCGTTGGGCAATGTCAGCGGCTTGCGGGTACGCCACCAACTGACGACCCGTGCCACACCACTTCTGACCGCCCCCATAAACCGCCGCGCCTGACGCACGATCCAGTCGATCAGCCTGTCGATCGCCTGATCGATGGGTCGACGCAGCTTCTCGATCAGGTCGGTCACCGCCCTCGCGACATTCCCCAGGCCCACCAGGCGTGCGAGGAAGCTGATGACGAGCGAGAGGAGGCCGACCATCGTCTGTTCGACCTTGGCGGCGGCGCCGTCGATCTTGCCTTCGGCGATGTCGGCGATGCTGTCGATGAAGGCGCCGGCGACCTGCGCGATCTGGGTCAGGCGTTCGACGAAGAACATCACCGTGTTGTAGATCGCGATGATGGCCTGGATCAGCGCACCGGCCGGGTTGAGGAAGCTGACCAGCTTGATCACCGCCTGCTCGATCACCTTGTCGGTGACGAAGCTGATGATCTGTTCGATCACCATGTCGCGCAAATTGCCGATCATCTCGACGATCTGCTGCCATGCGGCGGCGGGACCTTCGGTGACGAGGGTGGTGACCAGTTCGAAGCCGGTCTCCAGCGCGGTCACGGCGGTCTCGCCCAACACCCGCACCAGCTTGGGCCGGACGTTCTCCCACGTGAGGCCCAGCACCGAGAGGACGAACTTGAGGATTTCCTGCAGCGTAAAGGCCTGCGGGATATGGATATTCGCCCCGGCCATCGCACCGGTCAGCCACTGGATCAGCGCCCCGCGCAGGTTCGGGATGAAATTCTGGAAGAAAAGCTGGAAGCCCTTCTTGGCTGCCGCAACGAGATTGCCGACGAAGCCGATCGGGTCGTTGATGATCGTGTCGAACGCCTTGCCCGCTTTTTGAAGGTAGGGGATGACCGCCGGTGCCACGACTTCAACGATGATCTTCAGCAGGGTGAAGACGGTGTCGAGGATCCACGCGCCGAAATCGAGCACGATGCCGCCGAACACGCCGAGCACCTTGGCGATGGCACCCGGCAAGTCCATGAACTCGGTGATTTCGATCGTTTCGAAAGCTTCGACGAAGCGGTCGGGGATCGAAACGACCAGTGCGATCAGGCTGTCGATGGCGGTGAAGAACCACTCGCCGATCCGCTCCAGCGCGTTGGCTTCCTGGATATTGTTCCACAACTCCTCCTGCCCTGCGAGGGTGAGCAGGCCGCCGATGATCGCGCCGATGTCGCGCTCGACTTCTTCGCCGGTGATCGGGTCGTAGCCGAGGATCTGCTTGAGCAGGCCGTAGCCTTCGGTCGGCTCGATCAGGGCGGAGATCGGCGCGAGGACGGCTTTCTGGACGAATTCGAGGATCTTGTCGAAGAGCGAGCCGATGAAAGTCAAAATGCCGTCGATCGGGTCGGTGAAGATCCGCTTGGCGCGTTCCCAGACCCCGTCAAGATCGAAGATGTCGCTCCAGCTCAGGCTGTCGAGGAACTCGTTGATCGAGGCCCTGATGGATGCTCCCGATATGCCGAGCGAGTCCATCTGCTCCTCGACCCACGCGCCGACGTCCTCGAACACGTTGTACATGTCGAGCACGGCGGTAATCAGCCGCCCGCCGGGAAGGAATTCGACGATCGCGCGCAGGATGTTGGCGGCGGTTCGCTCGACATCGCGCATGTTGATCGGATTCACGCCGAGCAGGATGGTGAACATCCTGAAGCCGGGAATGTTGTAGGCAGCCTCGGCGAAGAAATCGAGCGCATCGCTGACGCCGAGGCGGCTTGCTTGCGGCCCTGTCGACTCGCCGATCTGCGCACCTGCCGCGCCGCCCGCACCCTTGCGCTGGACAGCGGCCTTCTGCTGGATCGTGTGCGTCAGTTCGTGCGCGAGCAAGTGGCGCCCGGCGATCGTGTCCGGCTGATACTGCCCTTCGTTGAAGAAGATGTGGTTGCTGTAAGCGAAGGCCCGCGCACCGATGCGGGTCGCGAGCCTGGCCGCCTGCGCATCGTCATGGATACGGACGCCGGAGAAATCGGCATCGAAGCGCGGTTCGAGCAAGGCGCGCGTTTTCTTCGACATCGGCTTGCCACCGACGGCCGCGGCCTTGATCCGGGCTTCGACTTCGATGTCGCTGCCACCGGACTGGCCCGCGCGCAGGATATCGTCCGCGCTTTCCTTGCGCTGCACGCCTGTCGTGACCCGGCCCACCGCAGCCTTGGGAGCTGGAGACGAGACGACGGCATCGGCCACCCGGTCGGCCTCTCGCTCGCTGGCATCCTCTGGCGACGAGACGAAGCCCGCCTTCTGGATTCTCACGCCCGTGCCCGCGTCGGCGAGCTTCTTCGCTTCGTCGATCTGCGCATCCAGCAGCGTCATGCGCTGGACGAACGGTTTGGCCTGTACACTGGGAGTGGCGGCGGGCGTTTCCTCTTCTGCCGCCTTGCGCTGGACGTCGGGCGCGCTGTCCTCCCCGTTCGCCGCCGTGCGCTGCGCCATGCGTTTGGCCTGGACCCCGCCGCCCAGTAGGACGGATTTGCGGTCCTCGACCTCGTCTTTCTCGGGTTTGGGCTTGCGCTGGACGCTCGGCTTGGCGCGGACGGGTGGTGGCTTGGCCCGTTTCGGCGCGGCGGCCGGTTCCGCCGGTTTGCGGGCTGCCTGCGCCACGGCCTAGCCGACCTCGGCCAGAGCGGGGCGCAGCGGGCAATGTTCGCCGGTCTTGCGGTATTCGCGTTCGACCGCCTTGACCATATGCGCGTCGGTGATGGCGCTCTTCGCAGCGAGCGCCAGCAGCCGGGCATGAAGCACCACGTTGTGAATCTGTCCGCCGGTGAAATTGCAGCGGCAGGCGACTTCGTCGATCATCGCCTGGCTGAGGTCATGCTCGCCCAACTGCCGCATCAGGATTTCCTGGCGGCGCAACTGGTCGGGCAGGCGGAAGGGGATAATCGCATCCATGCGGCGACGGAACGCCTTGTCGATGCGTTCGCCATCATTGGTAGTCACCAGGATGATGCCGCGAAAATCCTCCAGCCGCTGGAGCAGGAAGTTGGTTTCCATATTGGCGTAGCGATCGGTCGCCGAGCCGACATCGGTACGCTTGGCGAGCAAGGCGTCGCCTTCGTCGAGCAGCAATACGACATCGAGCTCCTCGGCAGCAGCCAGCGCCATCTCGAGGTTCTTTTCGGTCTCGCCGATATATTTGTTGACGGTCGCGGCGAGATCGATCCGGTAGAGCGGGCGGGAGAGGGTGCGGGCGAGATGCTTGGCAGCGAGCGTCTTGCCGGTGCCGCTCGCTCCGCTCAGCAGCGCCTTGACGCCTGCCTCGCTGCTACTGTGGAGCTGCTCGCGCAAGCGGCATCGCAGAGCGAGCGCATCGACCTCTTCCCGCTCGGCTGGATCGAGGACCAGATCGTCGAGCTCGTCTCCGAGCGCGATGCGGTGCGCGGTCGTTTCGAGGCGCGGATCGCGGATCGAAGCCAGCGCGGTATCGATGGCTTCGCGCGCCTGGTCTTTCCGTTCGCGCACGGCACCGCGAGCGACCCGGTAGATATGGCCCGACGTCAGCAGCCGGTCGGCCAGCTTCGCCGCATGTCGCGACCAGCCGGCATTGCGCCAGTGCCGCTTGCGGGCGTCCTGATCCGGTCGCGCGAGGACGATGGGGTAGAGCGCGCCCGGTCGCCGGCCATGGTCGATGCTGGCCGCGTGCGTCGTGACCAGCGCGCAGTGCGGAGCGTTCAGGGGAGCGGCAGGGACGACGATCCGCTCGCCGGGGACAGGCGCACATTCGATCAGCAGCAGTGCATCGGCCAGCGCGGCCACGAGGTTCGCTTCGGCCCAGAGATCGCGGTCCGCCATCGTACCGCTCTGGCAATGCAGGACCGCTTTGCCGACAGCCTGCGCAGCCATGCGAACGAAGGTCTTGCGCCCGTTGTGGCTGTCGCTGCGGAGCAGGATCGTGCTGTCCCGGGTCGACTGCAGGAACCTGGAGAGGTCTTCGGGCCGCGCGCTGTCAGGGCCGGGGGCAACCCACACTTCGGGTGAAGGCAAATCGCCTGTCGCGGTAAGGCGGAAATGGTCACGAAGGCAGGGCGCGCCCGAGACAAGTTCGAACGCCGCCGGCGAGACCCGCAAGCTCCACTGGATACGCGGCGCATCGCGGCTGCCGACCTGCAACACGCCGACTTCGGCCATCCGCATCAGAACCGCACGGATATCTCCCGTGCCGTGATCGGGAAACATGTCGCACAAGAACGCGGTCATACCGCCCAGGGTCGGGGCACCGCCTTCTGGCTCGTCCAGCAGCGACAGGCGCGGATCCTCCTCGACGGCGGCGATCAGGAGCAGCGATGCAGCCGCAATCGGCCCGGGGCACGCCTTGTGCAATCGGTCCAGCGGAAGTTCGGTTTCGCCCTGCCAGTGACGAACGGCGGCGCGCCAATCCTTCGGCGCGGGCAGATCGCTGCCGAACAGCGTCTCGATCCTGTCGACATAGCTTTGCAGGAACGGAAACTGGTCGAGATATTCGAACAGACGGCCCTCGCGGCGTTCGCGGTGCAGCATGTCGACGACGAGGCCGAGCAGATGCAGCCGGAACTGCTCTTCGGCGCAGACGGCCAGGTCGTGGAGGGGGCGCGGCGCGGTCATCGATAGATGAAGGCGAGCGAGCGCCCCTCCTGCGGGATCCAGCCCGGATCTCGGTCCAGCCCGGCGAAGCGAATGGCGAAGGGGAGATCGGACAGATCGAAACGGACCGTAATGGCGCCGTCGACGATGCGAACGTCGCCTTCCAGTGCCAGGTCGGCAAAGGACAGGTCCTCATCGCCACTGCGCTGCGCCAGATCGGTTTCCACCGACCGGGCCAATGCCGCGATCCAGCGGAGACCGGGCGATTGCGGCAGCCGCTGGCGGCCCCTCGCCTTGCGGATGTGTCCACTGTCGAGCGTCCCAGCCCCGGCAGCCGCGATCAGCTGGCGCCGACCGGTGCATCCGGGCCAATCCAGCAACGGAAAATCATGTCCCGCCCAGACCGCCATATGCCGGCCGTCACGGACGATGCCGCCGGATCTATCCGGCGTGTCGTCTCGGGTCAGCGAGGGGTGCGTGAAGCGTGTCGGCAAGGAGAGCGGCGCTGCATTCGCCGTCGCCCAAAGATGCATCGACGAGCGCAGGTAGTCCGGCCCGAACCACCACTCGCCCAGTCGGTCGATCAGGCCGAAGGGCGGGAGGTCACTGCCGGGAGATCGGGCAAGTCCGAAGTCCTTCGTGAAACCGATCCTCCGTAGGCTGTTGACGAGGTAGAACATGCCGCAGAAGCGGCTCTGGAAGCCGAGTTCCGGATCGGCGAGCGCGGTTTGCGGTGCGTTGGACCACGCGCCCCCGTGGTTGTCGGGATGAGAAATCTCGAACTGGGCCCATGGTGTGGCTGCCACCGATTGCACGCACCCGGTAGTTTCTCCCGACAAGATCGCAGGATCGCCCGGGGTATTGAGCACCGGCGCTGGTTTTGGAGAGCCAATCGAAGCGTCCTCCGCTGCCTGCGGGAGACCGGTCTTAGAGAGAGGGGCGGCGCGCGTGGCCGTTTCGGGTCGGCCCAAGACGGCATCTTCTTGCTTTGGTATTTGTGCGGCGGTGGTTTCGCCAGGAACGTCCGTCAGCGCCGCTACGCGCGCAACAAACCGGTCCAGCGACACCCCTTTCCTCTGGGCAGGCGGTGTCGCGCACCAGATCAGACCGGCTCCCATGGCACGATGAGCCGACGGAAGCGGGTGGGTGTCGAGATGGTCTGTCAGCGCTTGCAGCAACGGCACCATCCGCAATTCGACAGGCACAGGCCATGGTAGGCTCGCGTCTTCCGTGGCCATGCCCGGTGCGGCGAGGTCGAAACTTCCTGTCGGCACGGCGAATGCCTCGCCCAGCGACCGCTCCATGGCGACGAGGTCTGCTGTGTCCATGCTCGCCAGCCACGGAGCCAACCGGTGTCGATGCAGCAGCAGCGCCGCGCATTGCGTCAGGCTCGGCGCATCGGGCAGCAGCACCCGCCGGACCCAGCCCCGCAGGTCGCTGACGCCCGGCACATCGGCGAACAGTCCCTGCTCGTAGGGACGCGCCGCGGTGCGGTTGCCGATCAGCCACGCCGCCATCCGGGGAAGAGATGAGAAGCGAACGGGTTGCCCCTCGCCGACGACGCCCGAGGGATCGAGCGCCGCTTTTTCGAGGCTCTCACGAAGGGCCTGCGAAAAGCCCCGCACAAAGGCATTGTTCGTGCCGTATGCCCCCAGGCGCTGCCGGACCGACAAATGCGGCACCAGCAGGATTTCCCCGGGCGCCATGCCAAGCCCTTCGGTCGGCCCGTGCGACAAGGCCCGCACAAGCTGCCGCCGCTCCCCCACACCCCGCAGCCGCGCCCGATCGATGACGAGCGCGGCGTTGGGGAGGATGGGAGCTGAGCGGTTCACAGATCCGTACCGCGCAGGGATTTCAGGCGGATACCGCTCACCGCATCAGACCTTGTCGATGCCGAACAGCGAAGCGACGATGGCCGCCGGTATCGCTGCCATCGCGACCAGCAATCCGAGACAGCCGCCCTTGTCCTTGCCCTTCTTCCCGTTGCCAGTCCCGGGCTTTTCCGGACGCCCTGAACCTTCAACGTTTCCGGGTTTCCAGGACTCGAGTGGCTTGACCTTCTCGATGCGGGGGAGATCGCTCTTGTCGCCGGGGCGCACATCCGGGTCTGCTTCCAACCGGAAACCGATCCGGGTAGTTCCTTTGTGCGGGACCTTGAGCGCATAGAGCCCGCTCTTGAATTGCGAGAGGCCCTTTCCCTTGAACTGCCAGGTGAAGGGATCCTTGATCCCGTCATGAACGCCAACGACGCCGAACTGGCCACAGCTGTTGTCCAGCAGCGGGTAGGTGTTGGATCCGATTGTCACAGTCCTGTCGGTGAGGCGATAGCCGCGCGTGATCCATATGTGGATCACGGTATCGCGAAACTGTCGCGCCGCATTTCCGACATTTGCGCGCGCCCTCGTGGCAAAACTCATGTCGCGAATGATCTCGCCATTGTCGTCGCGCCCGTCTTCGCGTTCTTTCAGGCGAGTTACGAAAATGGCATTTCGTGCGAGACCCATGGTTTCATCATCCGCGTCCTTTTCGTTCTCG
Source organism: Erythrobacter litoralis HTCC2594 (assembly GCF_000013005.1). Taxonomy (GTDB): domain Bacteria; phylum Pseudomonadota; class Alphaproteobacteria; order Sphingomonadales; family Sphingomonadaceae; genus Parerythrobacter; species Parerythrobacter litoralis_A. The sequence goes on along the minus strand of NC_007722.1, from coordinate 1,909,779 downwards.
ATGAGCTCGGGCACGACGATACGGCGAGCGAATGTCTGAAGAAAGAAATCGTGATGATCGCTTCCGTCGGCAGGTTCCTCGTATCCTTCGCCGCTGACTTCCGCCTCCTGTTCGACTGCGGAGAACGATTCGATGTTCATGTTCCTGCGCATGCTCGACTGGCCGAAGGCAGCGGTGCTCGCCGAGTCGAGCTGCACCCACATGCACTGGTGCAGTCCGGTGGGGACGGGTGTCGGCACGTCGGCGATTGGCCAGACGGAGGCCAGTGCGGCATGGTCTGCCGGGCTGGCAGTAACCGGCACGGTCATCGGTACCGTCGGGTTGGGGGCGAGCCCGTTGGGCTTGTCCCAATTCGCCGGCGATCCAGGCGGCAGGCCGTAATTTTTCAGCCGGAATTCCGCCGTCACGCCGGTCACGTCGTTCGCACCGGTATTTTCCAGCAAGGCGACCAGTTCGTTGTCCTGATCGTCGCCGATCCCGTTGACTTGGGATTCGATCAACCCGGTGAGCGTGGTAGATGTGCTTCCGGCGGGCCTGCGGCCTACGCCCTGCCACCCACCTACGAAGCTGATGCCCGGCATTGCACCGGCCGGGATAGGTGGCAGCAGGCCATGACCGAATTGGGGATCGAATGTAAACATCGATTGGAACTCGTCGGCACCGGCTGGGAACACGTATTCGGTTGCCATGGCCGGCGCGACCGGGACGATTTCGACCACACTGAAATAGAGGCCGAAATCATTGGCGAGGTCGATCCAGTCCGTGCCGCCATCGGCAACGGTCGTCGGCAGTTCGATCTCGACGCTCCATGCATGCTCCGTGGTCGCTCCGCTGTATGGCTTCCAGGATCTGACGCGAACGGTCGTGTTCGTGGGCGTGATGTCATCCCACTCTATTCCTGACGGGATCGCGGCGTTCACCACTCCGCGGCGATAGAATACCTCCAGATCGACGCCGACAGGCGGGTTGTCCGGATCGATATTGGTCTTGATTTCGTTGGCACCCGTTCCGCTCCCGGCGTCCGAACCGATCCCGTCGTCGACCGGTGCGATCTCGATCATCCGGTATTCGGTCACATCGGTGCCAGAAAATATGGGCTTGAGCGCGATGAATACGCGATTGTCCTGCGCGAAAGCGCCGGTCAGGCGGAGCATGAAGGCCATGCAGATGCGCCCGTTCCCCGCGTTCCTGATGCCTCTGAACACAAACGGCGCGATACCGCCATCGCCGAACACATATTGCGATCCCTTGACGTAGCCGCCTTCGGGCGTCTCGCCGGTGATCATGTAATCCGGATCGAAGAAGCCATCGATGGTCGGTGGTCCGCCGGTCACCCCGTCGTGGTTGGGAAAGGTCAGTGTGTCGGACATGGATGCTTCTCCTCGTTAGACGCGTTGCAGCGGAATGCGCGCAAAGCTGGTGTAGGACTCGATTGCTGTTGCGGTCTGTGTCGCTTCGACGCGCAGATGCGTGATGTCGCCAACGCTGCCGCCGCTATTGTTCATGATGATGCTGAAAGTGACCGGATCGCCCGCCGGGATATCGGTCTCCGAAGCGGGAATGGGTCCCAGCGTGATGGGCCATGCTGCTGCGTTGGACTCGACGGTGACGGCAAAATCGTAATCCGCCCGGGCCGTCCCGGTCCTGTTGTCCTGCAGGATAAACTGGATTTCGGCCTGACCGCCATTCGTAAACGTCAGTCCGGGCACCGAAGCTCCGTTCACCTCGATGGTTGCTTCTTCGACACCGTCGGCATTGCCCGTGAGATCGAAGGTGATGTCGGCCCTGGGATCGGACACCTCCAGCGTCCCTCCATCGCGCCATTCGACAGCGGTCGGATTCTCGCTCACTTCGCCGTCTTGGCGGGTGGCGCGCAGACGAAGATCGGCCGCTCGCGCATCGTCCGGAACGTCGATCGTGGCGGTGACCGAGACGATGCTGCCCGGCGCGATTGCTAAAGGAGATTGCGGAGAGAAACGCGTGTTTGCCTGCCATTCCGCTTCGTTCGCCCCGTCCGTAGCGGTTGCGGCCAGTTGCAGCTGCAGCACATCCGCGAGGATGACCGGTGCGGAAATCTGCCACGTAATCTCGATGGTTTCCCCGGCGGACATCACGCCAGATGGCGCTTCAAGGGTGATGATGTCGAAAGCCCCATCCTGCTCGGGGACATTCTCGACCAAGCTGACTGTCATGGCGTTCGATACTTGCCCGTCCGTTTCGATGGTCAGCGGAAGCGTCGCCGGAAGGTCGGCAAATTCGTTGGGGACCGTAAAGGCGAGGCTGGTCTCGTCGCCTCGCCGGAAGCTGCGGATGACCGTGTTGCCGATCCTCACCGTGTTGTTGCGGTATTCCCGATCGAAGTTGACCCCTCTCAGGGTCAGAAGTGAGAATATCGGAATGGCGCCCGACGGGCTGATGCCGGTAATCACCGGGGCTCCGGATGCGCCCTCCAGACCGGCCACGCGAATCTTCAGCGAATTGATATCGCTCATCATCGCGTTGAACAGCTCGGCAGTAATCAGGTCGCCCGGCGCGACGCCTTCGGGGCTCACGTCGATCAGATCGGTCAGCAGCGCCTGGCGCTCGTCTTCGCTCAACACCCCTTCGAGCGCCTCGAAGATGCTCGCCATCGTGACGACGGATTCTTCGGTTAACGTGGGCATCTCTCTATCCTTTCGTCAGGTGCGCGTGCCCGTTCAGGTCAGCGCGTAATTGGCGTAGTCCCAGCGGTGCAGGTTGAAGCGGGCGTTGCCTCGGTAGGCGAGGTCGCCGCGGGCGAAGATCAGGTAGGGGTCGGCCGTTTCGGGATCGCCGGCGGCGACCGCACCGGCCATGCGATTGCTCGCGACGGCGTAAATCCAGACGACTTCGTTGTCCTGGCTACGCAGGGCGGGGGCCGAGAGGCTTTCGCGCAGCAGCGGCTCGACTTGCGGGCCATTGATATGGACCGGGCCGCGGATGGTCATGCCGCCGAAGAACTCGGCCGCCTGGTCGTTTGAGAAGCCCGGCAAGACTCCGGCGGGCGGCAGGTAGGGGAAATGCGAGCGGGCCTTCACGCCGCCAAGCTCTACGGGTGAGCCGACTTCCGCCGCGAGGTGATCCTGGAACTGCCGCAGCATCGCCATGCCATTGGCCAAGCGATAGGGCTCGACCAGCGAGCCGAGCTTGTCGCCGCCGTCGGGCTGGACGAGCGGGCGACGCACCGCCCAGCTGTCGATGAACTCAATGGTATTTGCGCCGGTATAGGCGAGGATGCCGAGCGGAACCTCCTGCTCTGCCAGCCCGAAAGATTTCATGGCATCGAGCAGGTCGCTGCCGCGCGCGCCGCGGGCGAGCAAGTGGGTGACCCAGTCCGCCTTCGCGCCTTCGCCGAAGCAGCGATAGGCAATCCTGTTGCGGAAATCGGCTGCGGTGGCGGCGAGCGAGCCGTAGAGTTGCGGGCGGACTTCGAGCAGCCGGAACTGCACGGTCTCCACCACCTGGTCGATATTGCATTGCCCGCCGTCGCCGCCGATTCCGTTGCTCGGCGCCCGGCCCGAGCGCAGCTGCGCCGGGGCAATGGTGAGGATGTAGACGCCCTGGCCCGCGACATAGGTGCCGGAGCCGAGCGGTGAGCATGCGCCGAACGGTCCGCAGCCGCTCGCAAGCACGCCGTCATTGGCGGCTGGCGGCCGCGTCAGCTGGATTTGCTGGCGTTCATGCAGCCGCATCGCCTGGCCCAGCGCGTTCACGGCAAGGCCCGGCTCGACGACGATCGGTCGGCCCGTCTGCCCTTCGGCTCCGTCGGCCACCGTGGCTATGCCTTCCTTCAGGGTGAGCCCGAACGCGACGCCCGCGCCCATCGCCTGGCCCAGCCGTTCGTCGGCCGCCGCGCGGGCATTCTGTTCGCGCGTGAAATCGGAGCCTTCCAGCAATCGTCCGTTGAAAAAGAAGGTGGCTTCCAGCCCTCCCTCCGCGACGGGTTGTTCCAGCAGGATCGATGGATCAGCCATTGTCGCCTCCGCGCGTCATCCGCCGCAGGACGATCCAGTTGCCGGACCCGTTGGAGACGAGGCGAACCTCGGAGAGCTCTTCCATCTCCAGCGTATCCGCGCCATCGATTTGCCCGGCGGCCGGTTCGATCCTCGAATTGGTGGCGCTGGCCAGGCGGACAGTGAGCAGGTGGCCCGCCGTATCTGCGTCGGCGCCGGGAATACCGACGGTGACCGGATCCTCGCCGAGCACGAGCACGAAGCCCTGCGAAATCTCTACCGTGCCGTCGGCCGACAGCATCGCCACACCCATGCCGCTGTCGACAGCGGACAGGTCTTCGCCTGCGGGTGTCTGGGCAAGGGCAGAGGACAGCAGGATCGGCCGGTTGCTTTCATCGACGCGGGCTTCGACTTCGCCGTCGCTGTCTTCGACATTGGCGACCTGCCAGCCCGCGGGCGCGTTGATCGCGCCCAAATCGATCCGCGCGAGCATGACGCAATCGTCGCCTTCGGCCCCGGTATCGGCACAGGAAAGCGCCATCACGCGTGGTCGCAGCCTCGTCGCCCACACACGCTTGATCGCCGCGAAGAACCCCGGCGCGAGATCGGGATGGATGGAGATCGGATCCAGCGTGTCCGGGACCACGGGTTCCGCCGCGAGGGCCGGGAACAGCGCGTCCAGTTGCTCGCGCGCTTCCTCGATCCGCGCCGGGAGCTGCGCCATGTCGTCGTCGGCATCGGTGGAGACATCGATCCCCGCGAACCATGCGTCGAACAGCGCGATCCCTTCGGACTCCGCCATTGCCGGTGGCGCGAATTGGAACGAGAGCGTGTAGTCGTCGGCGATGCGCGAGGGGACCATGAGTTCCTCGTCGCTGCGGCAGGGCTCGCCCGGCACGGGCACCGGGGCGACCGCGCAGTCGCGATAGCGAAGCGTCAGCCAGACCGGGAAGCGCAGGGTGGTATCGGCGGGGGCGTCTGCCGCCATCTCGTCGAGGCGGGTCGTCACTTCCTCGCGCGCCAGCCACTGGTTGAGCGAGCCGCATTGCTCGCGCCCGACGCAGATCATTTGCCCGCTGGGTGCGGCGGCCGATCCCGGGGTAACCCTCAGGCGCGGGCCGTCCTCTCCGTCATTCTCGAAAATGACCTCCAGCCCGGCCAGCGTGCCATAGCCATGGGCTTCGCGAAGCATGCGTTTGTCGCGCTCGGACGAATAGCCGAACTCGGTGCGGAAATCGTCCACGCCAAGCACCATGCCGGTGGTGAAGTTGACATGCCGGGTCGGGTCCAGTCGCGCTGAAGTCGAAGTTGCCGAAAAACTGGTGCAACATCCCATCATCTGTCTCCCGTTGAAGGCGGTGTGATTGTGTTCGGCCTGCTCAACATGCGAGCCTCTCCCTTCCGTCGGGCGCGCCTTGCGGACCGCCGGCAAAGCTAGCGCCGATCACGCTGCGTCCGAGCATGCTGGGGGGTATGAGTTGCGGCGCGCGGCTGCCGTCGCCGATTTCGGTATCGCGGCCCAGCCGTGCCTCGCCGACCCGGTTCATGGCCCAGAACAGGCGCACGTCGAACACGGCGTGGGCAGGCTTTTCCAGCGCGATGATCCGGCTGGCGAGGCTAAGTGCAGCATCTTCAGCCTCCGGGTCGAAGGCCGTCGATCGCCGCGGGATCAGGACCGAGAAGCGATGTGCCGAGCGATGGATGGGGGCCAGCGCACCCTCGAGGTCCAGCCAGTCGCGGATCGAGGCCTCCCGATCGGGAAGCTGGTCCGGCAGGGGAATATCGGAGAACGCGAGCCAATCCGTGCTCCAGTTCGCGTTCAGCCGGGCGATCGTTCCGTAGCGTTCGGACAGCAGTTCGCGCCACAACTCGCGGTTGCGAATGGATTGGGCGGTGTAGTCTTGCCAATCCTGAGAGGCTGCTTCGGCTGCCGAGCGGGGCAAGTGCGGCAAGTCGCCCGCATGGCCGCGAGCCTGCAGGAAGCCGTGCCAACGGGTTTGCTCGTTCCGCCCGAGGCTCGGGACGAAGCCGATCTGCACCTGAACGAAGGCGCTCCAGTCGCGCGGATTATCGTAGTCTTCGGCGACCAGCGAGAATGCAGCGGTCCGCTCTTCGGGCGGGGCATTGTCGAGCCCGCGCGCCCAGGCCCAGCGCTCGATCAGGCCCTGCTTGCCTTCGGCCGGGTGCCAGAGCGCTTCTTCGTCGATCACCGCATGGATGCCGGACGACAGCGTCGTGCTGCCAAAGGGACGTGCGCTTTTGCGGGTGCGGAAATGTTCGACGATGCGAATGCCGGAAAGGCCCGTTTGCGGAACGCCGGGCAAATCGAAATCGCACGCGTCGATATTCTCGTCGAAAGCGAGCGCGAGCGCTAACTGCAGGCCGGGAAGCGTGCCGCGCCACCCGAAGAACTTGGCCGCATGCGTGATGAACAAGCGCCGCCGCCGATCGTCCCAGACAGGGTCGAGTGCGACGTCGAACCAGTCGGCAAGCCAGTCGAGCGCCTCCGCCGGGGCCGTACGCGGATCGAATAGCAGCCGCGCCGCCGCGATCCGTTCTTCCAGCGGGGTGTTGACCCCTTCGGTAATGGCAAGGAAGCGCTCGATGAAATCGCCGGACACCGGGTCTTCGGAATAGACCTGCGGCAGGAAACGGCTCGAATAGGAGAAACGCGGATACCATAGCCGCAACGCCGTAATCAGCGGGGACTGGCGACCGTCGCCCTCCAGCGTGATCCGCAATTGCGCGTGTCGCCCTTTCAGCTTCTGCAACAGGACGTCCCAGCATTGCTGCGGGGCAAGGTCTTGTTCGGCGATACGCAGCAGCGACAGCGCGGGAAGCTCCGCCCGGTCGCCATTGGCATAGGGTATGGGTTGCTCGATCCAGCCCGCTTCGGGATCGATCGCGAACAGGGTTTCGTCGTCGAAGGTTCGCGCTTCGATACGGATGGTGCAGCCGCCCGGGATGCGCGCGTCCAGGCGGATGCGATCCCACTGGCATTGGTAGAGCCCGCTATCGAAAACCGGTGTTTCGAAAACGGTCTTTTCGGCAAAGCGGCAGCGATGCTTGATGCCGAGGCCGACCCAGCGCATCGGGTCGCCACTGTCGTAGTAGGTAAGGCCGCCTGCGGAGACGAAGCCTCGACCCCCGAACCGGCGCAGCGGGCGCAGATCGGGGTCTTCGCCGGCCTCCCATACAGCATCGTCGAGCTGGAGGATGACGGCATGCGCCTGGTTGCCCGAATGGCTCCAGAACAGCGCGGTGCGGGTCGGTTTATCTTCGGACTGCGCTTCCATTGCCTCGGCTGGAAGCAGGATCATGCCCAGCGCATCGAAAGAGCAATCGAGGAGCAGTGAGACGGTGCCGGTGTCCGACTGGACCAGATAGAGGCCGCAGTTCGCCCCCTCGCGGTGGTCGAGGACGAGCGCATGGCCTTTATCGAGATAGGCGAGCGCTATCGGTTCAACGAGCGATGAGAGATCGGCAAACCACGGCGAATGCTGGACAGTTTCGTGTGCCTGGCCACCGTCTTCCGGCTGGAACAGGCTCGCCTCGCTCGTACCCTCGTCTTCGGCGCACAGCCGGATATCGGCATTGATCCGGTAAAGCCGCTTGGCCGCTCCATCGAGCAGGAGCGCGCCGCCGTCGGGCGAGGCCGAGATGGCCTGGATCGAAAGGCCCACAGGATCGACAAAAGTGAAAACCTCCGGGCCACCGCCACCCACGAGATCGAAGCGCAACAGTGTGCCATCATCGCGGGCAGCCAGCAGATAGTCCCGGCATAGAGCCTCGACGACCGAGAAAGGCGCTTCAGGCTCGGCAGGTTCGCAATCCTCGAACACGGTGTCTGCCGCAGGTGCGGCCCCGCGCGGATCGGGCCAGAAGGGCGAGACTTGCCGCGTGCCCGCCGATTGGACGGTAACGCCCATCCGGTCGTCGGAAATCACATAGATATTGCCATGCCGATCGGCCGTGACGCTGCGCCGATCGGTGATCAGCACGGGGTTTTCACCCAGTGTCGCCGGCAGGTCCTGCGGCAGGCGCGCAATGCCGATGGCCGCGTGCTCTTCGCGCCACTCGGGGACGAAGCTGCGCTGTTCCACCGTCAACGGGTCGTCCCAAATGTCGCCGAGCAGATTGCGCTCCTCGCCCGAAACGACATGGCAGCCGCTCCAGTCGGCTTCTCCGAGAAGCAGGTGATAGAGGGAGCCGTTGACGTTCATCAGCAGGTCTCCGCGACGATCGGCACGGGCAGGAGGCTGGTGCTGTCGCCATCGCTATCTTCGCCACCGCTGCCGGTTCCGCGCAGGCCGTCGATCGGGCTGGCAGCACCTACCGACACCGCGATGCCGAGAATTTCGGGCAATTCGAGGCCTTGCAGCGCGACGTCGGCTACGGCCTGCCCGGTGTTTCGCGCCAGCAGCACTTCGGACACCGATTCCACGCCCGGCGCGCGCGCGGCCTCGGCGAGCAGTGTGGCAGCATGTACCGGGCGGTTGCGCGGCCAGCCGCGCAAGGCGGGGTCGACGTCGGGACCGTAGAGTTGCGGCATGAGCGCGGCGCCGCGGAGCTGCGGATGCGGGAGCGGGCTGAGATAGCTCTTCAGCCGCGCCTTGACCGCTTCGACCGTCTCGGTGATCGAATGTCCGCCCGCGACCTTGATCCCCACCGAGACCCACAGCCCGACATACTTGGGCCCGTGCAGCGCAATTTCTGTGGTCACCAAGCGGCGCGGTTCGAGATAGCGGCAGAGGGTATCGAGGAAGCGACCGTCAGGCCGAGGGGCATCGGGATGGGCCGGGTCGCTGCCGGGCACGACCATCAAAGTGACCGCGCCGGGGGCTGTGTCCGGCGTAACCGGTATAACCGAAGGATGCGCCGCAGGGATGACATCGACCCGCCCCAGCGCAATTCCGGGCGCGCGCCAGGCGATCGAACGGAAGTCTTCCGCCGTGACCAGCCGGTCGCGGTGCTGCAGCATCCGGCGCACCTGCTTCTCGCCGTCCTCGATGCTTTCGGCATCCGACCCGCCCCATGTCGGGACCGGATTGGTGGCCTTGATCCCGGCCGGCACGTTGACGCCTTCCTTGAGCGCGCCTGCGCCGACATTGCCCTTGGCGCCTTCGGAATAGTCGTAGCTGGCGTAGATCGTTTCGCCATCGCGCGGACGGCGACCGTTTGCGCCATCGCCGAAACGGACTTCGCCGGCCTCGGCATCGATAGTGAAGACATCCACCGGCGAGTCCTGCATCGGCGCGCCGTAGCCCGTCACTTCCGCTCCGGCCGCGCTGAGATCGTCGATCTCGGACCAGTCGCGGCGGGTGTTGTTGTGTACGCTCATGATCGAGACGCTTCCGGCAACCACCGGGGCGCGCCCCAATTGCCGGATCTGCGATGGCCGCCCATCGCCATCCGTCAGCCTTTCGCTGCTCACCCGGACGAACTGGCGCACCGGCGCGGCATTGACGCCCATCCAGTCGAAGCTGAAGTCCGCGCTGCTGTTGGCGCTGACCTTGATCCACGTGACGATCCGCTCGGCCAGCGCGCCATCCTCGATCTGGGGCGGGAGGTCGCCGACGCCGCCTTCCAGCGGGTCGAGGTCGGACCAGGTGGCGATCGCTGCCGGGTCGCTCGGCAATTGCAGCTGGACCACGCCGGACTGGCGGGTCGGGTCGAAATCCGCCTGCGCTTCGATGTCGCGATAGCCGGCAATGGGGCGGTCGTCGGCATCGAAGGCGATCCCGTCGGCCACCGCCGGAAGCGCGAAATCGAGAAAGTCGACGGCGTTGCTGCCAAGGCTGATCGGCAGGATGTGGTCTTCGCGCAACTGGCTCGGCACGATGCCCAGCGACAAGGTGCGCCCGGCCAGAGCGTCGCGCACGGCGGCCCAGGGATCGCTGGCAGCCGCGTCGCGATCGTCGCTGCGACCGACCAATGCTATCCAGAGCGCATTGTCGACCGTTCCGTCGAAGCCGAAGGGGGCATTGCCGGCGATTTCGGTCGCTTCGTAGAGCGACAATTCAGGCGGCATCTCGCGGCCATAGGAGGCGTAGAGCAACTCGTAATAGGCGCGCGTGTCGGCATCGGGATTGCGCAGCGGGACCTTGCGATAGATCCGCGCTGCGATCGGCAAAGCGTCGATCAACAGGCCGGTGCGGTAAGGAATCTTCTGCGCCAGCAGTTCGGTACCGGCGGCGATATGCGCCTCGGTCAAGGGGCCGCGCTCGTTGGCAAAGGCAACGAGCCCGCGCGCCTCGCGGGCCGGCTCCAGCCCGATCCCGAGTAATTGCAGGAACTTCGCGCGGTTGAGATCGGGGACCTGGTTGGCCCGGTAGATCATGCTCTCGGTGATGTGCGCGTAGAGCTGCAACAGCGTGATGCCGGGGTCGGCATTGCCGAAATTGGTCCACTCGGGCGTGTGGACCGGGATGCGCGCGATCATCTCGTCGACGAGATCGCGATAGGTGCGGGGATCGAGGCGAGGCGCGGGCAGCGGCATCCTACACGCCTCCCTGCGCATCTGCGCCGACGGGCACGTCGAGCGCGATCCGTTCGCGCTGGCCGGTGGCGACGAGCGAATAGGTTACGCTGGCGATGGCGGTTTCGGCCTGCCGCGGATCGCCTTCCACCTCGACCTGCTCGACCTTGATCCGCCGCTCCCACTTGGCGAGCGAACGCTCGATGTCCTTGGCCAGCCGCGCGTGGGTCGCGGCATTGTTGGGCTCGAACAACATGCGGGGCAGGCCGGCACCGAATTTCGACAGAGCGACCCTTTCGCCCAAATCGGTTTGCAGGATCAGCGCGATGGATTCGCGGATATTCTGCTCGCCGCGAGACCAGGCAATGCGCCCGTCGGCCCCGGCGATGAGAGGAAATGCGACGCCCTGACCCAATGGATCCGTCATGAAGACCCTCCCTTGGCGGTGAAGTTGGGCAGCGGGAAACAGGCGATCAGCCATGGCACCCATTTGAAGATGAAATCGAGCAGCTTGACGATGATCATCAGCAGGATCAGCGCGCACAGAGTTACGATCGGGATCGACAGCGAGCAGATCATGCCGATGTCGACTTCGCCGTCCTTGCAGCCGCCGCCTGCGCCGACGTCGATATCCTTGTGCAGCGGCCAGGGCAGCACTTGCCGGATCAGGTCGATCAGCCCCAGCCCCTTGGCGCGCTGCACCTGGCCGCACAGCATGTTGGACATGACGAACGCTGTCCCGCGCGCATGCTTCCGGAGGCCCGCCGGGCTGGTGTCGCGTGGGAGCATGATCTTGATCTCGCGCGCGGGTGCATCGGGATCGAAGAAGCTCGCCATGCGGAAGCGTTCGGTGGGCTGCGAAACCGTCGGCGGGTGGAGCGGGCCGCAATCGCAATTGCAATGCGCGAAGCGGATGCAGAACAGGCCTTCGTCGTCGGCGGTTTCGAGCATGACCTTGCTCAGCCGCTCCGCAAACGGCAGCGGACGCGCGGTCTCCTCAGTGGACACCGGCAGAGCACGCCCGACGAGGACGCTGATCCGGTCCACCAGCTTGGCCTGTTCCTCCGCAGCGCTGATCGCTCCGGTGAGCGGGGAAGAGAATTGCGCCACTTCGACGCCGTCGTTGTCGGCTTCTACCACCGGAAGGCCGGGGAGATGTTTGAATGGCCCATCCAGCCCGATACTGCCGCCTTCTCCGACGCTGCCGATCCCGGCGAGCAGGTAATGGAAAGCTGGCCATTCTGTGCCTGTGCTTCCCGGAACGTAATCGGTTTCGACAGCTTCGAGGGTTTCGGCGACGCCCGACTGCAAGACCCGGTTGAGGGCATCGCGCATGGACGCGGCATATGTCTTGCCCGGCGTCGACATGCCGTTCTGCAGTCGCGTTTGAACGGGCGTGCTATCCAACCATTCGAGCAGGTTTCTCTCGCCGGTCGATAGACCTGCGGTCGAGCCGGAACCGAGGCGAGCGGCGACATTGGCAATGTGCCGCTGCAGGAAATGCCCGAAATCGAGCAGCAACAGCCAACTCTGCATCTGTAGCTGGTAATTGCGCTTGCGCAGCGTAGCCTGTTTCTCTGCAGGATCGCCTTCGGTATCGATGCGGAGTTCTTCCGCCTCCTTGTAGATCACGCGGATCATCGCCTTCCACGGCTCGGCGACATCCATCCGGAACTCCGACAGACGCGCCTGCGTGCTGTTGGCGGATGCCGCCGGCGCAGCGGGGGAGAGCGCCGCTTTCTGCCCCTCAACGAGCGATACGGCCTCGCGCACGACCGGTGCGGCGATATAATCGTCGCGCTTTCCGACCGGGATATTGCCGCCCCAAGTTTTCCGGCGGATCGTCTCGCCTTCGCGATGCGAGATCGGGAAGACGGGAAGCATTTCCTCGCCCGGTGCGAGCACGGATGGATCGCTGTCCGAAACGCGTTGCCAGCGGGGTTCGTCGCCGGGAATCCAGGCGTATTCGACCAGGTCGCTGCCCTCGGCTGTCGAGGGCATCAGGCGACGCAGCAACATGCCGACGGATTCGTGGCTTCCCCGCAGCTTGCGGTCGGGCAGGCCGGACGTTGCGCAGGCTAGCGTGGCAGTGGCGACATAGTGCCGCTGGTGTGCAGGCTGGTAGAGCTTGAGCAGCGGCGCATCGGGGACTTCGGGTGCAACGGGGGCGGGCGTCTTGCCGCGCAGCATGAAGCGGTGGTTTGCCTTCACCGGAGCAGGCAGCGGAACCCGCTGGGCAAGGTCGGGGCGTGCCGTCTCGCCCGGCGGCGTGCGCCAGGTTTCATGACGCGCAACAAACGCCGCGAGCGCGCCGGGGTCGGTGTCCATCGCGCCAAGCAACTGGTCGGCGAAATCGTCTTGCGCGAAGCGGAGGATGGCCGGGGTCAGTCCGGGCTGACCGGCCGCGCGCCAGAGCGGGCGCGGCGCGGCCCAAGTGAGCGGATGATCGAGCGCCGTCACCAGATATTCCCCGCGCCGGGCGTGTAGGTAGCGGCGGATACCGTGGTCGCGACCACGGTCTGCGCATTGACGACACCCGAAAAAGTCGATGTCGCCGCGTTCACGGTGACGGCGGTCGCATCGACGGTGACGGTGCTGGCTTCCACCTTGACCAGTGCCGAAGCGCTGACGGTGACACCGGAAGCATCGAGCGTGACGGAATTGCCGTTGCTGTCCTCGATCTCGACCACGCCGGGCCCGTCGGAGAGTTTCACTTTCTGCCCGCCCGGCGTTTCGAGATGCAGCTTCTCCTGTCCGTCGCTGTCGTCGAGCATGATCTTCACACCATTGCGCGACCGGATCAGCTTCTTGTTGTTGGCATCGGAATGCTCGGCCTCGGGCGGGCTGTCCTGCCCGTTCCACAGGCCGCCGAGGATGTAGGGTCGGCGCGGGTTGCCCTGTTCGAAAGCGACCAGCACTTCGTCATCGACATCGGGCAGGAACCAGCTGCCGCGATCGGGACCTGCGAACAATGTCGCCATCCGGGCCCAAGCGAGATAGCGCTCGTCGTCGGGATCGGGCGACCACGGCAATTCGATCTGGATGCGGCCCTGGCCCTCGGGATCGGCCAGCGAAACGACTTTGGCCGGAGCGACCCCGTACCACAGGCCGCCGAGCCCTTCGGCGCCGCGCGGATCTGCGCTGCCCTGCGTGAGGCCGGGATAGAACATGCCCGGCTTCATGATGCGTCTCCGATACCGGGGCGGTCACAGCGGAACTCGGTGATGGCGCCGGAGTCAGGGTCAAACAGGTGCGTGACGGACGTGGCGCGATATTCGCCGTCGAAGAGTCGCCCGAGCCCGGCAAGCTCGAGCTTCGCGCCGACATGGATCAGCGGATCGGTTTCGCACAGGCCTTCGCCGGTCACGAAATCGCGGGCCATCCTGCGATAGGCGCTTTCGGCAATCTCGCGCGCTTCGCTTTGCGAGGCGGGCAGGCAGTGAGCAAGGACTTCGTTGCGAGCGGTGATCTTTTCATCGAGCAGCGCCGAGCCGCCCAGATCGCTGCCGAGATCGTTGGCTATGACCGACGCATCGGCAGTGTGGCTGGCCTCGCTCTTGTTGCCGACGTCCCAGCCGCCGACAGTAATCGTGCTGCGCTGCCCGGCGAGATCGCCAGTGACATCGAAAGCGCGCAAGGTCCCGGCCCAGCGCAATTCGACCGCTGGCGTGCCTTCGTCGGAGCGGATGTGCAGCGTGTCGCCGTCGACCGTAACCGACGCTCCGAAGCGACGCGCAAGGTCGAACAGGAAAGCGAAATCGGTCTGGTTGACCTGCGCGATGAGCGGCGCGGCGGCAGCCTGCACCTCCACCTGTGCGGTCAGCCCGTGGGCGTCGGCGACGGCGCGTGCGACATCTTCCAGCGTGGCGTCTTCGAAGCTTCGGCTGCGGCGCGTCATCCGGAGCGCCTGCAGGCTATCTTCAGCGCAGAACGAGAGCGTCGGCGGGCCGGCTTCGGGATAGTGGCCACCGATGGCGGAAATCCTGCCTGTGAAGAGCGGGGCGTCGTCGATGCTGATTTCGACCTCTTCGCCGAAGTCGATCACTTCGCGGTCGTAGAAGCGGAAACCCGCATCGTCGCCGCCCCAATTGCCGAATTCGAGCTCGGCCGTGCTCACGTCTTCGAGCGAGCTGTGCAGGCGATAGCCGATCAGCGCGGCTTCCAGCTCGGGCTGAGCGGAGCCGCCGACGGAAATCGTGGGTCTCGAGGGGCGGCTGGGCAGGCGGGCGACGGTTGCGGTCATTGTATCTCGCTCAGTTCCTCGCCATGCGCATCTGCCGCGCGACAGCCATGCGGACCCGGCGGCCGTGGGCGCGCTCGGTGGCTTGCGGCGATGCGCCGTTGGCGGAGGTCGCAGGCGGAGGCGCTTCGCCGAGAGTTTCGAACTCGTTGATGACGACGGACATGGCGATGCTCCTATTCGATCCGCAGCTTGGGCAGCGGCGGGGTTATGACGCTGGGCAAGCCGATCTGGGGGCCGGTGGCAGGGACTGCTCCGGCCTGCGGCAGGCCGGAGCTGAGGCCGATGGATGCGCCCTGCGGGCCGATCGACAGTCCCGCGCCCACACTCACACCGAGGGGCGGGGGTTTGACCTTGATCTTGGGCAGCGAGACCTTGGCATTGAGATCGAGCAGCTTGCCCGGCTTCATCCGCAGTGGGTCTTCGACCTTGTTAGCCTCGGCAATGGACTGCCAATCGTCACCCTTGCCTTTCTTATCGGCCATCTTCTGGAGGCTGTCACCGTCCTTGGCCTGGTCGAGCGGCTTGTTGCCCTGCTGCTGCGGGACCGCGCCGGTGCCGTCGAAATTGGAAACGAGAATCTTCTGCTGCGTGAAGCCCAGCGCCATATTGGCGCGCAGCGGCTTGCCTTCGGGGGAGAAGAACTCGAGATTTTCCTCCATCGAGGTGACGAGACCGTCGAAGATCAGGTTCGACCACTGAAAGCGCACGCCCGGCGGGACGAGCTTGGTGTTGTCGCCGGAGAATTCCTGAGGCGTCATGAAATAGAGCACCTCCTTGGTCTTGCGGCGGACATCGTCGACCGGATCGGTTTCCATCGCCGTGACGTCGAACCACAGCGTGACCGTCAGCGTGGTGCTTCCGGCGCCGACAAATTGCTGACCCGAGGTGCCACTGTTCTGGTCGCCGCCCTCAGGCTGCTGCACTTCGTTGGCGAAGGCGAGCTTAAGCGTTTCCGGGTTGAACTGGACCTCGACGTTCCGGCCTCCGTCCTTGACGGTTTCGAGATCGTCTTCGAGTTCGATCAGTCGGGCCATGGCCAGGGTCGTCTCGCTCATGCCGCAGCCTCCGCCTGATCCTGAGATTGTTCTTCGACCAGCTCGAACTTGTCGTAAGCGAGCTGGAATTCCTCGACCGCAATCGCGCCATCCTTGGCATTGAGGGCCGGTACCTTGAGCTTGGTCGGGATGCAGCGCGACAGGCGGAAGCGCGCCAGTTCCTTTTTGCCGTCATCGGCGAGCAGGATCACGTCGGCACTGGCGCGCAGGTAGGGGTTCTCGATCGACTTGCGAAACCACTTCCACAGGTCGAGATTGCCGGTCATTCCGCGCTTCAGGACAAGGTTGGTGTAGTTGATTACGGCCGGCACGCGCCAGGCGCGATCGTTGGCACCGCCCGAGCGAATGGTCTGGACATCCATCGTCATGTCGAGCCCGTCGCACTCGGTGAACGCGGCTTCGCACAGCGGCTTGCTGTCGCCCTGCGGGGTGATCTCGACTGCGTAGTTGAACGTGTTCCAGGGCCGGTCCGTGAGCGCCATCAGGCCGCCTCCTCGAGCGTCAGGCGCTCGCCCTTCTGGACCAGCGCGATCTCGATGAATTCGAGCGGGTGGGCGGGGGCGATGCCGATTTCGGCGAGGATACGCCCGTTATCGCGATCGGCTCGCGAATTGCGCAGCCGGATGAAATAGCTCTCGCGCGAGACCCTGCCGGAGAAGGCGCCCCGGCGCTGGAGGATGTCGAGATGTTCGACGATCTCGCGCTCGATGGCGCGCCGCGTGGCCGGTCCGTTGGGTTCGAAAACGAAAGGGCGCCCGAGCGAGAGCAGCATCCGGCGCAGCATGATCATCAGCCGCCTGATATTCACCTGTCCCCAATCGGCTCCGCCCGACAGGCTGCGCGCGGCATGGGCGACGAAGCCGAGCGGGCGCTGCTGGATGAGGTTGATGCGGGCCTGATCGGTCGGCAGCCAGTCCTCCCGAGCGATCGCGGGATAGAGACCGACAGCATTGGCGAGATGGCGGTTGGCCGGTGCGAACCACGCGCCGCGATTCTGCGCCAGCGCGGCGATGTGCCCCGCCACCGCGCCGTCCGCCGGGACCGTCAGCAGCGCATCCTCGCGACCCCCGGCGACCCAGGGATGGAACAGCGCGCCGTAGGAGAGCGATCGCTCCTCGCGGTCGGTCAAAGCCGCATCGCCGAAGCCTGCAGTCGTGAGCTGCGCCATGTAATCCTGGGCGTCATCTGCGCGAAATGCGCGCGGCAGGCTGAGTAGCGCGGTCATGGCTGCCGATCCGGCGGCGAGCCGCAGCATGGCGACATGGACCCGCAACACTTCGTCGCGATCGACGGGCAGCGCGGCATAATCGCTCGCCCTGACGATCACACGGCGAGCGGAATAGGGTGATGTGTTCCCGTCGCGCTCGGTGCGCAGGCGGTAGTAATAGGCTCCCTCTGCGCGATCGGTCAGCGTGAGCTCGCTATCGGTCCCGCGCCAGACCTCCACCGCGTCGGTAAAGTCGTGCCGCGCGGATTCTTCGAGCACGAACACCGTGTCGGCGTCCGTGGTCGAAAAGCTCAACCGGAAACTGCCGCCGCGCGAGGGATAACGCGGCGCACCCAGCCGTGGCCGGGCAAGCACCGCCACGCTGCTGTCGAGAAATCCGCCGAAGTCGGGTGCGTCGAGCTCTTCGGGCCCCTCGACCAGGCACGGGCCGGTGTGATCGTGCCAGTTGGTCGGTGCAAACGTGCCCGGCTCGGGGCTGGGCAGGTCCGCGGTGTCGTCGCGCAAGGCCCAGCCGGGCTGTGCGGCATCGGGGACCGCAAGGATCGAAGCATCTCCGACCGAGTCCCCCGGAATGTCGTAGGCGGCGTGCATGCCGAACAGGCGCTGGTTTTCGAGATCGAGGCGCTGCACCGCGAGCCGGTCGATCTCGCGGGTCGACTGACCGGCAAAGGCCGGGTCGACAAACAGTCGATGGTCGAACGGGACGAGACCGCTGCGCTGGAGGGGGCGTTGCTCGCCAGACGAATAGGGCAGGCTCGCGGCATTGAAATCCGCGCCGAGACCGAGAGGGATATAGGCGGCCCGCAGCAACGGACGCTGGCCGAGCGTAGCCGTGCCCTCGACGAATGCCCGCGCAAGGTCTTGCGTCGCAACACCGCCGGCATGGCGTTGCCGGACTGTCTCGATCTCGCCGGAAATTTCGCTGGCTAGCGCGACAAGCGGGCGGGCAACGGCGGCGCGCGCCTCGTCAGCGGCGTAGTGCGCATCGTCGGTGCTGAAGGCGAACAGCGAATTGCGCGCTTCCGGTGTGAGACTGATCCCGCTGTCGATCCGCGTTTCGCCGTCGAGCTCGGTGCGCAGATCGAGCGAAAGCCGCGTCGCCACGAAAGGCGTTTCCGGTACGCGCGAGCCGACTTGCTGCCAGGCCGGGCCGCGGGCTTCGTTTCCGTCGACGACATCGGCGCGCAGCCATACCGCTTCGCCCTGCTGGTAGAACAGCACCCACGATCCGACCGTGAGCTGGGTGTACTCGCTGTCGAGCACCACGCGGCTTGTCGGTCCTTCGAAGAACTGCGCATCGACGCGATTGCGGCGGTTGGTCAGCCGCGCATGACCGGTTTTGGCGGGTGTTTCCTCGGTGATCTCAAGGAAGGAACTCGACCAGGCCGCCCAGAGATGCCCATTCTCGATGTGGACGACCTTGGCGTAGCGCAGAATGCCTGCATCGTATTCGCGCAGCTCGATCAGGTCGCCGATCGACAGCGCGCTGCGGCTCTCGAAGCGGAGGCCCCAGCGGTGATGGCGCGCGTCGACCACAGAGATCGGGGCACGCAGGACCCGCGCCGAAACGGCCAGCGGATCGGACCAGGCCCCGGCCGACGCGGCCTCTATCTCGGCCGGCTCGACACGACTTTCGCCGCTGCCGACACGCGGAAAGCGCCCGAGCAATCCGCTGAGCGCAATGCGGTTGCTGGCGATGATCGTCGAATCGTCGATTGCCTCGTCCTTTGCGCGCCAAGCTGCGACCAGGTCTTCGCTCCATGCGACACGGATGACCCAGCACCTTTTGCCGCCATTGGAAAAAAACGCCCGCACGCACGGTCCGAGATTGGCAGTGAGTGTCGAGCCGCTGGTGTGATCGAACGCCAGCGGAACGGTGCCCCCGAAAGCGGCTTCGAATGCTGCGACAGATTCGACCAGCACCGGGCGATGGCAGGGGCCGCGCGCGGCAATACCGACGAACACCGCCACATCCATACGCGGGAACCTGTCGCCAACCGGTGGGGTCGGCGAGGCTTCCACGCGGATGCCGGGGAGGCGGTGCGCCGCGTACATCGGCTTATTCCATCTCCAGTCGTTCGTAGGCCAGGACCATCTCCTGCATGGCCACGTCGGTGCCCTTGGCGTTGAGCGGCCCGCTGGTGTGTTTCATGATCCGCGCGCGGATCAGCTTCCAGGTCATGATGGTCTCGGAATGATCCTCGCTCATCAGTGAGACAGTGACCGTGCGCATGGCGCTGACCGCGCCGTTGCGAATGTCGTCGAGCCACTGGTAGAGTGTAAGCGAGCCGATGATCCCGGTCTTGAAGGTCGCATCGGTCGCCTTGATCAGACCGTTGACCTTCATCACCGAGTTTTCGAGGCTGTTGCCGTTGCGATATTCGGCCAGCGCGACTTCCATTCCCATGCCGCTGACTTCCTGAAAGCCCGCATCGGGTCCGTCGGTATTGCCGTTGCCCATGTCGACCAGGAAATTGAACTGGTTGACGGGCCGCTGTTTGAGGGTTGCCATGATCTACTCTCCTCAGGCTTTGCTGTCGGCCGTCCACTGGCCGATGCGGAAGATGACGAATTCTGCGGGTTTGAGAGCAGCGACGCCGACCTGGCAGACGAGCCTGCCGTTATCGATGTCGTTCTGCGTCATCGTGGAGCGGTCGCATTTGACGAAATAGGCGTGCTCGGGTCGCTCGCCGAGCAGCGCACCGTTCTGGAACTCGTTGAGCAGGAAATCCTCGATCGTGCGGCGGACATTGGCCCACAGCCGCTCGCCATTCGGCTCGAAAACGGCCCATTGCGTGCCCTTGTCGATCGAGCGTTCGAGATAGGCGAAATAGCGCCTGAGGTTGACGTATTTCCACTCGGGATCGCTGGTCATGGTGCGCGCGCCCCATAGGCGGTTGCCGCGGCCCTCGAAGAAGCGGAAGCAATTGATCGCCTCGGGATTCAGCACCTCCTGCTGCCCGGTATTGATCGTCTTCTCGAACCCAAGTGCGAGATTGACGACTTCATTGGCCGGCGCCTTGTAAACCGCACGCTCGACATCGTTGCGGGCGTAGATGCCGGCCACGAAGCCCGAAGGCGGATAGTGATTCTCCTGCCCGGTGACAGGATCGATGATCCGCACCCACGGGTAGTAGAAAGCCGCGTATTTGCTGTCGAATTTCGCCCGGTAGTTCCGGACTGCGGAAATCGACTGGTTTTGCACGCTGTCGATAACAGCGATGCGATATTTCATGCGTCTGGCATGACTAATCAGGGCATTTGCGACCGGCTGGCCGAGCGCTTCGGAAACGCTTGAACCGGGAGCGGCGACGATCGAAATGTCTTCGAGATTCTCGAAGGCTTTGAGCCCCGAGGCCGCATTTGTTGTCGTGTCGACCTCACCCTCATAGTGCCGCGATTCCGGCTGCAGGCCGTCGCCGCCGCCTTCAAGCTCGATGGTCACGGTAAGCTGTGAAGGATCGCTTTCCTCATCGATGAGGTGCTCCAGGTAGATCACGGTAGTTACGGTCGGATCGGCTGGGGCATCGCTTATGAAGTCGTTCGCAATTTCGAGTCCGGTGTGACTGGCGGCCACAGGGGTTATCGCGATTGGTATCCGGCGCGCATCACCGGCATTCGGCAGATCGTCTCCCAACTGCGAAAGCAGGCTGTCGGGCCGCCCATTGGCACGATGCTGTGGATCGAGAGGCAAATCCACCATCGCGAAGGAGGGTATGTCGGTGGAGACAGATTCGAAGAGGATCGAAACTGTCAGGCGTTGAATGCTCGCCTCTGCTGTGAATGCACTGTCATCGGAAAGATCGACCGACAGTGGATTGCTGCCGCTGTCGACCCCATCGAAGGTGAAGTCTTCGGCAACCGGGTCCCATGTTGCCAGATAGAAGGCATCGTCCACATTGTCGCCCGAGACATAAACGATATCTCCGTGCGAAATGCCTTTCACCTCGGGCTCGCCATCCGTCAGAACGAAACGGTTCGGGCCGAGATTGAACTGGAGCGAGAGCCGCCCATTGCCGGCATTGCCCGGGAAGCGTGCCGAATAATTCAGACCGTGCAGCGCTGTAGCTCGGCTGGCACGTCCATCGTTCGCATCGGAGACGGGACGGAATGCGCGTGCGACATACAGCCGCTTGCCGCCTTCCTGGAAAAACGCGCGGGCCGCGTTCCACATGTAATTATCCTGCGCTGTCCCTTGGAAATCGAGCTGCGCGCTGCCGCCGTAAAGACGCTCGAATTCCACCAGCGAGGTGATGATTTCGGGCTCCAGATCGAGGGGGCCATATCGCGTCGGACCGACGAAACCGGTGGTTGTCGTACTCACACCTTCGATCGATTTGGCGCGGTAGGATACCTCTTCCACGAAAACGCCCGGGGCCAGATATTCAGGCATGATTGTGCCTCCTTCGCTCAGCTCGCCTCGAGATAGAGGCTGGATAACGGGGTGTTGTCGGTGTCCTCGGTGCGCAGGATCAGGCGCTCGCCGAGGGTCAATTCGGGGTTGGGCAGGGCCTGCGGCTGTCCCAGTCGCCGCAAGGCGCGGGTAGCCGTGCCGTGCAATTGGCCGAGAATGGTCGTGAAATCGGGCGGCAGCAGCGATCCGTCAGGCGCAGTCGTGCCGGACAGGTCATCGAAGTGGACTGAGATCCGGATCGTCCACGTAACGCTCTCGCGCCCATTGGCTGCCTCGGCCGGCGTCAGCGTCGGCAGTTCGGGATAAGGGAAGGCAACTTCGACATTGCCGTTCTCGTCGGCGAGGCCGAGGCCGACCGTGGTGTTGCCCGAGCGGATGCGGAGCAGCGCCCAGCCGGCCGGGCGGTCGCGGCCGTCGGGCAGGCGAATGGCGAGGTTCGCGGCCACCCTTGCGACCGGCACGTCGTAGGTCCGGCCCGTGCGGTTGAAGAGCGGAATGTAGTCCGCATCGCTTTGCCCTTCTTTCAGTAGCGAGCGGATGCGTGGCTGCGGTGGATTGCCCCAGACATCCCAGTGGGTCTGCGCCGGATCGGGCATCGAGTAGGTGAAGCGCGCAGGCAGGAAACGCCCGCGCGGGTCCGATACGCGAACCTCGTAGTCGCGCTCGCTGCCGGTCCACTCATCGGGGAACTGCCCGATCGTCGTTGGATCGACCGGTTCGCGGTCGGCAATCGTACGCAGCGCAAGCGGCGGCAGAATCGCGGCAACGCCGGTGAGGCGCCGCGGAATCCAGCGACCACCCCCGGCAGGCGAGAGCGCCTCGCCGATATGCGGCTGGTCAGGTACGACCATCGCTACTTCGAGCCCGCTGTCGATATCGGCCAGGTTGCTGGCATCGACAAAGCGGAGCGCGCCGGGCACGCGCATGCGGAACTTGTCGGGATTGAGCAGCGCAATCATGACGCGCTTCCTCCCGCCGGCGGAGTGATTGCGCCGTATTCGAACTCGCGCTCGACGACCGGCGGGTTCTCGGTCATCGAGACGGTGCTGTCGATCAGCACCATGCGCAGCTGGTAGCTGGCATAGGCGGGGAAGTTCTTGAGCCGTTCCCAAACCGTCAGGTGATCGGCGAGTGGCAGCGGATCGGCGACCAGTTCGACATCCTCGGTCGCCGGGAAAATGTCGTCTTCCGCGAGATAGGCATTCAGCTGGGCGGCCGAAATATGCCCGACATCGGCAAACATGCGCATGACCCATCCGAGCATCCGATGCTGGCGCTCTACCGACCTGGCAAAAGGGATGACGAGGAAATGCAGGTCGAGCGGGAGCGAAGGCTTGAAACGGTTGCCGAATACGTCGGTTCGCGGTGCGCGGGCGCGCAATTCCTTGTTGATGGTGACGCGCCACAGGACGATGGCGAAGCCGTCGTCGGTCTGATCCTCCTCAAGATCGGCAACATGGCGGCTGTCGACGTTCAGCGTCCCACCGAACTCGGCGCGCGGATAGCGCTCTTCGATGAGGGCCTTGAGGGCGGCGCTCGTGGCGGCAATGGCTTGGTACTGCGCCATCAGCGTCGATCCGCCGCCAGCAGGATGGCGTTTTCGAGCGCAAGGGACGCCGATTCATCGAGGTGGAGGTCTTCGCTCAGCCGTTTGAAGACGGAAGCCGTGCGACCTTCGCTGGCGACCATGACGATGCCCGCATTGGGCCTCGGGCGGGCGTATCCGGACTTGCCGACATCGCCTTCGAGCGAGTTGAGAACCAGGACATCGTAATCGGTGTGGGGCGGTTTGTCGCCGACCTCGACGATCTCGATAGCCGCAGAGCCGCTCAACACGTCGCGCATGATCGCCTCGATCAATTGCGGCACCGCGCCGAGAACGACCCTGACCGGTTTCAATGCTGTGCCTGCCGGATGTGCATGCGCGCACCATCGCCCGGTAATGACCGGCGCGCATGAACCCTTCACCGCAAAAAAGGGTTCATTCGATGGTCCAGACCATTTTCAGCATCGAAGAATCGAATACTTGTGATATGAATGAAACGAGGGTCGCCCCGATAGATAAAGAACCGCTTGAATCGGCGCGCTTTTGCACAAGGTCTAGGCAATACGGACTAGATCGAATGGGTCCGATTGATTCGAAATCAATCATGCAACAGGCTCGGATCGGGTAACTAATAAAACTAACATTCCGGCAAGTAAGAGATCTTCTTTTTGCCGGTTTCCGAATAGACTTGGCAAGGGCGCGGCGTTCTACGTCCGTCGTCCGCGGCAGGTCTTTTCCAGCTTGGTGGACGAGGAAAGCTGACAATGCGGAGCGGGGGAACGAACGGGAGTTCGGATCGAAGCGCGGAGGGTCGCCCGCGGTGTGTGATCGTGGGCGATGTGATGCTCTACCGGGAGGGTCTTGCCCGCGGTCTCGATCGCCTGGGCCACGTGGAGGTGGTGGACTCGCTGACGTCACCCGCTGCGACCGAGGCGCTAGCGGATACCCCGCCGGACATCTTGGTCCTCGACATCTCAAGTCCCGACACGCTCGACATCATCCGGCCCCTGATCTGTGCGCAGCCCGGCCTGCCGGTCGTCGGTTTCGGCGTCGGGGGGCAGGCCGATGCGATGCGCTGTGCGGAGGCCGGCATTTCCTCCTTCGTGAGCCGCGAGGACAGCATCGAGGACCTGGACCAGGCGGTGCTGATGGCTGCCCGCGGCGAAGCGGTGTGCAGCCCGCGCATGACCGCGCGGCTGATCCGGCACCTGGCCGCGCTGACCGGCAAGGCGCACCAGCGAACGGACAATTGCCTGACGGCGCGCGAACGCGAAGTCGCCTCGCTGGTCAAGGAAGGCCTGTCGAACAAGCAGATTGCGATCGAGCTCGGGATAAGTCCCGCCACGGTCAAGAACCACGTGCACATGATCCTGGAAAAGCTCAACATGCCGCGCAGGTCGTCGATCGGGATGGTGGTGTAAGAAGCGGGCTTTATTCGCGCGGCGCAAATGCCTAGGCACCATGCATGGGCAAGGGAACCGGCTGGCAGTTTGCGATCGATCGCGGGGGGACCTTCACCGATGTCGTGGCGCTGACGCCCGACGGCAACCTGGTGACCGACAAGCTGCTGTCGGAAAATCCCGAGCACTACGAAGACGCGGCGAGTGAGGCGGTGCGGCGGCTGATGGCGCAGCACGGCGAAGGCGCTGTCGAGGAGGTGCGGATCGGCACGACCGTCGCCACCAACGCGCTGCTCGAACGCAAGGGCGCGCGGCTGGCGCTGGCGATCACCAAAGGCTTTGGCGACGCGCTGCGGATCGGGACGCAGGCACGGCCGGAGATTTTCGCCCGCCATATCGTGTTGCCCGACCAGCTGCCCGAGCGCGTGGTGGAGATCGACGAGCGAGTAAGCGTCGATGGCGAAGTGCTCGCGCCGCTGGACGAGGATAGCGCCACGCGCGCATTGGAGGAGCTGCGCGCAGACGGTTTCGATGCGCTCGCCATCGTTTTCCTGCACGGCTGGAAATACCAGGCGCACGAGCATCGCCTGGCGGGGATCGCGCGAGACCTGGGCTTCAAGCAGATCAGCGTCAGCCACGAAGTCGCGCCACTTATCAAGCTGGTGCCCCGCGGCGATACGACGGTGGTGGACGGCTATCTCTCGCCGGTGCTGCGCGACTACACCGACCGTTTACAGGCCAGTCTTCCGGAAACCGGGGCCCTGCGCTTTATGCAATCGAATGGCGGGCTGGCGGAAATCGGTGCCTTTCGAGGCAAGGATGCGATCCTTTCCGGCCCCGCGGGCGGCGTCGTCGGCATGGCCGCGGTCGGCGAGGCACTGGGCCACCGGAAGCTGATCGGCTTCGACATGGGCGGGACCAGCACCGATGTCGCGCATTTCGCGGGCGAATACGAATTGACCGGCGACAGCGTGGTGGCGGGCGTGCGCGTCGCGGCACCGATGATGCAAATCCATACCGTCGCGGCGGGCGGCGGTTCGATCTGCAGTTTCGACGGCGCGCGCTTCCGGGTCGGGCCGGAAAGCGCCGGGGCCAATCCGGGGCCCGCATGCTATCGTCGGGGCGGGCCGCTGACGGTGACCGACTGCAATCTGGTCCTCGGCCGGATCGACCCGGCTTTTTTCCCGCACGTCTTCGGGCCTCACGCCGACCAGCCGCTCGATCCAGATGCTGCCCGCCAACGTCTGGAGGAAATAGCCGCCGCGCTGCCCGAGCTCAAACCGCTGGAAGAAATCGCGCGCGGCTTCCTCGCCATCGCGGTCGACAACATGGCCAATGCAATCCGCAAGATCAGCGTCGCGCGCGGCCACGACGTGACCCGATACGCGCTCGCCTGTTTCGGCGGGGCAGGCGGGCAACACGCCTGCGACATCGCCGACCAGCTCGGCATCGAAACGGTGCTGATCCACCCGCTGGCGGGAATGCTATCGGCCTATGGCATCGGCCTCGCCCCGGTGAAAACGATCCGCGAGACCAGCGTGGTGCGCCCGCTGGGACAGGGATATGAGAGCGAGCTTGATCTGCTGCGCGAGCAGGCCCGGCAGGACCTGCTCGACCAGGGTCTGATCGAAGACACCATCAGATTCGCCGAACGCGCGCGGCTGCGTTTCGAAGGCAGCGACAGCCTGCTGACGCTCGATTGCGGCGCGCCTGAGGCCATGGACGCGCAGTTTCGCGAGCTGCATCGCCAGCAATACGGCTATTCGGATGCCGACGCGGCGATTATCGTCGACGCGCTGAGCGTCGAGGCGTCGGGGCCGGGCGGCACCTTCGGGGACGCGATCGTCGATCCGCCCGCGGTTCATGCCGATATCAAAAGCAATGTCGACGTTGTCGAGCGCGCGGCGATGAAGGCCGGTGAAATGGTGACGGGCCCCGCGCTGGTTATCGATCCCGGCTCCACCACTGCCGTCGTCGATGGCTGGCAGGCGGAGCTCTCCGAGGAAGGCAGCCTCGTCCTCACCCGCGCCACACCGATGGTGCGCGACCGTGCGGATGGCACCGATGTCGATCCCGTGCGGCTCGAGATTTTCAACAATCTGTTCATGACCATCGCCGAGGAAATGGGCGTGGTGCTGCAGTCGACCGCGACCTCGGTCAACATCAAGGAGCGGCTCGATTTTTCTTGCGCGCTGTTCGCGCCCGACGGCGCGCTGATCGCCAATGCGCCGCATATCCCCGTCCATCTCGGCAGCATGGCCGATAGCATCCGCCGTATCCTGGAGGCGAGGGGACCGGGCGAAGACGGCCAAGCGCGCGACGGGCGCGGCATTAGGCGCGGCGATTCCTATGTGCTCAACGATCCCTATCGCGGCGGGACGCACCTGCCCGACATCACGGTAATCGTGCCGGTCTTTTACTCGGAGAGCAGCACCGCGCCCGACGCCTTCGTCGCGGCGCGCGGCCACCATGCCGATATCGGCGGGATCGCCCCCGGCTCGATGCCGCCCGAAAGCGCGTCTATCGATCAGGAAGGCGTGCTGCTCGACAATCATTTGCTGATCGACGAAGGCACCTTCCTCGAAGCCGACATCCGCGCAGCGCTCGGCTCGGGCGACTGGCCCGCACGCAACCCCGACCGCAACATCTCGGATCTGCGCGCGCAGGTCGCTGCCTGCACGCGCGGGGCGGAACTGTTGGCACAGGCCGCGCGCGACAATGGCGCTGAGGTCGTGCAGGCCTATATGCACCACGTCCTCGCCAATGCCGAAGAAAGCGTGCGCCGCCTGCTCGACCGGCTGGAGGACGGGCATTTCACCTGCGAAATGGACAATGGCGCGCAGGTGACGGTCGATATCCGGATCGACCGCGCCACCCGTTCGGCGGTCTTCGATTTCACCGGCACCAGCGCCCAGCAGCCCAACAATTTCAACGCTCCTCGCTCGATCACCCGCGCGGCCTCGCTCTATGTCCTGCGCACATTGATCGACGACCAGATCCCGATGAACGACGGCTGCCTGCGCCCGGTCGAACTGGTCGTGCCCGCAGGCTCTATGCTCAATCCGGCGCCGCCTGCCGCCGTGGTCGCGGGCAATGTCGAGACGAGCCAGGTCATTACCGATGCGCTGTTCGCCGCCACCGGCAAGCTCGCGCCGAGCCAGGGCACAATGAACAATTTCACTTTCGGCAACCAGCGCCACCAATATTACGAAACCATCGCGGGTGGATCGGGAGCCGGGCCCGATCATGACGGCACCAGCGCGGTGCAGACGCACATGACCAACAGCCGCCTGACCGACCCGGAAATCCTCGAGACGCGACTGCCGGTGCGGCTGGACCGGTTCGCCATACGGCGCGGCTCGGGCGGCGAGGGCGCGCATCGTGGCGGCGACGGGGTCGAGCGGCGGATTACCTTTCTGGAGCCGATGCGGGCGAACATCCTTGCCAACCGTCGCACAATCGCGCCGAGCGGGCTTATGGGCGGCGGCGATGCGCAGCCGGGTCGCAATTGGGTCGAGCGCACGGACGGCTCGCGCGAGGAACTGTCCGCGACGGCCTCGGCTGACATGCAGCCGGGGGATGCGTTTGTGATCCTGACGCCGGGCGGGGGCGGATTTGGCCTTCCTCCCCAAAACGGGGAGGGGGATCAGTCCCGGACCCATTCCGGGAATGGTGGAGGGGCGAGCAATGCCTGAATGCCGGAGCAATGTGTGGAGTTGGGCGGGCCGCGCCTCCACCCCGAGCCTGCGGCTCGCGGTCCCCCTCCCCGTGTCGGGGAGGAATGCATGAACTACTGGCCGCTGGCGGGCATCGCCATCGTCGTGATCGGCTTTGCCTTGCGGTTCAACCCGCTGCTGGTGGTCGTGAGCGCCGCCATTGCGACCGGGCTGCTGGCGGGTCTCGACGTGGTCTCGGTGGTCGAGGCGCTGGGCAAGGCCTTCAACGACAACCGCTATATTTCAGTCACCTGGATCATCCTGCCGGTGATCGGCCTGCTCGAACGCTACGGCCTGCAACAGCGCGCCAAGGCGCTGATAGAAACCATGCGCGGGGCGACGATGGCGCGGCTGCTGGTGGCCTATCTCGCTTTCCGCCAGATCACCGCCGCCATCGGGATGAAGGATATCGGCGGCCATCCGCAAACGGTCCGCCCGCTGGTCGCCCCGATGGCCGAGGCGGCCGCGACCAAGACCCATGGCAAATTGCCGGAGGACGAACGGCAGAAAGTGCTCGCCATGTCGGCGGCGACCGACAACGTGGGGCTGTTCTTCGGCGAGGACATCTTCTTTGCCATCGCATCGATCCTGCTGATCCAGGGCGTGTTCGAAAGCTACGGCTATCCGCTCACTCCGCTGCAATTGTCGGTCTGGGCGATCCCGACCGCGATCTGCGCCTTTATCATTCACGGCTGGCGTATTCGCGCCTTGGACCGCCGATTGGGCCTTCCTCTCCGAGCCGGGGAGGGGGACCAGTCCCGGACCCGCTCCGGGAATGGTGGAGGGGCGGCTGGCGCGGCAATGCCGCTCCACCCCTCTCCCAAGGGAGAGGAAAGATGATCACCTACGAATGGCTCTATATTTTCGCCGGGACGTTCTTCGTGATCATGGCGCTGCTGAGCGCGCTCGACGCGTCGAATGGCAAGCGTTGGGGCAATGCCGCTTTCTGGGCGGTTCTCGCGGGAAGCTTCCTGTTCGGCACCCACCTCTCCGATTTCGCCAATGGCGTGATCGTACTGGCGCTGGTCGCGATTGCCGGGGTCGGCGGGCTGGGCCGCAGCGATCCGCCGACGACCTCGCTGGAAGAGCGCTTCAACTTCTCGCAACTGCTCGGCAACAAGCTCTTCCTGCCCGCGCTGATCGTGCCGATAACTGCCGTCGCCGGAACGCTGCTCTACAATTACACGCCGTTCGGCGAGACCGGACTGTTCGAGGAACGGCGCGAGACTTTGCTGCTGTTCGGCATCGGCGTGCTGCTCGCGCTTGCCTACGCCATGGTGTGGCTCAAGCCGCCGGTGCTGGCCCCGATGCAAGAGGGGCGGCGACTGCTCGATTCCATCGGCTGGGCGGCGATCCTGCCGCAGATGCTGGCGGCACTGGGCGCGGTCTTCGCGCTGGCCGGGGTCGGCGAAGTGATCGGTTCTCTCGCGGGCACGGTCATCCCCGATGGCAGCGTGTTGATCGCGGTGATCGTCTTCGCACTCGGGATGGCGCTTTTCACCATGATCATGGGCAATGCCTTTGCCGCCTTCCCGGTGATGGCGGCGGCGATCGGCATCCCGCTGCTGGTGGAGGACTACGGCGGCAATCCCGCAGTGATCGGCGCGGTAGGCATGCTGGCCGGTTTCTGCGGCACGCTGATGACGCCGATGGCGGCCAACTTCAACATCGTGCCCGCCGCGCTGCTGGAGCTGAAGGACCAGAACGGCGTGATCCGCCAGCAGATCGGCACGGCGATCCCGCTGTGGGTCTGCAATGTCGCAATCATCTATGTCGGGGCGTTCGTGTTGTGGAGCTGACTCAGGATATCGCCCGCCGCTTTGCGCAGGCCGCGCTCGGCCATGTCGCGCGCGAGTATCCCAACAAGCTCGATCATGTGATGGCGGGCGATGCCGATGCGCAGGCCCCGCGCCAGCTGCATCCGTGCTTCTTCGGCAGCTATGACTGGCACAGCTGCGTCCACGGCTGGTGGACCCTGTTGACGCTGCGGCGGCTCTACCCCGATATGCCTGAGGCGGCAGCGATTGCAGAACTGGCCGACGAGACCTTCACCGCAGGGAAACTCGCGATCGAACTGGCCTATGCCCAGCGGCCGGAGTCCAAGGGCTTCGAGCGCCCCTATGGCTGGGGCTGGTATCTCTACCTCCATCTCGAAGCGTCACGGCATGATGCGCCGTGGGCATCACGGATGGAGCCCTTAGCGCGTCATTTCGCGGCGATGCTCAAGAGCTATCTCGACGTACTGACCTATCCGATAACGGTCGGCACGCATTTCAACACGCCATTCGCTCTGGTGCTCGCTCGAGATTGGGCGAAAGCCAACGATCCCTCCCTGGTCGAAACGATCGATCAATGGTCGATGCGCTGCTTTGAAGATCGGACCGATTATCGCGGCTGGGAACCGGGCGGCGATGAATTTCTCTCGCCAGCTCTGATGGCAGCGCAGCTGATGAGCCGCGTCGCGCCGGTTGAATCATTTGTGCGCTGGTTTGACGGCTTTCTACCTGCCGATAGCTGGCTTTCGACCCTCGAACCCGCTCACGTTTCAGACCGCAGCGACGGCAAAATCGCGCATCTCGACGGTCTCAATCTCAGCCGTGCCTGTTGCCTGCGAGGCATCGCGAACCGCCTCATCGACCATCCGCGCAGCGCTTCGCTGGAAAGACTAGCGCAAATCCATCTCGACGCCGCGCTGCCCCATGTCACCGGCGACTATATGGGCGAACACTGGCTCGCCAGTTTCGCGCTTCTCGCCTTGCTCGCCGCGCCCGAGACTGACAGGTAGGCGCGAGAGAGGACCCGCGCCCATGAACATCGATTTCGCCCCGGAACTCGAGGATTTCCGCGCCCAAGTGGCCGAATTCTTCGCCACCGCGCCGACCCCCGCCATCCGCGAGGCGGGTCGCAAGACCACCAGCGTCTTCGCCCCGTTCAAGGAGTGCATGGAGTGGCACCGCATCCTCTACGACAAGGGCTGGGTCGCGCCGCACTGGCCGGAGGAATATGGCGGCACCGGCTGGAGCGTGGAGCAACGCTTCATCTTCGCCGAGGAATACCGCAAGGCCGACCTGCCGCCGCTGCTGCCGCAGAGCCTCGGCATGGTCGGACCGCTGCTGATCGATATCGGCACCGAGGAGCAGAAGGCAAAATACCTGGAGCCAATCCTCAAGGGCGAGGATTTCTGGGCGCAAGGTTATTCGGAGCCTAATTCCGGCTCAGACCTGGCCTCGCTCAGCTGCCGCGCCGAACCCGATGGCGACGATTACATCATCAACGGCTCCAAGATCTGGACCACCTACGCGCATCACGCCAACCGCATGTTCATGCTGGTGCGCACCAGCAATGAGGGCAAGAAACAGCAGGGTATCACCTTCCTGTTGCTCGACCGGGTCGATTATCCCGGCATGGAAATCCGCCCCATCGTCGGGCTCGACGGCTTTCCCGAGCAGTGTGAAGTATTCTTCGAGGATTGCCGCGTGCCGCAATCGGGCCGGGTCGGAGAGGAGAACGACGGCTGGAGCGTCGCCAAGCACCTGCTCAAGCACGAGCGCGGCGGCGGCAATGCGGCGAGCCCAACGCTGATGCGCTATTGCGAGCGGGCGCGCGCCGCGGCTGCGGAAACGCTCTCTCCCTTTGGTGGAAAGCTGTCGGAAGACCCGGTCTTCCAGCGCGATATAGGCGAATTGGAGGCCGATATCGCCTCGCTCGCCCATTTCGAGAAGCTCGCCATCAGCGGCCATGAAATCGCGCGCGATCCGGCGTTCCCGTCGATGAACAAGACGATCAATTCGGAACTGGTCCAGCGTGCCTCGACGCTGATGGCGCAGGTCTCCGGGGTCGACGGGCTGGCGCGGCAACTTGAAGCGCTGCGGGTCGGCAGCAATGTCGAACCGCTCGGCAGCGAGTTCGATCTCATCTCCATGCCGCTCTATCTCAACAGCCGCGCGACGACGATCTACGCAGGCTCCAACGAAGTGCAGCGCGACCTGATTGCCCGCACAGTGGCGGGGAGCTGAACGATGGATTTCAGCTTCACCGAAGAGCAGGAGATGCTGCGCGACGGCGTCGGCAAGTATCTCGAGAAGAACTACGATTTCGAAACGCGGCAGGCGCTGGTGCGCTCCGAAGAGCCATGGTCGCAAAAGGCTTGGCAGCAGTTTGCGGAGTTCGGCCTGCTGGCGCTGCCCTTTGCCGAGGAGCAGGGCGGACTCGGCGGCTCGATCAGCGATTGTGTCGCTGTGGCCGAGCTGTTCGGCAAACATCTCGTCATCGAACCCTACGCAGCTTCGATCATGCTGGCCGGGGCGGCGTTGGCTGCGAGCGACGATGGCCCGGCGCAAGACTGGCTGGAGAAAGTGATTGCAGGCGAGGCCATCGCCGCCTTCGCCTATGAGGAAGGGGCGGGTACTGCGGCGCCGGACATGGTTGCCATGATCGCTGAACCGGTCGGCGACGCATTCACGCTGACAGGCGAGAAACGCCTGGTCGTGGCCGGTGGCGAAGCCGACTGCCTAATCGTCGTGGCGCGTCGGGGTGAGGACGGACCGCTCGGCGTTTTCCTTGTCGAGAAGACAGCGCAACGCATGGAAGCACGCAGCTACACGACGATCGACGGGCGAAGCGCCGCTAATATCCGCTTCGACGCGACACCTGCGACCCTGCTCGACGGCGCCGAAGCCGCCCTCGACCGCATCCTTGCCCATGCCATCATCGTGCAATCGGCAGAGGCGGTCGGCGCGATGGGCGCACTGCTTGCGCTTACCAGCGATTACGCCATGACCCGCAAGCAGTTCGGTGTGCCCATCGGGACCTTCCAGGCCGTGGCGCACCGGCTTGCGGACATGAAGATCGCTTACACCAAGGCGCGGGCGACGCTACTTTACACCACGGCAATGGCGGAATCCGGCGCTGTAAAACCGCGCGATATCGCCATCCTCAAGGGGCAGGTCGGCAAGCTCGGCAAGGCGGTTGGCGAAGCAGCGATCCAGACCCATGGCGGGGTCGGCATGACCGACGAGCTGAGCGTGAGCCACTATCACAAGCGACTGCTCGCCTGCGATGCGATGTTCGGCAGCCATGACTATCACTTGCGGGTGGTCGGACAGGGCTGAGCCATGCGGGTGCTCGGAGCGATCCTGGCGGGCGGCCGTTCGCGACGCTTCGGCAGCGACAAGGCGCACGCAACCATCGACGGCGAGCGGCTGATCGATCTGGTGGCAAGGTCGCTGGCGGCGCAGTGCGAAGCTGTGGTCGTCTGCGGGCGCGAAGAGGATGGCATCAACAGCATTCCTGACTGGCCCGAGCCTGGCCATGGTCCGCTCGGAGGGTTGAATGCCGCGCTTCATCATGCCGCCATCGAAGGGGTCGATGCGGTGTTGAGTTGCGGCTGCGACGTGCCGAACCTGCCCACGGACTTGCTGCGGCAGCTGGAACAGGGCGCACCGGCAATCGCTGGCGAGCAGCCGGTGGTCGGTCTGTGGCCCGTGTCTTTGGCTCTGGCTTGCGACAGCTATCTCGCGACAGGCCAGCGCTCGCTCTACGGTTTTGCCGATCATGTCGGCGCGCGGCGGGTGCCAATCGAGCCGCCACTCGCCAATATCAATCACCCGTCCGACTTGCCCGATCGGTAGCAATTGGAAACTTTCGCGCGACAAACCCCGCCCCGGCCTGCTAATCCGCGACTCAACGAGAGGAGAAACCCCATGGCAAAAGAATATTCGAACCTGATCGGCGGTGAGATGATCACCAATGGCGCGTGGATGGATGTACTAAATCCGGCCACCGAGGAAGTGATCGGCAAGGTCCCGGCCTGCGGCAAGGACGAGCTCGACCGAGCGGTCGCCGCCGCGCGCGAAGCGTTCAAGAGCTGGCGCAAGACCAGTTCCGACGAGCGCGCCAAGGTCGCGCAAGGCATCGCCGCCGCGATCAAGGAAAACGCCGACGAGCTGTTCCGCCTGCTGACGGCGGAGCAGGGTAAGCCGCACGCACAGGCCCAGCAGGAAATTTACGGCGCGGCTGGCCTTGCCGCTGCGCAATCGACCCTGACGCTCGACGATGTCATCAACCAGGACGATGACGAGCGCCTCAGCCGTACGCGCCGCGTTCCGGTGGGCGTGGTCGGCGGCATCGTGCCGTGGAACTTCCCGATCATGATGGCGATCCAGAAGATCGTACCGGCGCTGATCTCGGGCTGCACGATCGTGCTCAAGCCCTCGCCGTTCACGCCGCTGACGACGCTCCGCATCGCCGAGCTGATCAAGGACGTAGCGCCGGCCGGCACGGTCAACATCATCACCGGCGAAGACAGCCTCGGCCCGTTGATCACCGAGCACGAAGATATCCACAAGATCACCTTCACCGGCTCGACCGCCACCGGCAAGAAGATCATGGAAGGCGCCAGCCGCGACCTGAAGCGGATCACGCTGGAGCTGGGCGGCAACGATGCCTCGATCGTGCTGCCCGATGCCGATGTCGAAAAAGTGGCCGAGCAGCTGTTCTGGTCGACGTTCTCCAATGCCGGTCAGATCTGTGTCGCCGCAAAGCGCATCTATATCCACGAAGATATCTACGACGACCTGTCGAAGGCGATTGCCGAATACGCCAAGAACGTCGTTGTCGGCGACGGGTCCGAACAGGGCACCGGTGTCGGTCCGATCCAGAACAAGAAGCAGTACGACCGCGTGCTGGAGCTGATTCAGGATGCCAAGGACAACGGCTACAAGTTCCTGTTGGGCGGCGACACCGATCTTTCCGGCACCGGCTATTTCGTGCCCCTGACGATTCTCGACAATCCGCCCGAAGACGCGCGGATTGTGGCCGAGGAGCAGTTCGGCCCGGTCATGCCATTGATGAAGTTCTCGAGCGAGGACGAGGTGATCGAACGCGCCAACAATTCCGAATACGGTCTCGCCGGTGCGGTTTGGACCAAGGATACCGACAAGGGCGTCGCGATTGCCGAGCAGCTCGAAACCGGCACGGTCTGGGTCAACGAATTCCTGCACCTCTCGCCCTTCGCGCCGTTTGGTGGGCACAAGCAGTCCGGCTTCGGTGCCGAATACGGGATCGATGGCCTCAAGGAATTCACCTATCCGCAGGTGATTACCGTAAAGCGTGACGCCGTGGTGTAGCGTTTCCGATCACGAGTAGGAAAGGGCGGGGGCTGCGGTTCTCGCCCTTTTTCGTTGGCGGCTCAATCTTCGATATGGATGCCGCGATAGCGGCTGCGGAAATAGAGCAGCGGGTCGTCGTGCGGGTGGCACACAGCCCGCAGGATACGGCCGACAAGGATCAGGTGATCGCCGCCGTCGTGCACTGCGTGGCGTTCGCATTCGAAAGTGGCCAGAGCGCGATCGAGCAGCGGCAGGCCGTGTTCGGAGCGGTGCCACTCGTTCTCGACAAAGCGGTCCAGTCCCTTGCGCGCGAAACGGCTCGAGAGCGCCTTGTCCTCGCTCGCCAAGACATTGACGGCAAAGCGTTTTGCGCCTTCGAGCGCGGCGGTGCTGCCGGCGTCGAGTGCGGGACACACCAGCAACAGCGGCGGGTCGAGGCTGACCGACGAGAAGCTGCTGACCGTCAGGCCTACGGGCGCGCCGTCGGTCGCGGTCGTGGTCAGGATCGTCACCCCGGTCGCGAAGCAGCCGAAGGCATCGCGCAGCGCGCGGGTGTCGTCGCCTGCACGAAAGGTCACGGTCCGCGGCTTGCTCACAGGCCGCGGGTTAGCAGGCTTGGGGCGCAAGGGAAGGGGGCGTCAATCGACCGATCGCACATTTTCGATGATCACGTCCTCCAGCACGTCGCCATGCATGACCGAGACATCGCCGGTGGTTTCGAGCACGACGGCCCGCACTTTGGACAGCTCGAGCACATTGGCCTCGCGCAACTTCGCAATGACGTCCGATTTGGCCACCCGCTCTTCTTTCATCGCTTTTTCGCAGAACTCGCCGTTGCGCATCAGCAGAACCGCGTCGTTCTGCATGAGCTGCTCGAACCAGTCGGAGTTCTTGCGCCAGCGGGAAAGGGCCAGCTGCGCCGTGAACAGGCCGGTCATGGCGATCATGGCCTGCGCGAATCCGGCCCAGTCGGTCGCTTGGGCAGCCCCTGCAAGCAGGGAGCCGCTTGCCACGGTCATGACGAAGTCGAAGTTTGTCATCTTCGAGAACGACCGAAGGCCGATCATGCGGACGAGAAACACCACGTAGACCAGCCCGATGCCGGACAGCAGGAAGCCGCGCAGAAAGACGTCGAGCCAGGTTGCATCGGTGAACATCAGGCCTGCACCACTTCCTGCTCGATCGCGCCGAAGATCGAGTGGCCGTCTGCGTCGTCCATCCAGATCTTCACCGTATCGCCCGGTGCCATGAAGCGGGTCTTGGGTTCGCCGTCGGCGATGGTTTCGATCATACGGATTTCGGCGATGCAGCTATAGCCGAGCCCGCCTTCGCTGACGGGCTTGCCGGGGTCGCCCTCCGGCCCCTGGTTGGAGACCGTCCCCGAACCGATGATCGCGCCCGCGCCAAGATTGCGGGTCTTTGCCGCATGGGCGACGAGATCGGCCAGGCTGAAGGTCGCATCGAGGCCGGCATTGGCCCGCCCGAAGGCCTCGCCATTGTAGTCGACATTGAGCGGCAGGTGGATGACGCTGTCCTTCCAGGCATCGCCCAGCTCGTTCGGCGTCACCGCCACGGGCGAGAATGCGGTCGCGGGCTTGGACTGGAAGAAGCCGAAGCCCTTGGCCAGTTCGCCCGGGATCAGGCCGCGCAGGCTCACGTCATTGACGAGCATCACGAGTTTGATGTGATCGGCGGCCTCTTCCGAGCTGACACCCATTGGCACGTCGTCGGTGATGACGGCGATCTCGCCTTCCATGTCGCAGCCCCAGGCGGTGTCCTTGAGCGGGATCGGCGCGCGCGGGGGCAGGAAATCGTCGCTGCCGCCCTGATACATCAGCGGATCGTGATAGAAGCTCTCCGGCACCTCGGCACCCCGCGCCTTCCGCACGAGTTCGACGTGATTGATGTAGGCCGAACCGTCGGCCCACTGATAGGCTCTTGGCAGCGGCGAATGCGCCTCGCGTTCGTGGAAGCGCTCGCACGGCACGGTCTGGTGTTCGACATCGGTATAAAGCGCCTGCAGCTTGGGCGCGACCTCGTCCCAATTGTCGAGCGCGTGTTGCATCGTCGGCGCGATATTGTCGGCCGCGCAATAGCGGGTGATGTCTTTCGAGACGACGACCAGCTTGCCGTCGCGGGTGCCGTCATTGAGGGTGGCGAGCTTCATGTCAGCTGTCCTTCTGTTCTGGATTGTCGGGCTGCGCGTCCGGGTGGGCGCGTTGGAATTCGGGGAGGGCGAGGCAAGCCGCCTCGATCCGGGTCATGTGCGGCTTGTCGCTGAAATCGAAGGCGAACCGCCGCGCGTTGTACATCTGCGGCATCAGCACGACCTCGAAAAAGCCGGGGGCGTCGAACAGGAAATCGCCGGCGCCGACCTGCGCCAGCCGCTGTTCGAGCGGATCGAGCGTGCGGGCGAGCCAGTGGCGATACCAGTCATCGATCTCGTCCTGCGACTTGCCGTATTGTTCCTTCAGGAATTTCAGCACGGGCAGGTTGAGCGGTGCGTGCAGCTCTGTGGCGATGGCATAGGCCAGTTCGCGCGCGAGATAGCGCTGTTCGGGGTCGGAGGGCAGCAGGGGCTTTTCGGGATAAGCCTCGTCGAGCCATTCGATGATGGCCATCGACTGCGCCTTGTCGCCGTGGTCCGTCTCCAGCATCGGCACGCTGCCGAACGCATTGCGCGCGGTGAAGGCTTCGCTCTTCTGCTCTGTCTTAAGCAGGTTCACCGGCACGTTCTCGTAATCCAGCCCCTTCAGCTCGAGCGCGCATCGCAGGCGGTAGCTCGTAGAGCTGCGGTAATACCCGTAGAGCTTCATGATCCGGCGCGTCCTCCCGTTGGTTTCATCTGTAACGACCAATGGGCCGGAGCGGCAGATGTTCCGCCATGCGCGCCCGCAGAAGGGGGAGACATGGACCGCATGGACCACCGTCCAGGCGCAGAAAAACGCGGAGGTGCCGAGTCCAACGTGTAACCCCGCGAAAATGCACCAGACCGAGCCATCTGTCGCTTGTGCCATGGCCTGTCCGTGTAGGACAGCCGTGCCAGCAAGTGCGAGATCAGAACGCCGCCAACCCGGTGATTGCGCGGCCCAGGATCAGCGCGTGGACATCATGCGTGCCTTCATAGGTATTGACCGTCTCGAGATTCACCATGTGGCGGATGACCTGGTATTCCTCGCTGATACCGTTGCCGCCGTGCATATCGCGCGCGGCCCGCGCGATATCGAGCGCCTTACCGACATTGTTGCGCTTGACGATCGAGATCATCTCGGGCGCGAACTTGCCTTCGTCCATCAGGCGGCCGACGCGCAGGGAGGCCTGCAGGCCCAGCGCGATCTCGCTCATCATGTTGGAAAGTTTGAGCTGGTAGAGCTGCTTACTCGCCAGCGGGACGCCGAACTGCTGGCGATCCAGGCCGTATTGCCGCGCTGCGTGCATACAGAATTCCGCTGCGCCCATGCTGCCCCAGCTGATGCCGTAGCGCGCGCGGTTGAGGCACGAGAAAGGCCCCTTGAGACCCTGCACATCGGGCAGCAGCGCATCCGCACCGACCTTGACCTCGTCCATCACGATCATGCCGGTTGTGCTGGCGCGCAGCGAGATCTTGCCTTCGATCTTGGGGGCGGACAGACCGTCCATCCCCTTTTCCAGCACGAAGCCGCGGATACCGCCGCCGTGCTCTTCGCTCTTGGCCCAGACCACGAAAACATCGGCGAAGGGTGAGTTGGAAATCCAGGTCTTGGAACCGGAAATGATGTATCCGTCGC
Organism: Erythrobacter litoralis HTCC2594; assembly: GCF_000013005.1. Lineage (GTDB taxonomy): Bacteria > Pseudomonadota > Alphaproteobacteria > Sphingomonadales > Sphingomonadaceae > Parerythrobacter > Parerythrobacter litoralis_A. Next base: position 1,870,852 of record NC_007722.1, on the reverse strand, counting down.
CGTTCTTTTTCGCGACAGTCTTCATGCCGGCAGGGTCGGACCCCGCGTCGGGCTCGGTCAGCCCGAAGCAGCCGATCAATTCGCCCGACGCCAGGCCGGGCAGGTATTTGCGCTTCTGCTCCTCCGAACCGAAAGCGTGGATCGGATACATGACGAGCGAGGATTGCACCGAGGCCATCGAGCGATAGCCGCTGTCGACGCGCTCGATCTCGCGAGCAATCAGGCCATAGGCCACGTAGCCCGCACCTGCGCCGCCATACTCTTCGGGGATCGTCGCGCCCAGCAGTCCGGCTTGGCCCATCAGCGGGAACAATTCCGGCGCATCGACTTCGTTGGAAAAGGCCTCGATCACGCGCGGCTGAAGCTCGCTTTGTGCGAATCCATGCGCCGCGTCGCGGATCATCCGCTCGTCTTCGGTCAATTGCTCGTCGAGGCGGAACGGATCGTCCCACGCGAAAGGCACCATACCAGTCATGAAAACTCCTGCGGTCAGGCGGTCACTTCTGTGGCTGCGCTTTCGCAGGAGTGGAGCCCTGCATCAAGTCTTACGGAGGGCAGCGATCAGGCTTCGTCGAGCTTGCGTTGAACCGTCTCGAGCATCTTTTGCGGTGGAACCGGCTTTTGCAGCAGCGTCGCTCCGGGAAAACGTTCGGCGATCTCTTCTTCCCGGTAAGCGCCGGAATGGAAGATAATCTGCACGTCTTCCGCGATCAGCTTGTCCGCAAGCGGGAAGACATTGTCGTCTCCGAGATTCACGTCAAGGATCGCCAGGTCCGGCTTGCGCTTCTGATAGGCCAGCATGGTCGAGGAGACGTCCGGCAAGGGGCCTTCGACTTCGCAACCGGCTTCCTGCACGGTCATGCAAAGATCAGCGCCGATTATGGCTTCGTCTTCGGCGACGATTACGAAAGGCATGTCCATTGGTCTCTCCCCCACGATTTGACGACCTGAGTCAATCAATGAGGCAGCGTGCAATCGGTTCCCGCAGGGCGCGTGGCTGGGAGTCGTCGGTCAGAGCTTGCCGAACTGCGCCTCGTATCCGGCGGTGTCGCCCGATGCCAGAAAACGTGCTTGGGTGGGCCAGTCATCGCGCCGGATGCGGCCCTGAAAGCGGCCGAGCTTGGCATCGATCGCGTCGATATCTGCGTCGTTCCAATTGGCGATCTGTTCGAACGATGTAACGCCCTTTTCATGAAGGATGGTGGCGAGCTTGGGACCGACGCCCTTGATCCGGGTCAGGTCGTCGCGCGATTGTGCTTCGGCTGCTGCCTCCTGCGCTGCAGCCGCTACGGCCGGACCGGCACCGGCCATGCCCATCGGGGCTACCGGGACAACCGGCGTCGGTTCGGGCACGGGATCACGCTTCACCACGGGTTCGGAATCGATCAGCGCCTGGTTGCGCGCGGCCGGCTTGTCCGGCTCGCCGCTCTCGTCGCGCGTTACCTGGGTCTTGCGACTGCCGACGAAGACGAACCAGGCGGCGGCAATGCCGATCAGCAGGACGATCAGGAATACCGGCCAATTGGCTTCGACGAGTTCGATCACGGGGAGTGCTCCTCAGATATCTTCAAGCGGTTCGGGCGCATCGGCCACGATCGGCGTGCGGCCCCACAGCAGCCAGCCGAAACCGAGCCCGATGGCATAGGTGAACAACAGCAGGATGACGAGTTCGATCCAGATCGGCATGTCAGCGCGGCCCCGGCAGATCTATGGGTGTGGGGCGCACGCGTTGCTTGGCGACGACCGAAAACTCGATCCGGCGGTTGGCGGGATCGGCGGGGTCGAGGCCTTGCACCGGCTGCGACGAGCCGAGCCCGTTAATGCGGAGGCTTTCCTCGGGAACGCCGCGCGCTACGAGTGCGCGCTCGACCGCGGCAGCGCGGCGGCGCGACAGGACGATATTGGCGGGTTCGTCGCCCGAGGTATCGGTATGGCCGGTGATGGCGATGATGGCGCCGTAACAGGGTCGCAGCGCCGCCGCGACTTCGTCGAGCAGTTCCGTGCCGCCGGCTGCAAGTGCGGCGCTCGACTCCTCGAACCGGAGCGTGCGGGCCGTCAGGATCGCCTGAACATCATCCTGACAACGCAGGGATTCGAGCGGCGCTTCGCCGGCTTCGGCCAGCATTGTGCCGTCGGTCCAGTGCACGCCGCCGATGCCGTCGATCGCCCCGATCTGCTTTGCCAGATCGGCGCGTCGCCCCTCGTCCAGTTCCCGTGCGGGTGTCAGCATGGCGTGACGGCTGGGATAGCCCTCGCGGTCGGCGAAGCGGACGGTCACATCGTTTCCGGCGATCGCCTCCGCTTCCGCTGCAAGTCGTTCCACGTAAGGCGCGGCGGTCTGCGATGCCGCGGCGATTCCCAGGATCGCGCTCAAAAGGGCACCGGCAAGAATGGCGAAGGACGGGCGGATGCTCACGCCCGTCCCACTAGCCAGACGACGGCGTCAAGGGAAGGGGGTCAATCGCCGCCTTGGCTGCCTTCGCCTGCGTTCCGACCCATGCTGCCCGCGAGCGAGGTGAGCTTGACGAACTCCTGTCGCCAGAAGTCCTGCTGCGTGCCGGCCAGCCGGGCGAGATCGTCATAGGCGAAGTCACCAAGCATCGGATCGCCGCGCAGTTTCTGTCCGAAGCCCGCGACCGCGCTGGCAAAGGCAAAGTCGCCACGCGGCATGGTCGCCGTACGCAAGGTGCTGGCGGGGAGGACATAGTCGATCAGTTTCGATGTCTCGCCGTCGGGCATCTTGTAGCGCAGCTTGACATACGCTGCTTCCTCGGCGCGCTCGGACGCGGCCTGCGCAGGCCTGTCGCCGTAGCGCAGCGGCGGGATCCAGCCCTTGGTGCCGACCGGCACGACTTCGTAGATCGCGGTGACCTGATGCCCGGCACCGATGTCACCCGCATCGACGGCATCGTTGTCGAAATCCTCGTCGCGCAGCGCGCGGTTTTCGTAGCCGATCAGGCGGTACTGGCTGATGACGGCCGGGTTGAACTCGACCTGAATCTTAACATCCTTGGCGATGGTGAAGAGGGTGGAGGACATTTCGTCGCCCAGCACCTTTTTCGCTTCCAGCGCGCTGTCGATATAGGCGTAATTGCCGTTCCCGTGATTGGCGATCTGTTCCATCATCGCCTCGTTGTAATTGCCGGTGCCGAAGCCGAGCGTGGTCAGCGTGATACCGCTGTCGCGCTTTTTCTCGATCATCTCGATCAGCGCGTCGCGGCTGGATACGCCCACATTGAAATCGCCGTCGGTGGCCAGGATCACGCGGTTGACCCCGCCTTCGATAAAATTGTCCTCGGCGATCTGGTAGGCGAGCTGGATGCCCGCGCCGCCCGCGGTCGATCCGCCCGCCTGCAGCTGGTTGAGCGCAGCGCGGATCTTGCGGGTGTCGTTGGTCGGCTCCAGCACCAGGCCGGCAGCCCCAGCATAGACGACGATCGAGACCTTGTCCTGCGGCTGCAATTCACCTGCGAGCCCTGCCAGCGCGGTCTTCACCAGCGGCAATTTATCCGGGCGGCCCATCGAGCCGGAGACGTCCATCAGGAACACGAGGTTGGCCGGGGGTCGCTCGCTGCGTTCGATATCGTATCCGGCAAGGCCGATGCGGATCAGCCGCGTATCCTCGTTCCACGGCGTGCGCGCTGCGTCGAAATTGACTGTGAATGGCTGCGAGCGGTCCTGTGGGCGGTCGTAATCGTAACGGAAGTAGTTGATGAACTCCTCGGTCCGCACGGCGGCCTTGGGCGGCATCTGGCCCTGGCTCAGGAACCGCCGCGCATTGGCATAGGCGCCAGTGTCGACATCGACAGAAAAGGTGGAGAGCGGCTCGACTGCCGCGATCTTGACCGGCGAGACCTCTTCGCCGTCATAGCGCTCGCGATCCTCGGGCTGCGGCACGATGACCGGCATGACATAGCGGTACTCGCGCCCAGCGGCCTCCGCCGGCTGGCCGCTCGTGTCGGGCGCTACGGCTGCTTCGGAGGCAATCCTGCTCCCGCTTACGACGACAGCCTGCTGCGCAGCGTAGGCCGGAGATGGCGGCGGCGGAGGAGGAGGTGGTGGGGGTGGTGGCGATGCATCGCTGGAGCGATCGGCCTTGCTGCCCGTCACGACGATACGCTCGCCTTCGCTCGATTGCGATGCGCAGCTGGCAAGCGCGACCGCGAGCATACTCACAGTGGCAAAACGGATGATACGCATCAGGCAGTCCCTCCCAAGTGATACCGTAACCCGTGGCTCAGCATCGACCAATGGCGTGAATGCCTACTGAATGCGTGTGTCAGCTTTGTGCAGGATTGGAGGGCGGGGCTGCGTCGGCGTCGCTCTCGCCGCCCAGATTCCGGCGGAAAAGCATGCGGTCTTCGGGCCCGAACCCGCGCCGCCAGATGACATAGCCGTAGGTGCACAGGATAAGCGGAATGCCCACCACCAGCTCGACCCATTCGAGCGCCGGGGGAAGCTGTGTGATCAACCAGCCGACGAGGACCGCAGGCGCTGCCGCCCACACCAGCGCCCAGCGCCAGTTGTTGACCGTGTGACCGAGAATGCTGGCCAGCAGCAGCGCCTTTACCAGAGAGGCCGCGCCAAGCGCCAGCATGAGCGAAATCGCTGCGCCTGCCGCCATGAAACCGTCGCCCCAGGCGTAGCGTTCGATCATCAGCAAAGCCCCGACCGTCAGGCCTGCCTGCAGCGCGATCGTGCCGAGCGAAATCCACATGTTGCGGACCCGTGCGACATAGACCAGCGCCGCTTCCGAAACGACGGCGGTGGCCGCCACGACTTCGGCCGCCAGCAGGAATGCGAGCGCCCCGGTACCGCCGACAAATTCCGGTCCGATCAGGCCCATCACGGCTTCGCCCGGTATGCCGAGCGCCAGCGCGATCCCCGCCTGCGCGGCGATGATCCAGAACCCGACCTGGCACACCTGTTTGGCGATGGCGGCGTAATTCTTGACCTTGAGGTTCTTGGTGATGACCGGGCCCAGCACCGGTTCGAAACTGGTCTTGAGCTTCTGCGGCAGGCTCGCGACCTGCTGCGCCATGTAATAGATCCCCACGGCTGCGGGGGAGGCGAAGAAGCCGAGGATGAAGATGTCGAGCCGCCGCGTTCCCCATTCGACGGCATCGGTTGCCGCCAGCGGCAGCGCGCGGGTCAGCATGCGCCACATGGAGACAGGATGCGGACGCCAGCCTCTCGGCAGGCCATAAGTGCGCAGGAACGGCCATAACGCCGTAACCAAGCCGGCGTAGATCGAGACAATATAGGCCAACGCGAGGCCGGCATCGGGCATCCAGAAATAGAAAAGACCCGCCATGATCGAAATGGTCCATGGCTCGACCACGGCACGCGCGCGCACAGTCGTTGCGATGTCGAACTTGTAGGCTTGCGCGGCGAGCGCGATCTCGGTCAGCGCGTAGCCGGGTATGGCCACCACCAGCAGGATATCGAGTTCGCTGTTCATCCCGTTCGGGAACATCGGCTGCGGGAAGAGATAGAGGATCGTCGCGACGATACCCGACAGCATCAGCGCGACAACGAAGCCGTCGAGCACCAGATTGGCCTGATGCTCTTCGCTTTCGGCCAGACGCTGCGCCAGGCCGCGCTTCTCGCCCATGGAGCACACCAGTGCGAGCAGTTCGACGACGATCAGCGCCGAAGCGAACCGCCCGACGGCATCGGCTCCGTAGAGCCGCCCGGCGAGAAACAGGAAGGGTAGCCGCGCGACCAGACGCAGGATGAAGCCGAAGAAATTGGTCCGCCCGCCCTTGGCGAGCGCAGCCATGTCGCCCGCGCTGTCGTCCGGGGCAGGCGGTTTGGTGGGCGGGCCGGGCGGCGGAGTAATGCTCAAGCGTCGGACTCGTGCTCGGCGCGCAGCGGGCGAGCGAGCAGCTGTGCGACCACGGCCTGCGCGTCTGCACCGGCGATAATGCGATTGACCGCCTGGACGATCGGCATATCCACGCCCTTCGCTTCGGCCAGTTCGGCCAGCACGGGCGCGGTGTAGGCACCTTCCGCCACCGTTGTCCGGTCGGCCATCAGGTCTGCCGCTGTTCGCCCTTCGCCCAATGCCTTGCCGAGCGAGAAGTTGCGGCTGGAGGTGGAGGAACAGGTCAGGACGAGATCGCCTAGCCCGCACAGGCCCGCAAGCGTCTCCGCCTGCGCTCCCAGAGCCTCGCCGAAGCGCAGCATTTCGGCATAGCCGCGCGCGATCAGCGCCGCGCGGGCATTCTGGCCGAGCCCGAGCCCGTCGACCACGCCGCAGGCAATGGCGAGCACGTTCTTCACCGCGCCGCCGATCTCCGCGCCGCTTACATCGTCGCTGTAATAGGGACGGAAAGCAGGCCGCGCGATAAGCGGCTTCAGCCGTTCCCATTGCTCACGGCTGCTGCAAGCCAGCGTTACGGCGGTCGGCAGGCCTGCCGCGACCTCATGCGCGAAGGTCGGACCGGAAAGGATTGCGATCTCGCTGTCGGGGCAGGCTTCGGCGGCCACATCGTTCATGAGCCGCCCGGTGTCCTGCTCAATCCCCTTGCTGCACAGTACGAGGTCGCGCGGATTTTCAGGGAGCGTTTTCAACACTGCGCCCATATGCTGCGCGGGCGTGACCACGAGTAGAGTGGGAATGGCGGAGAGATCGGAGACCTCGCCTGTAGCCTTAATGTTTTCGGCCAGCCGGGCACCGGGCAGATAAATGCTGTTGAGATGATCGGCGTTGACCTCGGCCACGACCTCGCTTTCTCGAGCCCACAGCAAGACATCTTGCCCGTCGCTGGCGAGCATCTGCGCAAGCGCGGTGCCCCATGCGCCGCCGCCGAGGACTGCGATTTCTGCCGTCACGCCTTCACTCCCGCCCCGCGTACCGGCTCCGCTTCCGGATCGAGCGGCCAGCGCGGCCGCGCGCGGAAATCGAGCGGATCGTCCTGTTCCAAGTCTAGCCGCTCGCACCCGGCCCAGCCAATCATGGCCGCATTGTCTGTGCACAGCGCCAAGGGCGGCGCGACGAAGCGCATCGAGCGATCTGCTGCAAATCCTTCCAGCGCTGCGCGGATCGTCTGGTTGGCTGCAACACCACCCGCAACGACGAGCGCAGGGGGCCAGTCATCCCCGCCCAACGCCACTTGCAAGCGATCCAGAATGCAATCGACCGCTGCCTGCTGAAAGCTCGCTGCGATGTCTGCGTCCTCATGATCGCCGCTTTCCTTGGCTCGCAACACCGCGCTCTTGAGGCCTGCAAAGCTGAAATGCGGCTCTGCGCTGCCCAGCATCGGGCGGGGGAGAGGCACAGCCTGCGCGTCGCCGTCGCGCGCCAGCTTTTCGACCGCCGGCCCGCCGGGATAGCCAAGGCCAAGGATCTTGGCGGTCTTGTCGAAGGCTTCGCCGAGTGCATCGTCGATGGTGGTGGCGAGGCGGCGATATTGACCCACGCCTTCGACCAGCAGGATCTGGCAATGCCCGCCCGAAACGAGCAGCAGGGCATAGGGAAATTCCAATTCGGAATCGGCCAGCCGCGAGCTGAGCGCATGGCCTTCCAGATGGTTGATCGCGATCAGTGGCTTGCCCGCCGCCATGGCGATGGCCTTGGCGCTGACCAGACCGACCATCACGCCCCCGATCAGGCCCGGGCCGGCCGTCGCGGCAATCGCGTCGAGGTCGGCGTAGTCGACGCCCGCTTCTTGCATCACCGCTTCGATCATCGGCGCGAGTCGCTCGGCATGAGCGCGCGCGGCGATCTCGGGTACCACGCCGCCATAGGGTGCATGCGCCTCGTCCTGCGAAGCGATATGCTGCGCCAGTATGGTGCGATCGGTGGCGACCAGCGCGGCCGCAGTTTCGTCGCAGCTCGATTCTATGCCGAGGACTATCCTCATGCGGCTTCCCCTTAGACGAAGCTCTCGCTAGGGCAAGCGAACCGCATGAGTGAGACGCCCATCCTCCGCCTCGGAACCCGCACTTCTCCGCTCGCCATGGCGCAGGCGGTGGAGACCCGCAATCGCCTCTGCGCGGCGCACGGCTGGGACGAAGAGGCGGTCGAATTGGTCCCGGTGGTGGCGAGTGGCGACAAGATTCAGGATCGCCCGCTGGCCGAGATCGGCGGCAAGGCGCTGTGGACCAAGGAACTCGACGCCTGGCTGGGCGAGGGCCGCATTGATGCGGCGGTCCATTCGATGAAGGATGTCGAGACGTTCCGGCCCGAGGCCCTGCATATCGCCGCCATCCTGCCACGCGAGGACAAGCGCGATGTGCTGGTCGGCGCGGCCGGGATCGAAGACATTCCAAAGGGCGCGAAAGTGGGCACCAGCGCGCCGCGTCGGGCGGCGCAGATGCTCAGTCTCAGACCCGATGTAGAGGTCGTGACTTTCCGCGGCAATGTCGCCACCCGGCTCGGCAAGCTGGAGGCGGGGGAGGCGGACGTGACCTTGCTCGCTGCCGCCGGGCTCAAGCGGCTCGGCGAACTGGACATCGGTAGCCCGCTCGAGCTCGACGAATGGCTACCGGCTGCGGCGCAGGGGGCGATCGGCATCGAGTGTCGCGCGGACGATGCCGGGGCCCGCGCGCTTCTTTCGCCGATCGATCACGCGCCATCGCGCGCCGAGATCATGGCCGAACGCGCACTGCTCGCAGGACTGAACGGGACCTGCCACAGCCCGATCGCCGTTCTCGCTGAGGCGATGGGAAATCGGCTGTCGATCCGCGCTACGCTCTACAGTCCGGATGGAACGGACAAGGTAGCGGGTGAAGGCGAACTCGCACTGGCCGACTACGCTGCGATCGAGCGGCTTGCTGCCGACTTGCTCGATCGCGCCAGCCCGGCGATCCGCACCGTATTCGGCGGGGCCGCATGAGCCGACCCGTCTTTGTCCTGCGCCCGGAGCCCGGTCTCACCACCACTCTCGTGGCCGCTTTCGAGAGAGGCCTGAACGCGCGCGGGATGCCGCTGAGTACGGTCGAACCGGTCGCATGGAGCGCGCCAGCCAAGCCTTACGAAGGCCTGCTGATCGGCAGCGCCAATGCTATTCGCCACGCGGGCGACGAACTGGCAAAGATCGCGCACCTGCCCGTCCTCGCGGTCGGCGAAACGACCGCGCAGGTCGCGCGCGAGGCGGGGTTGAAGGTAGAAATGGCCGGGACGGGCGGCCTGCAGAAAGTGCTCGAAGGTTTGGCAGCGGATCCGCGCTCGCTTTTGCGGCTGGCGGGAGAAAAGCATCTTGAGCTCGAATTGCCGCCGCAGATCGAAGTGGATACGCGGATCGTCTATCGCGCCTCCTACCGGCCTCTGAATGAAGCGCAGGCCGGCCTGCTCGACGCGGACGCCGTCATGCTGCTCCATTCGGGCGAGACGGCCGCCCATTTTTCTCAGGAATGCGAACGGCTTGGGCTCGACACATCGAAGCTTTCTCTGGTCGCGATGGTGCCCAGGATCGCGGAAATGGCTGGAAAAGGCTGGAAAGCTCTCCACACCGCCGCATCGCCAACCGACGACGCAGTGTTGGAATTGGCAGCCGAGCTGTGCCAGAACCCCCGGGCATGAATGACAGATCGCGCAGCACGAGGCGCGGCAGCGGGTCACAGAACGGAACGGGATGAACGATTTTCTGACGCAGTCCAGGCAGGGCGGCTCTTTCCGGGCGATTCTCGGCGTGGCGCTGATGATCCTCCTCATCGGTGCCGCCGTGGCGGGTTATTTGTGGTGGCGACCAAGCTTCGATAGCGTCGCGATCGAAGAGGAAACGCCGCAGGCGCAGGTCGCCGATCTCGATCCCGAGGAATCGCTTGCCGATATCACGCCCGCGCCTTCGCCCAGCGCGCGGGCATCGCAGGCGGTGCAGGAAGCGACCGAAGCCGTCGAACGGGTGGCCGAGCAGCAGGGCGGTCTCGAACAACGCCTCGCCGCTGCCGAGCAGCGCCTCACCCAGCTCGACCTCCAGGCGCAGGCCGCCGCCGGCAATGCCGCGCGCGCCGAAGGCCTGCTGATTGCCTTCGCTACCCGCAGGGCCATCGAGCGCGGGGCCGAACTCGGCTTCCTCGCCGACCAGCTGCGGCTGCGTTTCGGCGATGCGCTGCCCAATGCGGTGCGCACGATCATCTCGATGTCGCGCGACCCAGTGACGATGGACCAGCTGATTGCGCGGCTCGAAGGGCTCGAGCCGCAATTGCGCACTGTCGACGAAGAGCCGAGCCTGGCGCGCCTGCGCAGGGAGCTCAGCGAGCTCTTCATCGTGCGCCGTGAAACCGCGCCTTCGCCGCAGCCCGTCCGCCGGATGGAACGGGCCCGCCTGTTCCTCGAAAGCGGGCGTTACGAAGCCGCAATCGAGGAAGTGCAGAACATGCCCGGCGCCCCGGCGGCGGAGCGCTGGATCGCCGACATGCGCCGCTATGCCGCAGCCCAACGCGCGCTCGACCTGATCGAGACCGCAGCCGTGCTCGAACCGCGGCGCTTGCGCGATGGGGCAGGCAACCGCATCGGCCAGCCGAGCCCGGTGCAGGAAACCGTAGAGCAGTAAATTACGCGCGGTGGCGCAGCAGTTCGGGCCGCTCGCCGGTCACGCCGCGCGCTTCGTTCATGAAGAAATCCTTGAGCCAGCCGGTGCGCTGGACGCCGCCCATGCCGAGCCGCCGCACCGCCGAAGCGAGCTTGCCGGGCACGCCGAACAGCCGCGTCAGGCCATCGGTCGCCGACATCACCATCAGCGCATCGAGCGCGCGCCATTCCTCGTATTTCTTGAGCATCTGCGCATCGCCGGGATCGAGGCCGAGCCTGCGGCCCTCCGACAGCACTTCGACCAGCGCGCCGACATCGCGCAGGCCGAGATTGAAGCCCTGGCCCGCAATCGGATGCATGCCGTGCGCGGCGTCGCCAACCAAAGCCAGCCGGTCGCCGGTCAACCTGGACGTGTGCTGGAAGCTCAGCGGATAGGATGATCGCTTGGAATTCAGGCCGATTGTGCCGAACATGCGATCCATGCGATCGTAGACTTCGGCCAGGAACGCGCGGTCAGACAGCTTGAGAATGCCTTCGGCATCGGCCTCGTCTACTGTCCACACCAGCGCGCTGCGATGCTGGCCGTTTGGCCCGTCGAGCACGGGCAGCAGCGCAAAAGGCCCGTCGGGATAGAAGATCTCCCAAGCCACGTTTTCGTGCGGCTTCTCGTGATCGAGCCCGACGATAATCGCGCGATGGCTGTAATCCCATTTGGCGAGGTTGAGGCCCTCCTCCTCGCGCGTCGGCGAACCGCGACCCTCGGCGGCGACCATCAGGTGGCCCTTCAGCACAGTGCCGTCGGCCAAGGCCGCGCTGGCACCGAACTCGTCACGCTGGCGATCGACGATCTCGGCAGGAGCATGCCACGCAATGTTCTCTTCCGCGCGCGCTGCATCGAACAGAGTAACCCTGAGGGTGCGATTGGCGAACATCCGACCAAGCGAGTCTTCGTGCGGTTCCGGCTGGAAGTCGATCCGGCCGGGCTTCATCTGGTCGGAGACGGCGATGGAATCGATCGGGCAGCCATGCGGTTCGAGCGTGTCGGCGAGGCCGATATTTCGAAACAGGTTCCAGCTTGCAGTGGAGATTGCCGTGGCCCGTCCGTCGAACCCGTCCGCCGTCACATCCGCCGGATCGGCGCGGTCGACGACATGGCTGGTGAAGCCGCGCCGCGCCGCTGCCAGCGCCAGCGTCATCCCGACAAGCCCGCCGCCCAGGATCAGCAGATCGCGTGTTTCGGCCATGGAATTCCTTTGCATTCAAACTTACATGGCGCAGTAGGACCGAAGTGATGCCCTCCGCAAGATCGACCTTCAGCCGCATTGCCGCTCCCATGTTCGCGCTTCTGGCGCTGCTGCTCGCTGCGCTGGCGGCAGTCCCTGCTGCGGCGCAGGGGCAGAACATTCGCGTGGCGCTGGTGGCCGAGGGGCCGGTTGCGCCGGGCGGCGAGACGACACTCGCTTTCAAATTTGCGCCGGTGTCCGAGGAATGGCACGGCTATTGGGCCAATCCGGGCGATGCGGGCCTGCCGATGCAGCTGGAGTGGGACCTGCCCGAAGGTGTGTCCGTCGGCGAGCCGCTCTATCCCACACCCAAGCGGCTGGTGATCGACGGGCTGATGAACCACATTTTCGAGGGCGATTATGCGGTGCTGCTGCCGTTGCGCCTGACCGAGGATTATGCGGGGCCGGATGTCTTGCAAGTGTCGGTCGAAGCCTTCTACCTTGCCTGCACTGACCAGATCTGCGTGCCCGAGGACGCGCAATTGCAGGTGTCGATCCCGGTTGGCGAGAGCACCGCTTCAGGCACCGAATTCGCGGCATTCCGTAGCGCGCTCGCCCCGCTGATCGACAGCACGGCGCGGTTCGAGCAGACCGCCAGCCTGCTGCGTCTCGCCATCCCGCTCCCGGCAGCCGTCGATCCGGGAGAACCGCATGTCTTTATCGCCAATCGCGACCTGGTGAATTACGTGCAGGCGCAGGGCTTTCGCCGCAATGGCGACTGGCTGATCGCCGAAATCCCACTGGCGCGGACGGGGGAGCAGCCGGAAACCGTCGAAGGCATCGTCAGGCTGGGGAGCGGACAGGGTCTGCGCTTCGTCGCCGAGGCGGGCGAGGTGCCAAGCGGCGACCGTGTCCTGATGGCGCGCGATGCCGAACTGCCCTCGCTCTGGCTGCTCTTGGGCGGAGCGTTGCTCGGAGGGCTGATCCTCAACATCATGCCCTGTGTCTTCCCGATTCTGAGCCTGAAGGCGCTTAGCCTCGCGAAGGCTGGCGCCGGAGCCCAAGAGGCGCGGATGGAAGGCCTCGCTTACACCGCAGGCGTGATCCTCGCCTGTGTTGCGCTGGGCGGCGCAATGCTGGCCTTGCGCGCGGCGGGCGAGCAGGTTGGCTGGGCTTTCCAGTTGCAGGAGCCGGGTGTCGTCGTCGCGCTGCTGGTGTTGGCGAGCCTAATCACCGCCAACCTGCTCGGCTTTTTCGAATTGCCGGGCCTGTCGATTTCGGAAGGCAGCACCCCGCGCGGAGCCTTTTCGACCGGGCTGCTGGCGGCGTTCGTTGCGACGCCTTGCACAGGCCCCTTCATGGCAGCGGCGCTCGGAGCGGCGCTGCTTCTGCCCGCAGAAACCGCACTGCTACTTTTCGCCGTCCTGGGGCTGGGCCTTGCGCTCCCGTTTCTCCTGCTCGGCTTTATACCTGCATTTCGACGATTACTGCCGAAACCGGGCGCTTGGATGGAGACATTTCGCAAGGTGCTCGCCGTTCCGATGGGGCTGACCGCGCTGGCGCTGGTTTGGCTGGTCTGGCGTATCGGGGGCGTCGGTTTCGCGCTCTCGGCGATGTCGATCGCCTTCATCGCAACTTTGGCAGCCGTGCTGTTCCGTGGCCGTAACCAGCGATTGCGTGGAGCCGTGACGGCACTTGGCGCGGTGCTGATGGCTGTCGGGGTGTTGGCGAGTTTCGAATCGCCGACGCGAGCGCAGGCCGAGACGGTCCTTGCAAGCAAGCCATTCACCCTAGCAGCGCTCGATGAAGCGCGCGCCTCCGGTGCACCGGTGTTCGTCTATTTCACCGCCGACTGGTGCGTCAGCTGCAAGGTCAACGAGCGGGTCGCGATCGAGCGCGAGGCGACCCGCGAGGCGTTCGAGCAGGCAGGTGTTACTACGCTGCGCGGCGACTGGACCCTGCGCCAGCCCGAGATCACCGAATTCCTCAACGCCCAAGGCGTCGCCGGGGTGCCGCTTTACCTGTGGTACGATCCCGGTGTGGCCGAGCCGCGCCAATTGCAGCAATTGCTGGGCCCTGACAGCCTCGTCACTTTGGCGCGCGAGGCTGGTCCTCGGGCGGCTCGTCGTCCGGAAGGTCGCGTTCGGCCTCTTCCGCGTCAGGCGCAACGCTAGGGCGGCATGCATTGACCAGCTCGCGGATGCGCGGGCTCGCCTTCAGCATGACCGATCCTGCCCCCGGGATGGTCGCCTCGACATCGCGCTGGCCGGTCAGAGTGTTGAGATCGGGGCTGTCGGCGGCAATCGACCCCTGCCACAACCACGCCCGCCCGGTATCGGTCGCATCGACCGGAAAACGCGCGACGTGAAAATTGCCGACCAGGCTCATCATCGCCTGGGCGTTGCGATCGGCCGGTGTGAAACGAGTGAAGACCAGCACCGGTTCGCCGCCCGAGCGGTCGCAGGCAACGGCGAGAAAGGGCGTCTCGCCCGGAACGCCATAGAGCAGCCGCTCCGCCTGATCGCTCGGCGCCCACAGTGCATCGCTGGCATCGGGCGAGGGCAACGGCTCCGATGCCTCCGGCACCGTTTCCTCGACCAGCCCGCGCTCCAGGTAATCGTCCGCCGCCGGCGGCTGGCAGGCGGTCGAGATTAGGAGTGTCAAAGCGGCGAAAGAACGAAGCAAGTCAGGCGTAGATCGCGGGGCGATAGCGCGGCTCGGGGATCGGCATTCCGCGTTCGGATGCTGTCTCAAGCCAACCTTGGATCGCATCGTTGATGTTGGCAATCGCTTCGCTGCGCGTGTCACCATGCGCAGAGCATGGTTTCAGGTCCGGAACATCGGCGATCCAGCACTGGTCCTCTCCGGACCAGAACAGATTGATATGATAGTGAGGCTCGTTCACGGTCCGATATATAGGCCGTGTTCCTCCACCAGTTCAAGAAATTCGCGAATTTGGTAGGGTTTCGCATCTTTGCCCGAAGGTTGGACTGGGAGCGGGCGCGGCACGTCTGGATGGACCCAGATTTTGTGACTGCCCTTCGTCCGGTCATGCTCGAAACCGAATGCCTTGAGCAGCTTTTCGAAATCGCGAAAGCTGATGCTGGCGCGCGGATTATCGAGCAGTTTCGCGTAGAGCTTTTCGATGCGGGTCATGGCTGCCTCGTTTGATATGCAGCCAACCAACAATACAAACGCGACCTGTGTGTCAAATAACACAGAGTTATATTTTCGTCTCAGAGTGACGTGACCCCCTGATTTTCCTCCAAGTTGGATTAGAGTCCGGCCCTGACAGAAGGACGGACGAGATGAAGAGAACGAGGTTTTCAGAAGAGCAGATCATCGGCGTGCTCAAGGAGGCGGAGGCGGGAGCGAAGACCGCCGACCTGGCCCGGCGACACGGGGTTTCGGAAGCGACGATCTACAACTGGAAGTCGAAGTATGGTGGGCTGGAGGTGTCTGATGCCCGGCGGCTCAAGGAGCTCGAGAGCGAGAACGCCAAGCTCAAGCGCCTGCTGGCCGACACGATGCTGGACAAAGCGGCGTTGAAGGATCTTCTGGCAAAAAAGTTCTGACGCCCGCCGCGCAGCGGGAAGCTGTCGCTCATCTTCAGGCATGCCACGGGATGAGCGAGCGGCGGGCGTGCCGTGTCATCGATGCCGATCGCAAGAGCGTGCGTTACCGTTCCACCCGGGGCGATGACGCCGATCTGCGTGAGAAGCTGCGCGAGCTGGCCAACCAGCGACGGCGGTTCGGCTATCGCCGTCTGCACATCCTGCTGCGCCGGGAGGGGATCATGATCAACCGGAAGAAGACCCAGAGGCTCTACAAGGAGGAAGGCTTGGCGGTGAGGCGTCGACGCAGTCGCAGGCGCGCAGTCGGCACGAGGGCACCTGCTCCGGTGCTCGCCTTACCGAACCAGCGCTGGAGCCTGGACTTCGTGCACGACCAGATGGCGTCGGGCAGGAGGTTCCGGGTGCTCAACGTGGTCGATGACGTGACAAGGGAGTGTCTGGCAGCGGTGCCGGACACGTCGATCTCTGGTCGCCGTGTCGTTCGAGAGCTGACCGAGCTGATCGCCCAGCGTGGCAAGCCCGGCATGATCGTCAGCGACAACGGAACCGAGCTCACCAGCAACGCCGTGCTGGCATGGTGCGGCGAGATCGGCGTCGAGTGGCATTATATCGCGCCCGGAAGGCCGATGCAGAATGGCTATGTCGAGAGCTTCAACGGTCGCATGCGGGACGAACTGCTCAACGAGACGCTGTTCATGAGCATGGCCCATGCCCGTGTCGAGATCGCCGCCTGGGTGGATGATTACAACCGGGAGCGACCGCACTCATCGCTTGGCTACGCAACACCGGCGGCGTTCGCCGCCGAACTGGATAAGCAATGGCCTGCTTCGCTACGCCCTACGGGCTCCACTACGCAGCCCATTGCTTCAATCGCGCTTATGCGCAAAACAACCGCCCGGCTCTAATCCCAGCTGGGGGAAAGCTGGGGGTCACGTCAAGAGCCTTCTTATAACCCTCTTAGCGGGCTCTTAAAATTTTTTTATCCCCAGCATCACCGCATCTTCCGCTGCGTCTTCCCGTATCGCATCTTGCGCGTGCCGGGTTTGCCTTCGTTGCTGCGCCCGACCAGCGGCGCTTTCTTCTCGCTGTCGGACAAGCCGAGCTCATCGTTTTCGAGCCGCCGGATTTCATCGCGCAGGCGGCCGGCTTCCTCGAACTCGAGATCGGCGGCGGCTTCGCGCATGCGCTTCTCGAGGTCTTCGATGTAAGCGCGCAGGTTGTGGCCGACGAGGTTGTTGCGCTCGTCATCGCCGGTGTCGACAGTCACGCCGTCCTGCGAGGCCGTGTGCGCGACGATATCGGCGATCTGGCGCTTGATCGTTTGCGGCGTGATGCCGTGTTCCTCGTTATAGGCGCGCTGCTTCTCGCGGCGGCGTTCGGTCTCCGCCATGGCGCGTTCCATGCTGCCGGTGATGCGGTCGGCATAGAGGATAACCTTGCCATCGACATTCCGCGCGGCCCGGCCGATGGTCTGCACCAGCGAAGTTTCGGAGCGCAGGAAACCTTCCTTGTCGGCGTCGAGGATGCACACCAGCCCGCATTCGGGGATGTCGAGCCCTTCGCGCAGCAGGTTGATGCCGATCAGGACGTCATAGACGCCCAGCCGCAGGTCGCGGATCAGCTCGATACGCTCCAGTGTCTCGACATCCGAATGCATGTAGCGGACCTTCACCCCCGCCTCGTGCATAAACTCGGTCAGGTCTTCGGCCATCCGCTTGGTCAGCGTGGTGACGAGCGTGCGATATCCTTTCTTCGCGGTTTCGTTGCACTCGTTGATGCAGTCCTGCACCTGGTCCTCGACCGGGCGGATTTCCACGGGCGGATCGATCAGGCCGGTGGGGCGAATGACCTGTTCGGCGAACACGCCGCCGGTCTGCTCCATCTCCCAGTTTCCGGGCGTCGCCGAAACACAGAAGGTCTGGGGGCGCATCGCGTCCCATTCGTTGAAGCGGAGCGGGCGGTTGTCGATACAGCTGGGCAGGCGGAAGCCGTATTCGGCCAGCGTCAGCTTGCGCCGGTGGTCCCCGCGCGCCATTGCGCCGATCTGCGGCACCGTCTGATGGCTTTCGTCGACGAACAGCAGCGCGTTCTCGGGCAGATATTCGAAGAGCGTGGGCGGTGGTTCGCCGGGCAGGCGGCCAGTGAGGAAGCGCGAATAGTTCTCGATCCCTGCACAGCTTCCCGTGGCCGCAATCATCTCGAGGTCGAAATTGGTGCGCTGCTCCAGCCGCTGGGCTTCCAGCAAGCGGCCTTCCGCGTGCAGTTCCTTGAGCCGCTCCTGCAGCTCGAACTTGATCGCTTCGCTCGCCTGTTTCATCGTCGGACCGGGCGTAACGTAGTGCGAATTGGCATAGACCCGCACGCTGTCGAGGCTCGCGCCTTTTTCGCCGGTCAACGGATCGAATTCGTTGATCTCTTCGATATCGTCGCCGAAGAAGCTGACCCTCCAGGCCCGGTCTTCGTAGTGGCTCGGGAAAATCTCCAGATTGTCCCCGCGCACGCGGAACGTGCCGCGCTGGAACGCTGCATCGTTGCGCTTGTATTGCAGAGCGACGAGCTTGCGGATGAGCTCGCGCTGGTCGACCGTCTCGTCCTTCTTGATATCGAAGATCATCGCCGAATAGGTCTCGACCGATCCGATACCGTAGAGGCAGGATACCGAAGCGACGATAATCACGTCGTCGCGCTCGAGTAGCGCGCGAGTGGCCGAGTGGCGCATCCGGTCGATCGCCTCGTTCACGCTCGACTCTTTCTCGATATAGGTGTCCGAGCGCGGGACGTAGGCTTCCGGCTGGTAATAGTCGTAGTAGCTGACGAAATACTCGACCGCGTTGTGGGGGAAGAAGCTCTTGAACTCCCCGTAAAGTTGCGCGGCGAGGATCTTGTTGGGGGCCAGCACCAGCGCCGGGCGCTGGAGCGTCTCGATCACCTTGGCCATGGTGAAGGTCTTGCCGCTCCCGGTCACACCGAGCAGTGTCTGAGTCTTTTCGCCTTCGCGCGCGCTTTCGACCAGTTCGGCGATGGCAGTCGGCTGGTCACCCGCAGGTTCGTATTCCGACACCAGTTCGAACCTCTTGCCCGGCATCGACTTTTCGGGCCTTGCGGGGCGGTGCGGGGTGAATTCTTCCCCGGTCTCGGGCTCATCCAACCCGCGCCTGATCACCAATTCTGCCATGATGTGTCGATATGGCGCATGTCGCCACCGGTGCAAGCTCTTGGTGGCTGGAAAGTGACGCGCTAGGCAACATTCATGGGAACGCGTCTCAATCCCCTGACGATCTGGCGGCTCGACCTGCGCGAAGAGGGCAGGGTATTGCGTCTACGGTCATTCGCGCGAGGCCGTTCACTGCTTGCGGTCGAATTCTTCGAGAAAGACGATCGTGCGTGCTTCGATGCCATGCTCGGCTGGATGCAGGGCGGTGCTCCACCGGCGCATCCGGCGGATCCGGCGACGATCGCGCGTTGGCTCGCGTCGGGCCTGTTGGTGACCGAGGCGGAGTGGTCGCCCTTGCATGAGCAGGCGACGCCAGAACTCGGCGACGGGATGAAACTCGCTGCCCGGCTGATGCCAAGCCTTGCTCCCTTGGTCGAGGCGGAGCCGATCTGCGATCTGTCGTGGCCCGAATCCCTTGCAGAGCTGCGGCATCAGGCTTTCGTCGAGGTACCCCCCATCCTTCAGTCCGAAAACCTCAACCTGGTGCGCGACTGGTACGGGCTCCTGCATGACGACGAATGGAGCCGCTTCGAACAGGGGCGGGAGGGCCGCCGAGGGATCCATGGCGATCCGGTCGGCGTCGCCATCATGCGCGAGCTCTGCCCCCGCATTTCGGAATTGTTCGAGCAGGACCTGCAACCATCCTACGCCTTTGCCGTCCAGTATCACGGCGGCAATGATCTGCCGCCGCACACCGACCGCGAACAGTGCGAAATCACCGTGAGCTTGCTGATCGAGCATTTCTCCGACGAGCCGCGCGAACCCGCCGCATGGCCGATCATCCTGCACCCGGGGACAACCGGGGAGCTACGCATCGAGCAACCTGTCGCGGGCGGCGTCGCCTTCAAGGGGCGCGAGATGGAGCATGCCCGCCTCCCGCTGCCAGCCGGGGAAACCGCGCGCTATCTCTTCCTGCACTACGTTGACGCCGATTTCGCCGGGCCGCTCGACTAGGTCTGCAAATTGCCGACTATGCCGCCCTAAGGGGTTCCCGTGTCGCCAGAATTGGTTATCCTCTCTCACGGATTGATTGGGGAGAAGACGATGCGTTCGATTATTGTGGTGGGTGCTGCACTCGGCCTGACACTTTCAGCATGCAGCGACAGCAGCGCGCCGGAGAGCGTCGAAGACATGGCCGATGCCGCCGCTTCGATGGAAAAGCCGGAACCGGGGGAATACGAAACCACTACCGAACTCATCACTTTCGAAGTGCCCGGCATGGGCGAGCAGGAAGCGCAGATGGTCCGCGGTATGATGGAAGCCGGCATGACCCAGGCCACCAAATACTGCCTGACCGAGGAGGAAGCCGAGAAGGGTTTCGAAGAGGCGATCCGCGAAATGCAGAGCGGCGAAAGCAAGGATGATTGCACCTTCGAGCGATTCGACGTGTCCGGCAATACGATCGACAGCCAGATGAAGTGCGACGACGGCGCGGGCAATGTCGGCAATATAGCGATGACCGGCACGGTTTCGCCGACCACCAGCGACATGACCATGGAGTTCGACCAGACTTCCGAGGACATTCCCGGCGGCTCGATGAAAATGAAGGTCAATATGAAGTCGCGGAAGATCGGGGAATGTTCCTGACCCGAGCACTGGCGTCCGCCGCGGCGCTCGGCGGTTGTGCGGCGCTCCTTGCCGGCTGCGGCGAGGAGCAGCCGCTGACCGACGAGGCCGTGCTGAGCGAAGCGCGAGAGCTGGAGCGGCCGCGCGCAGGGCTCTACACCACCACGACCGACCTGGTTGAATTCAGCGTTCCCGGTCTCGCGCCCGAACAGGCTGACCGGATGCGTATGCAGATGTCGGGCCTGTCGGACGAAGCGCAGCCCTATTGCCTGACCGAAGCGGAAGCGGCGAAGGGCTATGAAGACATGCTGCGCGAAATCGGCGAAGCGGCCAACAACATGAGCTGCACTTTCTCGCGTTTCGACGCCGACCCGCCACGCCTCGATGCGGAACTCGGATGCAGCGGTCCGATGGGGGTGTCCGCCGAAATCGCCATGGCGGGCACGACCACAGCCGAAGGTTTCGACCTGACGATGGACATGGAAGCCAACAATCGCATGATCCCGGGCGGAAAAATGGAAATGCGCATGGCGATCAAATCTGCACGGATCGGCGAATGTTCGGGCCAAGACCTCGCCGATGCGGAGGCGACCGCTGCCGAATAAGGCGGAACCGCAGCGTTAGCGCAGCATTCATAGTGCCGTGGGCATTATGTGACAGTTCTATGGCAACGCGCGCTCCCCTTCGCGAAAACCTTCGCCTTCCTTTCAAGGCGGGTGAACTGACACGTCGTCTGGAACTGGCCCGCGAGGATAACCCCGAAGTTGTCGATGGGCCGAAACGGGGGCATCTGTTGCGCGAGGCGCTCTGGATGCTCGAGCCCGTGCGCAGGCCCGTGCGGCAGTGGCGCAAGCCATTCGCGCTCGCGCAATCGGCCAACCCCAAGACCGTCATGGTCCTGCCCGGCTTTGCCACTCATCCGGTGCGCATGCGCTATTTCGCCGGGACGCTCGAGAGAGCGGGCCATACGGTCAAGCGCTGGGGACTGGGGTTCAATTGGGGGCCGACGGAAGAGAATTTCGCGCAATTGGAGCGCAGGCTACTCGATCTCCGCCGTCGTTCCGGGCAGAAAATCCATATGGTCGGTTGGAGCCTCGGCGGCCTGTTCGCGCGCGAGCTGGCCAAGAAACACCCTTCGGTCGTGGCGCAGGTCATCACCATGGGGACGCCCTTTTCCTATTCGCCCCGCGCCAACAACGCGTGGCGGATTTACCAGTTCGTCGCCGGGCACCGGGTCGACCAGCCGCCGGTGGGCGGCGTGATCGCGGAAAAACCGCCTGTGCGCACCGTCGCCCTGTGGAGCCCGAACGACGGAATTATCCATCCGCGCGCCGCATGCGGCAAGCCGGGAGAGCGCGATCTGGCCATCCCGCTGCGCTGCGGCCATCTCGGTTTTGCCTATTCGGAAGAGTCGATTGCTGCCGTCGCTCGGGAACTGGAACGCGATTAGTTCCTTGAGTCCATAGAGCGGTCCGCTATCCTCCGCTCGACGAACGGGGATTGAATGTCCGGACCGGGCCAGAATTTCGATGAACGCAGCGAGGCAGACGGAGAGATCCGTGACGCCTACCGCGACTATGACGCGTGGTTTCAGGCACAGGACACCAAATGGCTTCTGCGCAAGCACGATGATGCGGAAACCGCGTTTCGCCGTACCGGCATTACCTTCAACGTCTATGGTGAAGACGAGGCCGAGGAACGGCTGATCCCGTTCGATATGGTCCCGAGAATCATTACCTCGCCCGAATGGCGACGATTGAGCCGCGGGATCGAACAACGCGTCAGTGCGCTCAACGCCTTCCTTCACGACCTTTATCACCGGCAGGAAATCATCCGCGCCGGGCGCATCCCCGAACGCCTGTTTCGCAACAACGAGGCTTGGCTGCCCGAGATGGTAGGCTGCACGCCCCCGGGCGGCGTTTACACGCATATTGTCGGCATCGACCTTGTCCGCACCGGGCCGGACGAATTTTTCGTGCTGGAAGACAATGCCCGCACGCCCTCCGGCGTCTCCTACATGCTGGAGAACCGCGAGACGATGATGGCGATGTTCCCGGAACTGTTTACGCAGGTTCCGGTCGAGAGTGTCTCCACCTATCCGCGCCGCCTTGCGCGCAGCCTTGCGGCTTGTGCGCCGGAGGGGACATCCGGCAAGCCGACCGTCGCGGTCCTCACGCCCGGCATCTACAACAGCGCATATTTCGAACATGCGTTTCTTGCCGACCAGATGGGTGCGGAACTGGTCGAGGGCAGCGATCTGCGAGTGATCGACGGTAGGGTGCAAATGCGCTGCACCACGGGCTACCGGCCGGTCGATGTTCTTTATCGCCGTGTCGACGATGACTATCTCGATCCCCTTACCTTCAACCCGGACAGCATGCTCGGCGTGCCGGGCATTATGGATGTCTATCGCGCAGGGCGTATAACCATCGCCAACGCGCCGGGCACGGGAATTTGCGACGACAAGGCGATCTATTCCTTCATGCCCGAGATCGTCGAATTCTACACTGGCGAGAAGCCGCTGCTACCCAATGTCGAGACCTGGCGCTGCGCCGATCCGGAAAGCCTGAAGTACGTCCTCGACAATCTCGACGACCTTGTGGTGAAGGAGGTTCACGGATCGGGCGGCTATGGGATGCTGATCGGCCCGACGGCTTCCAAAAAGGAAATCAGGGAGTTTCGGACCAAGCTGGAAGCGAGGCCGGAGAACTACATCGCGCAGCCGACCCTGTCGCTTTCGACATGCCCGATCTTCACCAAAAAGGGGCTCGCGCCGCGTCACGTCGATCTGCGGCCCTTCGTGCTGGTCAATCCCGATGGGATCGACATCACCCCAGGCGGCCTGACGCGGGTTGCGCTCAAGGAAGGCTCGCTGGTGGTGAATTCCAGCCAGGGCGGCGGAACCAAGGATACTTGGGTGCTCAAAGAATGACGGTGGCCCCGCCATGCTAGGCCGGACAGCCAACAGCCTGTTCTGGACGTTCCGCTATCTCGAGCGGGCGGAGAACACTGCGCGGCTGCTGGATGCCGGGATACGGATGGCACTGACCCGCGATCTCGCCACTGCCGAAGGGGAATGGCGATCGGTTATCGAGACGGCGGGGCGCCGTTCCGCTTTCGAAGAGCATCATGGCACCTATACCGGCATCCAAGCCTGGAACTTCATCTTGCGCGACAAGCACAACCCGATGGACGTGATGGACATGTTCGACGGTCTTCGCAGCAATGCCCGGACGGCGCGCATCGCGATCAGCAGTGACCTGTGGGATGCGATCAATGATAGCTGGATGCTGATGAAGGAGATGCTGGCGAAACCTGTCGGTCAGCGCGCAATCGGCGATGTCATCACGGCCATCCGCCGGGCCGGTACGCAAATCCATGGTGCGATGGAGGTCTCCAAATTACGCGATGCGGGCTATCATTTTGCTCGCGCCGGGACCTTTATCGAGCGCGCGGACAGCACCGCACGTATTCTCGACATAAAATATTACCTGTTGCTACCCTCGCTTTCGTATGTCGGCTCGAGCCTCGACACCGGTCAGTGGGAAAGCGTGCTGCGCTCGGTCTCCGGCGACCGCGCCTTTCGCTGGCTGCATGCGGGACAGATCGATGCGCGCGGCATCGTCGATTTTCTCGTATTGGATAACCGCTTTCCGCGCAGCCTCGCGTTCTGCCACAGCGAACTGCGCGAAGAACTGCGATGCCTGGCGCGCTTTCACGAGCACGAAGGCACATCCAACGAACTGATGCGTGAGGCCGACATGCGCCTCGCCGATTTGTCGGTCGAAGATATCTTCGACCAGGGCCTCCACCAATTCCTGCTCGATTTCATGAGCGCCAACGCCAAGATCGCCGAAGCAATCGGCGAAGATTATCGGTTCCACGCCTGATGCGCCTTTCAGTACGCCATACCACCAACTACACCTTTACCGAACCGCCGGTACACGGGCTGCAGCGCCTGCGATTGACGCCCAAGTCGACGCAGGGGCAGGAAGTGCTCGACTGGACGATGCGGTTCGAAAATGCGTCGCAGGAACTCGAATACGAGGATCAGCACAGCAACACAGTAACGCTGATATCGGTGCAGCCCGACGCCAAGCATGTCGCAGTCGAATGTATCGGCACGGTCGAAACCGACGACAAGCTGGGCGTGATCGGCAAGCATTCAGGACATCTGCCGCTGTGGTGCTTCATGGGGCAGACGCGGCTTACCCGCCCGGGTCCAAAGCTGCGAGCCTTTCTGCGCGACATCGATCATTCGGGCGAGAACAAACTCGATTTTCTGCACCGCCTGTCCGATGCGATCAGGGACGAAGTCGACTACACGATCGGTTCGACCGGCGTCGGCACCACAGCGGAGGAAGCGGTCGAACGGGCCCAGGGCGTATGCCAGGACCACGCGCATATCTTTATCGGGGCCGCACGCGAGGTCGACATACCGGCGCGCTATGTGAGCGGCTATCTGATGATGACCGACCGCGTCGACCAGGATGCGACCCATGCGTGGGCCGAGGCATATATCGAGGAATTGGGATGGGTAGGCTTCGATATCTCCAACGGCATCAGCCCCGATCCGAAATATATCCGGGTCGCCACCGGCCGCGACTATCGCGACGCGGCCCCGATCACCGGAATGAGCCTGGGCGGCCAGAGCGACGGCATGTCTGTGGATGTGGCCGTCGAACAGCAGACAACCGAGCAATAGCACGCTAAGCGAGGCGCGAGTTTCGGAGCGTATAGCATGACTTATTGCGTCGGCATGGTGCTGGAAAAAGGGCTGGTGTTGATGAGCGACACCCGCACGAATTCGGGCGTCGACAACATTTCCTCCTTCCGCAAGATGTTCCACTGGGCGGTGCCGGGTGAGCGGATCATCACGGTGATGTCGGCCGGTAATCTGGCGACGACGCAAGCCGTGGTGAGCCAGCTGGAAGAGCGGACCAAGGCACCCGGCGAGCGCGAAAATTCGCTCCTCGGCATGCCGACCATGTTCACCGTCGCAACCGAGATCGGCAAACTGCTTCGCGAAACGATAGCAACCCAGCAGGATGCGAATGGCAGAAGCGGTCGCAATCGCTTCACGGCGTCGATCATTCTCGCGGGCCAGATCGCCGGCATGGAGCCTCGCCTTTTCCTGATCTACCCGGAAGGCAATTTCATCGAAGCGAGCAGCGACACGCCTTTCTTCCAGATCGGCGAGCTCAAGTATGGTCGCCCGATCATCCTGCGCGGCTATGATCGGGAGATGAGCTTCGAAGATGCGGTCAAGCTGCTGATGGTGTCGTTCGATTCCACGCTGAAGGCCAATCTTTCGGTCGGAATGCCGCTGGACCTGATGGTAATAGAACGCGATGGTTTCACGCCCTCGCATACCAACCGCATCACCTCGGAAGACCCCTATTTCCAAGAGATTTCGTCGAGTTGGGGCGATGCTCTGCGCACAGCGTTTCATTCGCTGCCGGATTACCGGATAAGGAAATAAGTACATCTGCGTAGAGAATTTCCTCTAGCAGCGATTGCGGTGCGGTAATTCCCCTAGAAAAGCTCCATTTCGGACAGTTTTCATCGGGATGAGTCTTCGCAATTCCCGAATTCGATTTGTCCGATTGCATCCAGTATCGGCGTATTGCGAATTTTTGAGGCGCCGGTTGCGCTCCATCGTTCCAGGCATGGAACACCGCCTTACCCTTCACATCATCGATAGCGACACCCGCAGCCGAGCCGAATTGGCGCGGACAGGCTTTGCCCTTGGCCACCATGCCGAGGTCTACGGCTCGCTTCCCGAACTGTTCGAACATCATCCCCGCGAAGGTCTGATCATCGCGCGCGACGACCCTCGGCATGTCAGCGTAACGGAAACGATCGAGCAGATGACCGATCACGGCGTCTGGCTGCCCGTCATCGCCGCGGATAGCCAGCCAACGACTGCGCGTATCGTAGCGGCGATAAAGGCGGGGGCGCTCGATTACGTGACCTTGCCGATCGAGGCCAACCGCTTTGCTGCGATGCTGCGACGGACCGGCAGCGAAGCCGTGCACCAAGCCGCGATTCGGCGGCGGATGCTCGAGGCCCGCAAGCGGATCGAGACCCTGTCCAACCGCGAGCGCGAAGTGCTCGAATGGCTGACGGAGGGCAGCAGCAACAAGGCCATTGCGCGCGAACTCGATATCAGTCCGCGGACGGTCGAAATCCATCGCGCCAACATGATGACCAAGCTCGGGGCCCGCCATGCTGCCGAGGCTGTGCGACTCAGGCTGGAAGCCCAGATCGAGCATTCCTTGGAGAGTGGGGGGGCGGAGTCCGAACTCCGTCGCAGCTTGGCAAGCTAGCGATCATGCGTGCCGCTCTTCGCAGCGGCCCCTAACGGCAGAATTTCGAGCTACCCCATTCGAGGTGCAGATGGTCGCGGTGCGCCGAATTGTAATCGGGACCCAGAACGGTCCCGAACCTTTTGCAGGCACTCCGCTGCACCACGCGCAGGAACTCGCGCTCTTCGCGGGTGCCATCATTCCAGTCGCCCAGAACGCTGATGCGGCGGCCATCTTCCAGCACGAACGCTGCCACATCCACCGCCTCTGCCCGCGAATGGGCCGATCGGCGCGCGGTGCCCGCCACGTTGCGGCAGGCATAGCTGCCCATGGTTTCGATCCGGCGGAGCGGGCTGCCGAGGATTTGTCGTGCCGCACGGTCCACGCCGTAGCGCGCCCAGCCTGAGAGTGCCTCGGCTGTCGGACACGTCACCGGCCCGAGATTGGCAATACTCAGCGGCTCGCGGTCGCCCTGCAGCGTCTCGATATTGACAGTGTTGAGCTGCGAACAGCCGGCCCCGAAATAGCGGTCGGGCAGGGGGGAGAACCGAGAGCCGGTCGAGCCGAGCTTGGTAAGGCACTGCTGCCCTCCGGGACTGACGACCACGGCGCGGTCGGGCGCACGCGACGAGGCCTGCTTACCGCTGCTGTCGGGCAGCACGTTGCAGGCACCCAGCGCAAGGCCGAGGAGGAGGGCGATCCCGATCCGCATGGCCCGATAATCGCAAGTCTTGGTTAACACAGTCCTAAGTGCCCGCGAGGATGCGCCGGAAAGAAAGTGGGTGTCGACCGTTGGAAGGCAAAGCATGAACGGGAGACACAGCATGCAGCGTTTCACTGGCAAGACCATCATCGTCACCGGCTCCTCCAGCGGCATAGGCGAGGGCATCGCCCGCGCGTTCGCGGCAGAAGGCGCCAATGTCGTCCTCAACAGCCGCAATCGTGCCGATTGCGAGAAGGTTGCCGAAACGCTCGATGCGGAGCGGACCTTGATTGTCGAGGGCGACGTGTCCGAGCCTGAGTTTGCAAAGGAGATCGTCGCCAGAACGGTCGAGCGCTTCGGCAGGCTCGACGTGCTCATCAACAATGCCGGCGTGGCCTATTCGGGGCCGCTCAAGGATACGCCCGACAAGCAGATCGATCGGGTGATCGATATCAACGTCAAGGGCGTGCTTTACCTGAGCCGCGAAGCGATCCCGGAGCTGGAAAAGACCAAGGGATCGATCACCAACATTTCGAGCGTGTCCGGGCTGGGCGGCGATTGGGACCTGCCGGTCTATAATGCGTCGAAGGGGGCTGTGACCAACCTTACCCGCAGCCTTGCCCTGCAGCTTGGCCGCAAGGGCATCCGCGTCAATGCGATCAACCCCAGCATTACCCGCTCCGACATGACCGATGCCATCACCGAGAACGACGCGCTGGTGAAAGCTGCGCTCAGGCGCATGCCGTTGGGCCGCGTGGCCGAGCCGGAGGACATTGCCGGGCCGACGCTGTTCCTCTCGTCCGACGAGGCCCGTTTCGTCACCGGCGTAAACCTCGCAGTCGACGGCGGGGTCACCGCATCGAACGGCCAGCCCAATTTCGCTGCCGAAATGGCGGGCTAGGGCGCGCTATTCCGGCGCTTCGACCTGCTGCCACAGCTCGATCTTGATGCCGTCGGGATCGAGCAGCCAGGCGAACTTGCCATAGCCTTCGTCGACATGGCCGAGGATGTCGATGCCCTTGGCCTTGAGGTGCTCGACCATGCCGTCGACATTGTCGACGCGCAGGTTAATCATGAAGCCGCCCCTGCCGGGCTTGACGTATTCGTCGTCTGCGAAGTGGCTGATCAGCGAATAGGGCTTGTCGCCCGTCTCTTCCGACCAGTCGAGCTGCGGCCCGTATTCGCCGTCGATGCCCAGCGTCTCGCGATACCATGCCCGCGTCGCCGCCGGATCCTTCACGACGTAGAAAACGCCGCCCAGTCCGGTCACTTTTGCCATGATCGTCTCCTCCTCGAGCTCTCGAGACCCGACCCTAGCCCAGCGGGCGGTGAGTGCGAAACGGGCGGGATCAGCCCGCCTGCGCCACCGGCTCCTCGCCGCGCGCCGTCGCCTTCGAAACAAGCCAGATGGCCAGGCTCGCCGCGATGAAGCCGGGGATGATCTCGTAGACCCCCGGTCCGCCCAGAAACGCGCCGTTCCAGCCCAGCGCGATCCATGCGACCACGACGACCGCGCCCGTCACCAGGCCCGCCACCGCGCCCGCGCCGGTCATCCGGTCCCATGTCAGCGCAAACAGGATCAGCGGGCCGAACGCAGCGCCAAACCCGGCCCAGGCGTTGGCGACGAGGCCGAGCACCTGGCTCTCCGGATCGCGCGCGATCACGATTGCCGCCAGCGCCACCAGCAACACGCAGACACGCCCGACATTGACGGCCTCTCGCTCGCTCGCGTGTTTGCGCAGGAACAGGCGATAGAAGTCCTCGGTCAGGCTGCTGGAACTGACCAGCAATTGCGAACTGATCGTGCTCATGATCGCCGCCAGCAATGCGGCCAGCAGGAAGCCGGTGATCAGCGGGTGGAACAGCAGCGTGGCAAGGACGATGAAGATCGTTTCGGGATCCTCCACTGCTACGCCATTTGCCTCGGCATAGGCGCGCCCGGCTATCCCGACGCCGATCGCCCCGATCAGCGCGACACCCATCCATGTGAGCCCGATGTTGCGCGCGGTCTTGACCTCGGGGATGCTGCGGATGGCCATGAATCGCACGATGATATGCGGTTGCCCGAAATAGCCGAGGCCCCAGGTCACGGCGCTGAGCCAGCCGATCGCGGTCAGCCCGCCGAACAGCGCGAGGTAATCGCTGTTGCCCGCCGCTGCCGCCGCTTCGGAGGCGGAGCCAAGATCCACCCCGCCGGTCAGCACCACCAGCGGCATCAGCACCAGCGCGACCACCATGATGCAGCCCTGCACGAAGTCGGTCAGGCTTACGGCCAGGAAACCGCCGATCATCGTGTAGGCCAGCACCACGCCCGCCGTGATCCAGATGCCGAGCATATAATCGCTCATGCCCATACCGGGCAGCATGCCGGCAAAGGCGGTCTCGAACAACTTGCCCCCGCCGACCAGGCCCGCGGCGGTATAGACGGTGAAGAACAGCACGATGATCACCGCGCTCGTCACGCGCAGCGCGACGGCCTGGCTGGGAAAGCGGTTGGCGAGGAATTCTGGGATGGTGAGCGCATTGCCCAGCTCCTCGGTCTGCTGGCGCAGGCGCGGGGCGACCACGATCCAGTTGGCGACCGCGCCGACGAACAGCCCGATCCCGATCCACGCCTCGACCAGCCCGCTGGCATAAAGCGCCCCCGGCAGCCCTAACAGCAACCAGCCCGACATGTCCGACGCCCCGGCAGAAAGCGCCGCCACCGACGGCGGCAAATTGCGCCCCGCGAGCAGATAGCCCGCGCTGTCGGAGGTCGATTTGCGCCAGGCATAGAGCCCGATGGCGAGCATCAGGATGAAATAGAGCGCGAGCGAGACGAGTGTGCCGGTTTGCATGGTGCCTTCAGTCATGGAGAGCGCGGATAACAGGTGGGCGGTACCGTGACCAGCAGTGCGATGGGGGAACTCCGCTGCGGGTCAGACCACCGAGCGATTACGCGTTGGTGCCGAACTCTCTGGCCAATCACGCTTATCTAGTCGCGCGCATCTTCCCTCGCATCGGCGTATGCTTGGTTTCACCAAAAATTTGACGATCAGCATATCGAGTGCCTACGCTGTTGCTTCATCGATTTTTCAGCAACAACCGGTGTTCTTCATGAAATCGCCTGCGACCAAGACAGTGCTTATTCTTGGCCTTGGACACCCTCGGCAGGAGCCGTTTCTGAGGTCGCTCCACCAAGGCGGTATGAATGTTTATGCGGCGCACGTCGATCGGAAGGAGAAACGGCGTTCACGCTTTCTGGCAGGTTTTTTCCAGCTTCCGAACGATGAAATGGGCCAGCTTGAAGCGTTGGAAAAGTTCGGTCTTGAGCACGGTCCGAACATCTTTCTTGTCGCCAGCAACGACGAGTATATTGCGCTTGTAAGCCAGAACCGAGAGAGTCTTAGCCGTCACTTCAATATCCCGCTTCCGGGATGGGACATCGTCAGAAGGATGATGGACCGCAGGGAAGCGTCTCGGATTGCCGGGGAACTTGGCATATCGATACCGAAAACCTGGGAGATCAAATCCGAAGCCGAGATGCTCCGCACCATTGAGGAACTCGACACTGAGAATTTCGATCACATTCTCAAGACTTTGTCTGTCCTGAGTGAACCGGCCGACGAAGGGGGGCTGCGGCAGACAAAGCCCGCGCCGCGTGACAAGCAGGCAATGGTTGCCATGTGCCATGATATCCAGCGACGAACCGGTGCCTTTCCCTTGATCCAGCAGGTCATCCCTGGCCAAGCAGATGCAGCGGTCGGGGTTACGATGCTTGTAGGGCCCGACGAGAAGATTGAATTATCTTATTGCGTTCAACGCCTTCGGCTGACCACTTACCAGCTTGCGGGAGCCTATGTGCACCCGTATGTCCTTGGCTCGGTTGTTTGGTGCCAGACGGTCCATGATGAGGAGGCAGTCGAAAAGGCTCGCGCCCTGGTCGCGGCATTTCGGTACACCGGTCTTGCCGTGATCGAATTCCGCAGGCACCTGACCACCAATGAGCTGTTTCTGATGAAGGTCGAGCCTCGCCCGGTTCGAGCAACAGCGCTTGCCACAGCAATCGGCATGGATATTCCCACCGCTATGTACGCCGCGTTCAACGAACAACCGGTCGAGGTTGCCGATGATTACTCCGACGGCGTGCAATGGCTCTACATCCAAGGGTGTCTGGAGTCGCTTTTCAACAATGATGTCCGCAATCGCAGGGATTTGTTGAGATTACTCCTGCGTATGCCGAAAATGCGAGCCTTCGCTGAGGACCTAAAAGATCCTGTCCCGCTGATCGCTGGCGCAGCGAAATTGGCGTTCCGGCGGATCAGGCGAAAACAGCCTTTGACAGCCCACCGATGATCCTCGTGGTTTAGGCATTGCAGTCACTGTTTGGCCTGATTTCGCGTCGGTTGAGGTTGCAATTGGCAGGCGTTTTGGTGCTCATGTCTGCAGGCGCGATCTTCGAGCTGTTGACTATCGGTGCGGTACTGCCCTTTCTGGCAACTGCTCTTGCGGTAGAACAGTTTCCCAGTAGCGATGCGATCAACAATGCGTTGAATCTAATCCACAGTGAGCCTGTCACAGCTGCTGCGATCATATTGGTCGTTGGAGCGAGCGCCTCTGCAATGATTCAGATATTGATCGTTTGGGCGCAGCAAGCGCTGATAGCGCGTTTCGGACATGACCTGTCCAATCGGCTGTTTCGCAAGGCCATCCTTTCACCGTTCCTTGCATCTTCGGACCGCAAAGTGGGCGATTTGATCGCAGGACAAGCGAAAATCCAGGAGCTGGTTCACGCGTTGCTCCAGCCCGTAGTGCATGCTCTGACCGGTGGGCTGTTGGCGATCTGCATTGTAGGTGGGCTGGTCTATCTCGAGCCTGTCGCGACCATCGTCGGTGGTGCAATTTTCGTGTTGGTATATCTCGTGATGGAAATGGCAACCCGCCGCCGACGGACCATCGAGAGCGCGAATATTGCGGCTCATCTCGATCTCAAGACGAGATTGATGGAACAGGCGATCGGAGGGTATCGCGACATCGTCTTGGCGGGCAAACAAGCGAACTTTGCGGATCGTTTCTCAAACTCCGATTTCGCCTACCGCAATGGTGTGAAACAGTCGCGTGCAATCGCCATCATGCCTCGCTATCTTGTTGAAGCTTTTGGAATAGCCATCCTTGTTGTTTTGACTATCGCTCTTGCCGAGGCAGATGGAGGTTTCTCACAAGCCCTGCCAACACTGGGGGTTCTCGCAGTAGGGGCCCAGCGACTGCTGCCGAGACTGCAAGCAATCTGGGCGGGCTACAGCGCGATGCGGAGCCATAAGGATGTGATAAAGGATATCGAGCACCTCTTGGGATCCGATCCAATCATACTGCCTTCTGCGCCCTCTGCACTATCTTTGCGCGGCTGCATAACGTGTGAATCCGTGAACTTTGCGTACGGCTGCTCCAATGTCGGTGTTTTCGACATCGACCTGAGGATCACACGCGGGGAATGTATCGGAATAACCGGGCCTACCGGCTCCGGGAAAAGCACATTGACGAACATACTGGCCGGGCTTGTGGTGCCCGACAGCGGGACCGTTCAAATCGACGGTGTAGACTTGGATGATGGCATGCTTGCTTCCTGGCACCAATCGGTCGGCTACGTTCCGCGCAAAGCCTTCCTCATTGATGGTACGATCCGCTCTAACGTCGTTTTCCCGGATTGCTCGCGCTCGACAGAGGACGCGAAGATTTGGCAGGCACTCGAGATTGCACAGGTCCGAGATCATGTCGAACTGTTGCCGCATGGGCTGGATTCTGACACCGGGGAACGCGGGGCAAATCTTTCCGACGGTCAGATTCAGCGGATCGGCATAGCCCGCGCCATTCACCGCAGTCCGTCGCTTCTAATTCTCGATGAAGCTACCAGCGCACTCGATTTGCAGACCGAACGTCGGCTGTTGGACGCTCTGCAAGAGATCCCGGAACTCACATTGATCGTGATCACGCACCGGCCAGGCACGCTTGAACTTTGTGACCGAGTTATCCGCTTGAAAGACGGCCGACTTTGCTGACGGGTGCTTTGCCTTAGTTCACCTGTAGGCCCTTTCCCGCTAATGCGGGACCAAGATGGATTCTTGCAGATGGATTGAGTGCGGACTCTCCCAACCGTCGGGCGTTGACAATGCCATCACTGACCTCGGTTGCCTTCGACCAGATCAGCGGCAGGTTGCGAACTGGAGCCGACACCTTGCCGAAAGCCAACCAAGTGACGTCAGTCACTTCATGCTTTGTGCTGCTTCTTCACTCATCGTCAATCTCATATATTGTTGGGAGGCCAGAATAGAGTGAAGGCAACCCTGTCTTTAAGTCGCGTCCCTTCAGAGGAAGTAAACCGATCCGGTTGGATGCCAAGCCGAATCACTTAAACATAGCGCGACAATATTTCAAAGAAGCATCAAACGACTTCCGCCGCCCGCTTCGCCCGTTTCCGCTCGTGCGGGTCCAGGATCGCTTTCCGCAGCCGGATGCTCTGCGGCGTTACCTCGACCATTTCATCGTCGTCGATATAGGCGATCGCCTGTTCCAGCGTCATCACGCGGGGCGGGGTGAGGCGGATGGCGTCGTCCTTGCCGGTGCTGCGGAAGTTGGTCAGCTGCTTGGACTTCATCGGGTTGACTTCCAAGTCGTCGGGCTTGGCGTTCTCGCCGATCACCATGCCTTCGTAGATCTTGGCATTGGCGCCGATAAACAGTTCGCCGCGTTCTTCCAGCATGTTGAGGGCATAGGCCGCCGCTTCGCCGGCGACCATGGAGATCAGCACGCCGTTCTGGCGGCCTTCGATCTTGCCCTTGTAGGGGCCGTATTTCTCGAACAGGCGGTTCATGATCCCGGTGCCGCGCGTGTCGGAGAGGAATTCGCCGTGATAGCCGATCAGGCCGCGGCTGGGGGCGGAGAAGGTGATGCGGGTCTTGCCCTGACCGCTGGGGCGCATTTCGACCAGCTCGGCCTTGCGGCGCTGCATCTTCTCGACGACCGTGCCGGAGTGCTCGTCGTCCACGTCGATGACGACGGTTTCGTACGGTTCCTCGCGGCCACTCTCGCCCTCGCGGAACAGCACGCGCGGGCGGCTGATGCCGAGTTCGAAGCCTTCGCGGCGCATGGTTTCGATCAGGACGCCAAGCTGCAATTCGCCGCGCCCGGCGACTTCGAAACTGTCCTTGTCGGCGCTTTCTGTGATGCGGATGGCGACATTGGTTTCCGCTTCGCGCAGCAGGCGGTCGCGGATCATGCGGCTGGTCACCTTGTCGCCCTCGCGGCCTGCCAGCGGGCTGTCGTTGACGGCAAAGCGCATGGCGAGCGTGGGCGGATCGATCGGCTGCGCTTCGATCGGCTCGGTCACGGAGGGGTCGGCGATGGTGTTGGCAACGGTGGCCTTTTCGAGACCCGCCAGCGCGATGATGTCACCTGCCTGCGCGCTCTCGACCGGGACCCGCTCGAGCCCGTCGAAACTCATCAACTTGGTCGCGCGGCCGGTTTCTACGACCTTGCCATCGCTGTCGATGGCATGGATCGGGTCGTTGATCCTGACCGTGCCCGACTGGACGCGGCCGGTGAGCACGCGGCCCATGAAGTTGTCGCGGTCGAGCAGCGTGGCGAGGAAGCTGAACTTGCCCGAGGTGTCAAGGCCTGGGGGCGGGACGTGGTCGACGATCAGCTTGAACAGGGGATCGAGCGACCCATCGCGCGCGCTTTCGTCGTCGCTGGCATAACCATCGCGGCCCGAGGCGAAGAGCGAGGGGAAGTCGAGCTGGTCGTCATTGGCATCGAGGCTTGCGAAAAGGTCGAACACCTCGTCGAGCACTTCCTGCGGGCGGCCATCGGGGCGGTCGATTTTATTGACGACGACGATGGGACGCAGGCCGAGCGCGAGTGCCTTGCCGGTGACGAACTTGGTCTGCGGCATCGCGCCTTCCGCGCTGTCGACCAGCAGGATGACGCCGTCGACCATGCTGAGGATACGCTCGACCTCGGCGCCGAAATCGGCGTGACCCGGTGTGTCGACGATGTTGATTCGCGTGGTCTTACCCTCGTGCTCCCATTCGACGCTCGTGCATTTGGCGAGGATGGTGATCCCGCGCTCTTTTTCCAGGTCGCCGGAATCCATCGCGCGTTCTTCCACGCGCTGGTTGTCGCGGAAAGTGCCGGACTGGCGGAACAGCTGGTCGACAAGCGTGGTCTTGCCGTGGTCGACGTGGGCGATGATCGCCACGTTGCGAAGGTCTGCGGACATGATTTTCTCTTGGGTCGGGGGCGGGCGCCTTGTGCGCCGCAACATCGGTTGCGCGCGCCTCTAGCCGGAGTGGGCGCAAACGGCAACTGTGTCCACGCTGCAACAAGGGGTAGCATTACTGTCGTGCGTGCGCGTGAATGCTTGAGCGCCGCGCGGGCGAACAGTATTGGCGCGCGTCTAAGCGGTCGTGGCTCCTCCCCCTCGAACGATGCGGCCGCCAGGAAGAGGAAAAACTCCATGATTTCTAACACGATGTTCCGCGGCCGCGCGCCGCGCAAGGGATTTGCCCTGCTGGCCGGCGCTGCCGCCGTCGCTCTGGTGCCGGGCGCTGCACTGGCGCAGGACCAGGAAGTGGCCGATCTCGATGCCGACGAAATGCCGCTCGAAACCGAACAGCAGGACCGCGGCAACGTCATCGTCGTGACCGCGACCAAGCGCGAGCAGACGCTGCAGGAAACCCCGATCTCGGTCAGCGTGACTTCGGGCGAGACGCTGGAGCAGGCGCAGATTCGCGACGTGCTCGACCTGCAGACGGTCACACCGTCGCTCCGCGTAAGCCAGCTGCAGACCTCCTCGGCCTCCACCTTCATCATCCGCGGCTTCGGCAACGGCGACAACAACCTCGGTATCGAGCCGTCGGTCGGTGTCTTCATCGACGGCGTGTTCCGCTCGCGTTCGGCCGCAGCCCTGTCCGACCTTCCCAACGTGCAGCGCATCGAGGTCCTCAACGGCCCGCAATCGACCCTGTTCGGCAAAAACGCGTCGGCCGGTGTGATCTCGGTCGTCACCCGCCCGCCGCAGTTCGAATTCGGCGGCAGCGTGGAAGCGGTGTACGGCAACTTCGACACCGTCGTGCTCAAGGGTGACATTACCGGCCCGATCACCGACACCGTCGCCTTCTCGCTCGACGGCAGCTACCAGCGCCGCGACGGCTATGCCGACATCGTCAACCTCGACGAAAAGCAGAACGATCGTAACCGCTATGCGGTGCGCGGCCAGCTGCTGTTCGAACCGAATCCGGACTTCACCATCCGTGCGATGGCCGATTATTCGAAGATCGACGAAGTCTGCTGCCAGGTCGGCACGCTCGTCGCCGGTCCGGCCGCTGCCGCGATCACCGCTCTGGGCGGCCAGTTCAGCCTGCCGAGCGATTTCTTCGAATACGAAGCCTTCCTCAACCAGGTTCCGACCAACGAGGTCGAAAACTACGGCGGCTCGGTGCAGATCGAATATTCGACCGGCCCGCTGACCTTCACCTCGATCACGGCCTATCGCGAACTGCGCAACGCCTTCACGTCCGACATCGACTTTACAAGCCTCGATGTCGCCAACGAAGTGCGCGACCAGGCGGTCGACACCTTCACGCAGGAATTCCGCATCACGTCGGACTTCGACGGCCCGCTCAACTTCCTGCTCGGCGGCTTCTACTTCGACGAAAGCATCACGCAGGACAGCCGCATCGTGAACGGCTCCCAGATCCGCGATTTCTTCGAAATCCTCGGTGGCGCCAATCCGGTTGCGGTCATTACCGGCCAGCCGACGCTGTTCAACGGGCTGGAAGCTGCCTTCGGCTTCCCGCAGGAGAGCATCTTCAACACGCCGCTGCTGACGCAGGAAAATTTCGCGGTCGACAACAAGGCATACTCGATCTTCGGTACGATCGATTTCGAACCGATCGACGGCCTCGTCTTCACCGTCGGCGGTAACTACACCGACGACAGCAAGGACTTCTCGCTGTCGCAGACGAGCTTCGACCCGCTCGCGCAGGTCAACTTCGTCGATGCCTTCATCACGCAGGCAACCGCAGCCAATCCCGGCCTTCCGACCGTCACGTCGCGTGCGCAGTTCCAGGCGCTTCCGGCACCCGTCCAGCAGAGCCTGCTGGCCGCCGCGACCAATCCGGGCGTAAATCCGCTGCTCGGCTTGGCTGCGTTCCAGTTCCAGCCGCCATTCTTGAACGTGCCGAATGCCGTGGAACCGGGCGAGACCAACGACGACAAGTTCACCTACCTGCTGCGCGTGGCCTACCAGATCATTCCGGAAGTGAATGTCTATGCCAGCTACGCGACCGGCTTCAAGGCGAGTTCGATCAACCTGTCGCGTGACAGCCGTCCGCTCAGCACGGACTTCGTCGCCGGGCCGCGCGGTTCGACCTTCGCGGCGCCGGATTCGCCGATCATCAACGCCGGGCTCGCGCTGCCGAACCTGTCCTCCGGTTCGCGTTTCGCCGGGCCGGAAGACACCACCGTCTATGAAATCGGCCTCAAGGCGCAGCTGGACGGTGTCAGCTTCAACCTCGCGCTGTTCGACCAGACGATCGAAGGGTTCCAGAGCCTTGCCTTCACCGGCACCGGCTTCGCTCTGCGCAACGCCGGTGAGCAGTCGGTCAAGGGCTTCGAGCTGAGCTCGACGATCCAGCCGGCCGATCCGCTGGTGTTCACTTTCGCGATGACCTACCTCGATCCGCTGTTCGACAGCTTCCCGGGTAGCGTATTGGGCGACCTGACCGGCGAGACCCCGGCGGGCATCCCCGAATTCGCGATCGCGGCTTCGGCGACCTACACCCACGAATTCGGTGTGTCGGGCAATCGCCTGATCGGTCGCATCGACTACAACCACGAAAGCAATACCGACATCAACAACGGTCTGCCGACATTCAACGCGGCCCTGGGCAACACCCAGATCTTCCGCCGCGAAGTGAACCTGGTCAACACGTCGCTGACGCTGGCGCTGGACAATGGCCTCGAAGTCGGTGCCTATGCCCGCAACCTGCTGAACGACCAGTTCATCACGACCGTCTTCGACGGCGTGGCGCAGGCCGGCACGGTGCTCGGCTACCCGAGCCAGCCGCGCACTTACGGCGGTGTCGTTCGCTTCAAGTTCTGATCCGCGCGATCAGCTTTGTATTCGGGAAGGGGGCTTTCGGGCCCCCTTTTCTTTGCGCTTGCGACATTTTCCGGACAAAGTGCACATGTTTAGTGCGATATCGTAAAGGGGGGATTTCCCAATGGATTGGATGCTGTTGCCGTTCAGGCGCTATTTCGACTTTTCCGGCCGCTCGCGGCGGAAGGAATTCTGGATGTTCGCGCTGCTCAACGTCATCGTTTACGCGGTGCTTATGGTCCTGATGTTCGGCCTCGGGAGCGGGACCGAGGCCATGCTCGCCGCCGACCCCGACGATCCTTTCGCGATATACGGCGCGATGTTCGGGGGCCTTGGCATCCTCATCCTGATCTGGGGGCTTATTGTCCTCATCCCCAGCGTTGCGGTCTCGGTGCGTCGCCTGCATGACCGCGATCTATCCGGCTGGTGGTACCTGGCTGTCATCATCGGTAGCCTGATCCCGATCGTCGGCTTTCTCGTTTCGATCGGTTTTCTCGTCCTGATGGCATTGCCGGGGACCGAAGGCGCCAATCGCTTCGGACCCGACCCCAAGGGCGGAGCAGATCCATCGGTATTCGAATAGGGGGCCTTGCGGTCGCGCTGCTACAGCGCCCTTAGCGCCTGCGCCGGTTTGGCCCTGAGCAGGGGGAGCGAACCTGCGAGGGCAAAGGTCACCACCAGCGCCAGCCCGGCGCCCAGCACGGCCAGCACAATGCCCCAGTCTGGCAGCCAGTCGAATTCGAAGAGCTGGGTGACGACCAGCCAGCCGAGTCCGCTGCCGATGGCAAGCGCGACGACGGCGAGGATCAGCGCCAGCAGCGCATATTCGATGAGCTGCATCATCAGCACCTGGTTGCGGCTGGCACCCAGCACCCGCAGCACGACCGTGTCGTAAGTGCGGGCAGCGCGCGCTGCGGCGATCGCCCCGAGCAAGACCGCAAGACCCGCAAGGACCGCAACCGAAGCCGCAGCAAGCGTGGCGATGCCGACCTGGCTCAAAATCGTGCGCGCCTGCACGAGCATCTGGCCGACTTCGATCACGCTGCTGGA
The DNA here is from genome assembly GCF_000013005.1 of Erythrobacter litoralis HTCC2594. Taxonomy (GTDB): domain Bacteria; phylum Pseudomonadota; class Alphaproteobacteria; order Sphingomonadales; family Sphingomonadaceae; genus Parerythrobacter; species Parerythrobacter litoralis_A. The sequence continues at coordinate 1,831,596 of NC_007722.1, read as the reverse complement.
AGGGAAGGTTTGCACCAGTTCGCGCAGGAGCGGGCCGGTCGGAATGTCGTCGCGCGAGAATTCGATCGTGGCGGCAAGATTGTGGGGAGCGTCCTCAAGCGCATTGGGACTGAAGACAAGCGCATAGTTGAAGCCCATGCTCTCCCAGTCGATGGTCCTGAAATTCGCAACGCGCACGGTCCGTTCGACGCCGAGCAGGGCGATAGTCATAGTGTCGCCAATTGCGATCCCCGCAGCCTCGGCGAAATCGGCATCGAGCGATACGGCGGGTTCGCCGTCATAGAATGGCCCCCACCACTCGCCTTCCACGATCGTATTTCCGGGCGGCACGTCGTCGGCATAGGTCAGTCCGCGCTCGCCCCGCAGCACCCAGGCGCCATCGGGAATGCTTTCCATCTCGGCCACGCGTGTCATGTTGCCTTCCGGGCCGAAGGCGGTGACGGAACCGCGCAGCGAGGGCACGGCGCGGATCGTCGCATCTTCGTCCTGCGACCAGACGACCTGTTCGAATTCGCCGACGCGGTCGCGCGGAATGTCGAGCACGAAATAGTCCGGCGCTTCCTGTGGCACGCGGCTCTGGATATTGCCGTCGATGGCGCTCTGGATGGCTGCCAACAGGACGAAGGCGCTAAGCCCGAAACCGAGGGCGGTCACCAGCGCGCCGGTGGACGTGCCGGGGCGCGAGAGATTGGCGAGCGCGTTGCGGACCAACGGATTTCTGGGCCTGCCCACCTTGCTCGCCAAGCTACGGATAGTCCAGCCGAGGAGCGCGAGCACGGCCAGCATGCCTGCCGCACCGCCGAGAAAACCGGCGGCGAGCAGCGGATCGCGCGAGGTGAGCAGGGCAAGGGCCACGATGCCGACCAGCCCGCCGCCGACCCACAGCCATGCGGCCCTGTCGCGCGTCAGCGGGGCGACGCGTGCGCGCATCAGCGCCATGGCGGGGAACTGGCGGGCACGCAGCAGCGGCGTCGCGGCGAAAACGACGGCGACCAGCAAACCATAGGCGCTCGCGAGCAGCAGCGCGCCCGGTTCCACCGTGAACCCGCTCGAGACCGGTAGCAAGCCTTGCAGGGCGATGCCTAAGAGCGGCGTGATCGCCAAACCGACAGCGAGGCCGGCCACGCTGCCGACCACGGCTGCGAGGCCGATCTGGAGTGCGTAGATCCGCGCAATATCGCCGCTCGTCGCGCCGAGCACCTTGAGCGTCGCGATGCTGCTGCGTCGCGCTTCGAGATAGGAGGAGACCCCGCCGCCGATGCCGATCCCCGCGATCACCAGCGCGGCGAGGCCGACCAGCGTCAGGAATTCCCCCATGCGGCCGACGAAGCGGTCTGCACCGGGGCTGGCACGATCGCGGTCGCGGAAATCGAACCCGGCGAGCGGGAATTGCTGGGTCAGTTCGTCCTGCACCGCTTCGGGATCGCGGCCGGGATTGTCGAAAGCGATTCGGGTCTTGGACTGGTACATCGCGCCCGGCTGGATCAGCCCGGCATCATAGGGTGTCTGCAGATCGGTGATGACGGTCGGGCCGAGCTGGAAGCCTTCGGAAAGTTTGTCGGGCTCGTTGGCGATCACGCCGGCGGCGACAAGCGTACTGGTGCCGATGTCGAAGGTGTCGCCCATTTCGATATCGAGCCGGTCCATGGCGCCCTGTCCCACCCATGCTTCGCCTCTGGCAGGCGCACCGACGCTGCGGCCATCGGTAAGGGTCAGTTCGCCGTAAAGCGGATAATTGTCGCCCACAGACTTGAGGCCGACGGGCGCGGTCGCATCGCCTTTGCGCGCGACGACCTGCAGCCGCGTGCCGAGAGAAAGCTCGCCGTATTCCTCGAGCGCGGCGATTTCCTCGTCATTCGGGCTGCGCTGCCAGATTTCGACTTCGAGGTCGCCGCCGAGCAATTCCTGCCCGCGATTGGCCAGTTCGTCCTCGATCGCGCCGGTCAGCGTACCGATGGCCGCCAGCGCGCCGGTGCCGAGGAACAGGCATACCAGCAACAGACGGAGACCTTTGAAGCGCAGGTTCAGCTCGCGCCGGGCCAGCGTCCACGCCGTGCCCCAGGAGATGGTGTCGCTCTTCATTCCGCAGCGAGGATCTGGCCATTGGCGGCGGTATCGGTGTCGATCACACCGTCGGCGAGCGTGATGATCCGGTCGCAGCGTTCGGCGAGCGAGGGATCGTGGGTGATAATGACCAGCGTGGCCCCGGTCTCGGCGCGGCGGGCGAACAGCATGTCGATGATTTCCGCGCCGGTGGCGGCATCGAGGTTGCCCGTCGGTTCATCGGCGAAGATCAGTTCCGGTCGCGGCGCGGTGGCGCGGGCGATGGCGACACGCTGCTGCTCGCCGCCGGACAGCTGGGTCGGGTAGTGGTCGAGCCTGTGGCCGAGGCCGACGGCCTCGAGTTCGGCTGTGGCTCGCGCCCGCACGTCCTTCGCGCCGGAAAGCTCCATCGGCGTGGCGACATTTTCCGTCGCGGTCATCGTCGGTAGCAGGTGGAATGCCTGCAGCACTATTCCGATCCGGCCGCGGCGGGCTTTGGCGAGGCCGTCCTCGTCCATGCCGCTGAATTCGGCCCCTGCCACCTTCACCGAGCCGGACGTGGCGCGTTCGAGCCCGGATAGCACCGCCATCAGCGAGCTCTTGCCGGAACCGGAAGGGCCGAGCAGGGCAAGGACTTCTCCCCGCTGCACATCGAGATCGATGCCCTTGAGGATTTCGACCGGATGCTTTTCCTGACCCAGAGTAAGGGTCAGGTTGCGCGCGGAAATAGCGAGGGTTCGGGAACCGGCGCCGGGGGCGGGTGCGTTGGGGGTATCAGTCACAGCAATCCGATGGCATATCGAAACTTATGGAACAAGGTAGGTGGCCGAAGGGCCTAAGTCGTTTGTCGATCCCTCTTTTTGCGCTGGCGCTTGCAGCCTGCGGGGCGGAAGCGCCCGTGGCGGATCAACCGACGCGGATCGATTCAGGGTCGCCTACTAACGCAGAAGTTCCCGTGATGGGTCCCGAGCGGCGAATCCTTGCCTTCGGGGATAGCCTGTTTGCAGGATACAATGTCGCCAAGAGCGATAGCTATCCGGCCAAACTGGAAAGCGCTCTAAGGGCACGAGGCATCAATGCGCGGGTCACGAATGCCGGTGTTTCCGGCGATACCAGCGCGGCGGGGCTGCAGCGGTTCGAATTCACGCTCGACTCGTTGCAGGAGACACCCGACCTGCTGATCCTGGAGCTCGGGGGGAACGACCTGCTGCGCGGGCTTTCGCCCGATGAGACGCGTAGAAATCTTGAAAGCATGATCCGGACGGCGCAGGCGCGCGGGATCGATGTCTTGCTGATGGGCATGCGCTCCCCCGCCAATATGGGCGCGCAATTCGTCGAGGAATTCAATGGCCTCTATGCCGAGCTCGCCGAGCAATATGGCACCGACTTCATCCCGGTCTGGGTGGAATCCGTGGCCGACAGGCCCGAACTGATCCAGGACGACCGGGTCCATCCGACCGAGGCGGGAATCGAACTGCTGGTGAGCGAAACGCTGGACGACGTGGTCGCAGCAATACCTGAAGCGACAAACTGACGCGATCCCCCGCGCAGGCGGGGGTCTCAGTCCTCCTGGTCGTTGGCTTGTAGGTTTCCACCTGCCTGAGGTCCCCGCCGACGCGGGGTCTCACAATTTCTCCAGACTTCCGCCACTCACCCGCCACACCGCCGCTTCGGCTTCGATCGCAGCAAACGGCGCCAATTCGGTCCCTGTCATCCAGACCTGAGCGCCAGTCTCGCGGAGGCGCTCGAACAGCGCCTCCCGCCGGACGGGGTCGATATGGGCGGCCACTTCATCGAGCAGCATCACGCCAGGCCTGCCGCGCGCGGCCAGTTCGCCATGAGCCAGCGTGATGGCAATCAACATCGCTTTCTGCTCGCCTGTGGAGCACGAAGCGGCGGGCGTATCTTTCCCGGCCATGGTGACTGTCAGATCGTCACGGTGCGGCCCGATGAGGGTGCGACCGGCGCGGCGATCCCGCCCGCGATTAGCGCGCAGGGCGACGCGTAAAGCTTCTTCCTCGAAAGGGCTCTCGGTCAGGATCGCGAGTAACGGGCGGGCAAATGGCTCGTCGGGGTGCGAGGCGAGCGTCTCCACCAAAACGCCTACCAGTCGCGCGCGGCTTTGCGCCAGCGCGCTCCCGTGCTTGGCCATTTGCGCTTCGATCCCGTCGAGCCAGGTGGGGTCGGGCTCGCGCTCGTCGCCAAGCAGGCGGTTCCGCTCGCGCAGGACATTCTCATAGCGACTGGCGTGGCGCGCGTGGAGCGGGTCGAGGGCCAGCGCCATGCGGTCCACAAAACGCCGCCGGTCGCCGGCGGGGCCCATGAAGATGCCGTCCATCGCCGGGGTCAACCAGCCGATCGCGAGCCATTCGCCGAGCGAGACAGCGCTCGCTTCCGCGCCATTGACGCGCACCCGCCGCCGTCCGGGGCGGGCCGGATCGACCATGGTGCCCAATTGAACCGGCTCCCCGCCATCGCCCGGTGTCAGGCTGGCACCCACGGTGAAGCCACCGCCACCGCCCGCACGCGCTATGTCAGGCAGGGCCGCCCGGCGCAGACCGCGCCCGGGCGCGAGCAATGAAATCGCCTCCAGCACATTGGTCTTCCCGGCGCCGTTCTCGCCGACCAACAGATTGAAGCGCGCGGTTCCTTGTAGCCGGGTTTCAGCGTGGTTGCGAAGGTTGGAAAGGGTGATGCGATCGAGCGCCATGGGACTGTCGGGCGGTTAGCGCGCGCCCGCTCTCAAGGCTACGAAAAAGCCCAATCCCACCAATTGGGAAAATATGCCAACCTTTCGGAATCATGAACGAAGCTGAACGGGCGCCTAGCGGGAAAAACCCCAGAATTCTCCCGTTCTTCAAAACTGGCACACCTCCTGCATTGTGTTGGGCGTCAAGCGGGATGGTCCCGCAGAACGAACAAAGACTGAAAGGAACTCCCCAATGACCTTCAATTTCGACCGTGTTTTCGCCGCCGCTTTCGCCATCGCCCTTTCCGCAGTTGCCATGGCGACCGCGATCGTCCCGGCTACCCCGACCCTCATCGCTTAACCCCCGACCCAACACACTCATCAGGAGACCCCCAATGACCTTCGATGCCAACAACCTCTTCGCCGCTGCTTTCGCCTTCGCTCTCTCGGCTCTCGCCATGGCTACCGCGATCGTCCCCGCAACCCCCTCGCTGATCGCCTGATCGACAGGCATTCACCACCCCCGAAAGGACAGACCCCAATGTTCGACTTTCTGACCTCTGGAAACCGCATCTTCGCCGCCTTCACGGCAGTTGCCATTTCCACTCTCGTGATGGCATTCGCCATCGTCCCCGGAACCCCCAGTGGAGTGATCGTGTGAACCAGATCCGTAACACCAATCCGGGCGGCCCGCCGTCGAAAGAGTTTCGACTGGACCGCCGCAATGGCAAGATCTGGGGCGTGTGCGCCGGTATCGCCAACTACTTCGGCTGGGACCCCATGCTGGTCCGCATCGGCTTCGTCGCCGGCACGCTGATCGGCTTCGGATCGCTGATCCTGGTCTATGCCGCAATCGCTCTGATTGCAGATTGACGGACTCCTTTGACGGAGTCCGTCATCCCAGCGAAAGCTGGGATCTCGATCCACCGGGTCGAATCTAATTGAGAAAGATCCCAGCTTTCGCTGGGATGACGAGCGAGGTTTGATCGCTTCTCACATGGCCGAGATACCGCCGTCGAGCTTCAGCTCCGCACCGGTCATGAACCTGCTCTCATCACTCGCCAGATACAGCACCGCATTGGCAATATCGCTCGGCTCGCCGACGAATTTGAGCGGGATCTGCCGCGCCAGCTTCTCCAGCAAGACACCCTTGTCGAGATTGTGATGCTTCGCCGTTCCGTCGAGGATCGGCGTATCGACGAAAGTCGGATGCACCGAGTTGCAGCGGATCTGCATATTGTTCTTGGCGCAATGCAGCGCGATCGACTTGCTGAGCATCCACACAGACGCCTTGGACGCGTTGTAGGCCGGCATCGTATCGCTCGCGATCAGCCCCGCGATCGAGCTGATGTTGATGATCGAACCGGGTGCATGCTCCCGCATCAGGGGCAGGGCGGCCTGGCAGCCATAGAAGATGCCGTCGACATTGATCGCAAAGCAGCGGTGCCAGTCTTCGAGCTTGCAGGTCTCGATATTGCCCGCCACGCCGATCCCGGCATTGTTCACCAGCACGTTGAGCCCGCGCATCTCGTCGCGCGCCATCGCAACGGCGGCATCCCATTGCGCGCGATCGGTAACGTCGTGCTGGATCGACCAGGCGGTGCCTTCGCCATGTTCGGCATTGATCGCGGCGGCGGTTTCAGCAGCACCATCGCCATTGATGTCGGTACACAGCACCTTGGCGCCTTCGGCAGCGAGCGTCTTGCAATGCTGCGCTCCCAGTCCCTGCGCAGCCCCGGTAACCAGCGCCATCTTGCCCGCTACACGTCCAGTCATCTAAAATCCTCTCCCAGAAAATGCGGCGCCATCAGCATGGCGATCCGAACATCGACACCGTGGCCGCGTTTGCGCCAGTCCGCAACGAATTGCGGCAGGTCGCGCAGTCTGACCCGGTGGATGGTGATGTCCTCGCTATCGGTCCCGCCGCCTTCGCCGACCTTCACGAGGTCGTGTGCGCGGATGAGTGTGAAAGCCTCGCTGACCATGCCAGGGCTGGAATAGAATTCGCCGATCACTTCCATGCGGCCGGCGCGGTAGCCGGTTTCTTCCTCCAGCTCGCGGATCGCCGCTTCGACCGCGTCTTCGTCTTCCTGCCCCTCGTGATCGCCGATCAGGCCAGCGGGGATTTCCAGGCAGACGCGGCCCAGCGGCACGCGACATTGCTCGACCAGCAGGACATGCCCTTCGTCGTCGATGGCGACGATGGCGGCGGCGCGGATGCCGCGCGAGCGGCTGGCATATTCCCAGCGTCCGCGGCGTTTGGCGGTAACGAACTTGCCCTGCCACATGATCTCTTCGGGCAGGTTGGCATCGGGGTCTGTCATGGTGTTCCCCTCCCGCTCGCGGGAGGGGCAGCGAGATTTGGTCGCGCTAGCGACCTAGTCGCAGCGGGGTGGGCCATGCCAACCTTGGTGGCTCCGCGCCCACCCCCGACCCCTCCCGCAAGCGGGAGGGGAGTAGAATGCTCAATCACCATCACACCTCTATCAACCGGTCCGGCAACTCGTTTTCGTCATCGTCGGTGCGCGGGAAGTGTTCGGACAGGACCACCCCGACATCGCGGACTCCCGCGGCCATGCCTTCGGCGATCCGGCCCTGTTTGATCTCGACCAGCATGTCTTCCATCGCCTCGCCCCAGACCTCGGCATCGACCAGTTTGGCAATCGGTTCGTCGGCAACGATCTCGGCACGGTGCTCGCGCATCGACAGGTAGATCATGATCCCGGTGCGCCCGGTGGTGCGGCGCTCGGCCCCGACCTTGAAATGCTTGATCGCGCGCTGGTGCACACGGGCGGTCTTCACCGGGCCCGGGACGGCGAGAAAGGTGAGCCTGTCCCAACTGAGCACCGCCCAGGTAAGCACGAAGCCGAGCAGGCCCAGCAGGATCGTCATGCTGGCGAGCTCGCCGGTGGTCCATTCATGGTCCCACCCGCCGAACAGCCCGTCGTAGAAATCCATGAAGGGCTGGGGGACAGCGGCGAATATGCTCATGAGCGTGAAGGACACCACTGCCGCCCAGACCAGGATCACATCGGTGTAGCCATCGGATCGGTCGGCGAGGACCGTGACGATCTCGCCCGATGTGCTCGCCTCGGCCGCACCGACCGCGTCGGAGACGATCTTGTGCTGCGCTTCGTTCAGATATGCCATGTCTTACCAACCCCCCGAGGCGCCGCCGCCTCCGAATGAACCACCGCCGCCGGAGAAGCCGCCTCCGCCGAAGCCGCCACCACCGCCGCCCCAGTCGTCGCCGCCACTCAGCATGCCGCTGAGGATCGACGTGCCGACTTCCCACAGGATGATGTCGCGCGCGGTATCGGACATGTCGCGCCCTCGGCCACGATAGCGCCGGCGACGCCCGCGCCCGCGCATCAGCGGCAGGACGAAGAAAAAGAAGATCACGCCGAGCCAGATCAGCGCGCCGACCGGGAAGCCGCCATCGCTTTGACGCTGCTGGCTCACCTCGGCGGCGACGCGCTGCGCCTCTTCCGGCGACAATTGCAACTGCTGGATGATGCTGTCGGTGCCTGCGACAATGCCGCCAGGCAGGTCGCCTTCGCGGAAGGCTGGCAGGATCTGGTTCTGGATGATCAGCGAAGAGATCGCGTCTGTCAGGTATCCCTCGAGCCCGTAGCCGACTTCTATCCGGACCTTGCGATCGTTGGGCGCGACGATCAGCAGCGCGCCGTCATTGCGCTCCGCATCGCCGATGCCCCAGGCGCGGCCGAGTTGGTAGCCGTAGTCGGCGATATCGTAGCCTTCGAGATCGGAGATGGTGGCGACCACCAATTGCCGCTGCGTCTGTGCCTCGAGCGCGGCGAGCTTCTCGGTCAGCTGCGCTTCGACGTCGGCAGGGATGACATTCGCCTGGTCGACCACCCGGCCGCTCAATTCGGGAAAGCTCTGCGCCATGGCCGGGACGCTGAAGACCAGCGCCAGCATGACGAGAACTCGCGATACCACCTGCATTACCAACTCCCGCTCGCGCCGCCGCCACCGAAGGACCCGCCGCCGCCTGAAAAACTGCTGCTGCTCGAATAGGAGCGCGAGCCGCCGCTGTAGATACGCCCGCCCCGGCTGCGGCGCTTCTTCCACTTCTTGTACCGCTTCGGATAGAGCTTGGCGAAGATGATCATCGGCAGGATGAAGAACACCCATGGCAGCGCCAGCAACACGAAGATGAGGACGATTTTGGCAATCGTACCGAGACCTTCGTAGCGGCTCCCGGTGCCTTGCGATTGCGCCTGCGACGCGATCGCCAGTGCCTCCTCTTCGGGCAGGCTGATCTGGCGGATGATGGCGTCGCTGCCTGCCTCGATCCCGCGCGGCAGATTGTCGGCCTTGAAATGCGGGATGATGTTGCGCTCGATGATAACCTTGCTGAGGGCATCGGTCATCACGCCTTCAAGACCGTAGCCGACTTCGATCCGCACCTTGCGCTCGTTGGGCGCGACGATCAGCAGTATCCCGTCGTTGCGTTCTGCATCGCCGATGCCCCATTCGCGCCCGAGCCGGTAGCCGTAATCCTCGATCGGATAGCCTTGGAGATCGGGAATCGTCGCCACCACGAATTGTCGCCCGTTCTGCTCCTCCACCGCTGCCAGATTGGCGGTCAGCTGGGCCTCTTCAGAGTTTGAAAGAATGTCGGCCGCGTCGACCACCCGCCCGCTCAAGGCGGGAAAATCCTGCGCCGACACCGGCCCCGCCACCACTGCCGCAAGAGCAGCGATGGCAAAGGCCAGCCTGGCTAACAGCGAGTGGACCGCGGTCAACGGTCCCCTCAGTTGCCGTTGGTCATGTCGATGGTCGGTGCGACCTCGGCGCCTTGGGTTGCAGCTTCGTAGGGCGCGAGCGGTTCCGCGCCGTGAATGATGTTGGCACCGATCGTGTCCGGGAAAGTCCGGATCGTGGTGTTATACTGGCGCACTGCTTCGTTATAGTCGCGGATGGCGACGGCGATGCGGTTCTCGGTCCCTTCCAGCTGGCTCTGGAGAGCGAGGAAGTTCTGGTTCGACTGGATCTGCGGATAGGCCTCGAAGCTGGCCAGCAGACGACCGAGCCCGGCACCGAGCTGGCTCTGCGCAGCGGCGAATTCCTGCATCTTGGCTTCATCGCCGAGGTCGTCTGCGTCGATGTTGATGCCGGTCGCACGGGCGCGTGCCTCGGTCACTTCGGTCAGGATGCCGCGCTCATTCTCGGCCGCGCCCTGCGCGACTTCGACGAGGTTGGGAATGAGATTGGCGCGGCGCTGGAATTGCGCTTCGACGTCGGCCCACTTGGCCTTGGCGTTTTCTTCGGCCGCCGGCACCGAGTTGATGCCGCAAGCTGCAAGCGAAAGCGCGCCCAGACCGAGTACGATCGAGCGAAACGCAGAGCGAATGTTCATGCAAAGTCCCTCCGGAATGTATGTGTGTTGCCTATATAGGACAGTCGCTGCCCGGTTCAAGCCGCAAGCTGCTCTCTTGGCAAGCTTTAGGCGACATGACACAGCAGCGCTACACCATTGGAGGAGCTATCATGAGCCTTGGGACGGAATTCAAGAAATTCATCGCGCGCGGCAACGTCGTCGATCTCGCCGTCGGCGTGGTGATCGGCGCGGCGTTCAGCGGCATCGTCACCCAGCTGACCGAAGCGATCCTCATGCCGCTGATCGGCTGGATATTCGGCGATATCGACTTTTCCAACTGGTTCCTGCGGCTGGGCGAGATCCCCGAAGGCTATGAAGGCGCGCTCGACAATTACGAGCAGTTGAAAGAGGCCGGTGTCGCGATGATCGGCTACGGCGCGCTGATCACGGCGCTGATCAACTTCCTGATCGTGGCCTTTGCCTTGTTCATGCTCGTGCGCAGCGTCAACAAGGTCAGCGACGAGATCAAGGCGCGGCAGGCCGAGACCGAGGACAGCTCCAAGAGCGACGACGTGCCGACCGACCCGCAGCTCGATGTGCTCAAGAAGATCCTCGCCGAGCTGCGTTCGGATGGGGCGAGCAAGCCGGATTCGACGCCGGAAAAGGGGCCGATGGGCTAGCAGCCGGTCTCGCTCACTTCACATTAAGGCGTTTTCGCTTATATGGGACCTGTCCGTTTCGGCGGGCTATGGTGATAAACTGCGGTGTGTAATAGACGCAACGGACCCGGGGGCAGTACCCGGCGGCTCCACCAAAAAGCGCATATTTACAGGCGCTTCCTGATGGGGCCGAACCAGGATCGACGTGTGTTGAAAGGCATTGTTTTCACCCGGGCTGAGTATCCCGCAAAACTGTTCAAAACACACAAGTGCCAACGATAACGAAGCACTCGCTCTCGCAGCGTAACATGACGGCCTAACGGCCTAACGTTACAAAGCTAAAGCGCGGTTGGACCCACCGGGCAACAGAAGCGGATTCCGGGGGCCCGGGGGGGCCTAGCAACAGAACCCCCCACCTTACGTTTGCTTGAGAGAACCATGAGTGCAGCTAGCGCGACGGTCCTCGCCCCGCGAAAACGAAACCGCGGGGTAGCTAGCAACAGAAACCCCCACTTTATTTTTCAGCTAAAACTCAGCAGGCTTCGAGTTCGGCCTCTTTGCGTTCGCGCTCGTAATGCAGCGCGTCGAGGATTTTCGCGCCGCCCAGCATCACCGCACCGCCGCAGGCGACGAATAGCGTCCAGCCGAGCCAGTTGGGCATCGCTTCGAGATAGTGGCTGCCGCGATCCATCGCGCCCATGGCCAGTGCAAATATGATCAGAAACGCTTCAAAGCGATTCTTGATCACGAACAACCGGCCGAATTTCCTGAGCATTCTCGCGTGCCTTTCCTGCGTTAACCTCTGGCTTTGCAAGCGACGTGCCATCCACGCTGGCCTGCCATTTGCAGTGGTTAATGACGCACGCAGTGTAAAGCTCGCCGACGAAGCGGCAAGCGCGTTAACCCAGTTGCATGAGGTCGAGCGCTTCCAATAGCTTGCCACGCGCGGTGCGCACGGTGTTCGCCAGGGCTTCATCGCCGATGTCGGAGGGGTCGATCTGCTCGGGCCAATGCGCTGCAATCACCTGCTCGATGGCATCGGCGCGCGCCTCGCTCAGCAGGAAGCGCGGATCGACCGTGGCCGGATCGGCGACCACCCGCAGGCGCAGGCAGGCGGGACCGCCGCCGTTGGCCATGGATTGGCGCACATCGACCGGGATGACCCGCCGGATCGGACCATTCGAAGCCATCATCGTCTCCGCCCAGGCCCATACGCTCGCGCTCTCGCGGCACTCTTCGGGAACGACCAGCGCCATCTCGCCGGAGGGGAGCGTCAGCAATTGCCCGTTGAAGAGATAGGTCTTGATCGCTTCGGCCAGGCTCACTGCGCTGGACGACACTTCCACGACTTCCAGAGCGGGAAAAGCGGCGCGGATCGCGTCGTAAGCGCCCTTCTGGTCGGCGAATGCCTCTTCATGCGTGAACAGCACGCGCTCGTTCGCGACGGCAACGACATCGTTGTGAAACGCCCCGGCCTCGATGGCACCGGGATTCTGCTCGATAAACAGAGCGCGCGCAGGATCGAGACCATGCAGCCGGGCGACAGCGCGGCTGGCCTGTTCATGCTGACGCGCGGCGAATTTGCCGCCCGGCCTGCCATAGACGAACACTTCGACGCCCGGCGCGTCATGCCCTTCGCAAAAACGCATATGGTTGGCCGCGCCTTCGTCGCCGAAACTCGGCGGCACTGCGTGGTGGACGGTGAAATGCGCGGTGTCGCCGAAGGCGATGTCGAGCTGAGCCTTGGTGTCGCGCCATTCCTGTGCGCGGTGCACCATGGTGACGAGGTTGGCGGGCGTGAAGTGACATTTTCCGTCTGCGGTGTCCGGCGCCGGGCTGACCGTGGCGGCATTGGCGGTCCACATGCTGGAGGCGGACCATGCCGCGGCGCGCAGCGCGCGATCGGCGGATGGATCGACCGCCAGCCGGGCCAGCGTCTCCACCTTGGGTCGCGGCAAAGGCAATAGATACCCTTGCGCCAGCCCGTGAGCCATGTTGCCGCGCATCTTGGCGACCCCCTGCAGCGCGGCGGCGCGCGGATAGGACGGATCGCCCTTGTGGCTGGCGCTGGCGATATTGCCCAGGCTGAGGCCGGCGTAATTGTGCGACGGGCCGACGATGCCGTCGAAGTTGATTTCTGCGAGGGACATGAATTTACCTCGTCATCCCAGCGAAAGCTGGGATCTCTTGCGGCATGCTCGCGCGTGCCTGAACCAGATCCCAGCTTTCGCTGGGATGACGGGATGATGGATAGCTCACCGCGCCACGCTCCAGACCGTGTCGCCTTTGCCCACACCGAGCAGATCGGCGGCATGCGCGTCGATGGCGACCGAGCCGTCATCGCGCAACTCGCGCGCGCCGTAGCAGCTGCGGAATTCGGTGAGGCGACCGGTTGCCAGCAGCGCCTTCTCGCCCGTCTCCAGCGCGATATCGGCCACCGTCCCCTGGTGCGCCTGCGCGATGCTCACCACGTCGTCGGTGCGCGCAATCATGCTCGGCCCGCCGTCGAAAATGTCGACATAACCCTCGTAGCGGAAGCCTTCCTTCTCCAGCATCCGCATCGCGGCGCGGCCGGTGGGGTGGGGCAGGCCGATGACCTTCTTCGCTTCCACGTCGAGCATGGCGACATAGACCGGATGCTTGGGCATCAGGTCGGCAATGAACTGGTTGCCGTTGATGGCGTTGAAATAGTCGGCTTCCTGGAAACTCATACCGAAGAAGCGCCCGGCCACGCCGTCCCAGAAGGGAGAGCCGCCACGCTCATCGATAATGCCGCGCAGTTCGGCAAGGATGCGGTCGGCGAAGCGCGCCCGGTGCATGGCGATGAAGAGGTAACGGCTGCGCGCGAGCAGCAGGCCGAGGCCCCCGGCGCGTTCGTTGGGATGCAGGAATAGCCCGCCGACTTCGCTCGATCCTTCAAGGTCGGTCACAAGGCTCAGCAGTTCGGCGCGGACTGTGCGGTCCAGTTCCTGGCTGTGCTGGGTCAGCGTGTTGAGACGATAGGAATAGAACGGCCATTGCTGTCCGACCTGCGTCATCAGCTGGCAGGTGCCGCGTACCGCGCCGATCTCGGCATTTTCCAGCACCAGCACGAATTGCTCGTCGACCAGCTCGTCGCCCGGATTGGCAAAGGCATCGCTCGACCGGGCGAGTTTTGCGCCCAGCGCATCGCGATCGGCGGGCAGATTGGTGAAGCCGCCGCCGGTCAGCTTGGCCATTTCGTAGAGCGGTTCGATATCTTCGGTGCGCGCGGCGCGCAGGCGGAAACTCAAAGCTCATCTCCCGATGCCAGCCGGTGCAAAACAAGGGCGCTGAGTGCCGCGCGTTCGCTGAGGCTCGGCACGATCATGAATTCGTCGGGCGAATGGATCTTGCCGCCGCGCACGCCCATCGTATCGACGACGGGCACCCCGCAGGCGGCGATGTTGTTGCCGTCGCACACGCCTCCGGTCGATTGCCAGTCGATATGCTGGCCAAGCTCTGCCCCGCAATCGCGGACGAGATCGAACAGGCGCTGCGCCTTGCGGTCGACCGGTTTGGGCGGGCGCGTGACGCCGCCATGCAGGTCGACGCTGACTTCATGTGCCTGCCGGATAGCGGCCATCAGCCCCTGCAATCCCGCCTCGAACCGCTCACCCGCGCTCGGTTCCTTGGGGCGGATGTTGAAGCGCAGCACGGCATTGTCGGGCACGACATTGTTGGCCGCGCCGCCTTCGATCTTGGCCGGATTGACCGGGCAATCCTCGGTTTGCAGGTCCTTCAGGCCGACCGCCAGCGCTGCCGCCGCGACCAGCGCGTTGCGCCCGTCCTGCGGATTGCGACCCGCATGAGCGGAGCGGCCCTTGACGATCAGTGAGTAATTGCCTGTCCCGCCGCGCGCATGGGCGAGGGTGCCTTCGGGCGTCGCCGAGGGTTCGTAAGTGAGGGCGGCATATTTGCCGTTCGCAAGTTCCTCGATCAGCTTGGCGGAAGACAGCGAACCGGTTTCCTCGTCCGAGTTGATCATCACGTCGTAGCCGAGGCTTCGCCCGTGTTCCGATTGCTCGAGCGCCAGCAGTGCATGCAGCATGACCGCGATCCCGCCTTTCATGTCGGCGGTACCGGGGCCGTTGACGACATCGTCGTCGAGCCAACTATTTTCCTGGAACGGGTGATCGATTGGAAACACCGTGTCCATATGCCCCGTCAGCACCACCCGCCGCTCCGCATCGGGGCGTACGCGCACGACGAGATGCTGGCCATGCTGCTTGTCGAATTCCTGCCCGTCCGCGCTGATCGCCGTGACCGGTGCGGGGTCGCGCAGTTCGACCTCGCCCGGGAGGGCAGCGAAGGCATCGGCGAGCATCCCAGCGACAGTCTTCAGACCGTCGAGATTGCCGGTACCCGAATTGACGGCGCTCCAGGCCAAAGCCTGTTCGCACATCGCCGCCTGATCTATGGATTCGAGATAGGATGGTTTCATCGGCAACCGCTCTAGCGGGGGTTTTCACCCCTTCCAACCCGTTGCAATTGCTCGTCCCCTAAGCCATAGGCGCTTGCGTCCTCCCCAGACAGATAGCGCCAATGTTTCCCGCCAGTTCGCCCGAGCTGCGCGGCCCCCTGAGTGAGGACCCATGACCGACTACACGACCAAAGCCCGCCTGCAGATCGATCCTGCGCTCGCCGCGTTCCTGGAAGGCGAGGTGCTGGCACCCCTGGGCAGGGACGCAGACGCATTCTGGCAGGGCTTCTCCAACCTGGTCCACGGCTTCACTCCGCGCAATCGCGACCTGCTTGCCAAGCGTGAAGAGCTGCAGGCCAAAATCGACGCCTGGCATCGCAAGCGCCGCGGACAAAGCCACGATCATGCAGCCTACAAAGCGTTCCTGAGCGAGATCGGCTACCTCGTCCCGGAGCCGGATGCGTTCACTATCGGCACGCAGAACGTCGATCCCGAAATCGCGACCATGGCCGGGCCGCAGCTGGTGGTGCCGATCCTCAATGCGCGGTTCCTGCTGAATGCCGCCAACGCCCGCTGGGGCAGCCTCTATGACGCGCTCTACGGAACCGATGCGCTCGACGCGCCGCCTGCAAAACCCGGTGGCTATGACGAGGAACGCGGCGCGGCGGTGATCGCCGAGGCCCGCAGGTTCCTTGATGAGGCGGTGCCGCTGAAGTCCGGCAGTTGGGCCGACCTTACGCTGGAGCGTATCGAGGCCGATGGCATTGCGATTGCCGACGAGAGCCAGTATGTCGGCGAGACCGAGAAGGGCCGTTTGTTCAAAAACAACGGCCTGCACATCGAAGTTCAATGGGCCCCCGAGAGTTCGGTCGGGAAGTCCGACCAGGCCGGCATCAGCGATGTCGTGATCGAAAGTGCGCTGACGACGATCGCCGATTGCGAGGATTCGGTGGCGGCGGTCGATGCCGAAGACAAGCTGCTCGCCTACACCAACTGGCTCGGCATCATTCGCGGCGATCTGCAGGAGAGCTTCGAGAAACGCGGGCGCACGATGACCCGCGCGCTGAATGGCGACAAGAGCTACACCGATACCCATGGCGAGGCGCAGACGCTGCCAGGCCGGAGCCTGATGTTTGTCCGCAATGTCGGGCACTTGATGACCAATCCTGCGATCCTGCTGGAGGATGGCAGCGAGATCCCCGAAGGCATCATGGACGCCGTCGTCACAAGCGCGATCAGCGCGCATGATGTGCAGGGACTTGGCCGATACGGCAATTCGCGCACCGGCAGCATCTATATCGTCAAGCCGAAGATGCACGGCCCGGAAGAATGTGCGTTTACCAATGACTTGTTCGACGCGGTTGAGGATTTGCTCGAACTGCCGCGCCACACGATTAAGGTTGGGGTGATGGACGAGGAGCGCCGCACTTCGGCGAATCTCGCTGCGTGCATTCTCGCGGTGCGCGACCGGATCGTCTTCATCAACACCGGTTTCCTCGACCGGACGGGCGACGAAATCCATACCTCGATGCAGGCCGGGCCGATGATGCGCAAGGGCGAGATGAAAGGCAGCGCCTGGCTCGATGCCTACGAGAAGCGCAATGTCGGCATCGGCATGGCTTGCGGCCTGTCGGGGCGCGCGCAGATCGGCAAGGGCATGTGGCCCGCGCCGGATCTGATGGGCAAGATGATGCTGGAGAAGATCGGCCATTTGCGCGCGGGGGCCAATACGGCCTGGGTACCGTCGCCGACCGCGGCGACGCTCCACGCGCTGCATTATCACCGCGAGGACGTGTTTGCGATCCAGCGGGACCTCGGCGAAGCGCCCGGCCTCGATCGGCTGCTCACCATCCCGCTCGCCGAGGCGACGAACTGGCCGGAAGACGAAGTGCGCGAGGAACTCGATAACAATGCGCAAGGCCTGCTCGGCTATGTCGTGCGCTGGATCGATGCGGGCGTCGGCTGTTCCAAGGTGCCGGACATCAGCGATGTCGGCCTGATGGAAGACCGTGCCACCTTGCGCATCTCCAGCCAGCACATGGCCAACTGGCTCCTCCACGGCGTGGCGAGCGAGAACCAAGTGATGGACAGCCTCAAGCGCATGGCCGCCAAGGTCGACGAGCAGAATGCAGGCGACCTGTCCTACGAGCCGATGGCAGGCAATTGGGAAACGAGCCTCGCGTTCAAGGCCGCCTGCGATCTCGTGTTCAAAGGCGTGGAGCAGCCGAGCGGCTATACCGAGC
This sequence comes from Erythrobacter litoralis HTCC2594, assembly GCF_000013005.1. Classification (GTDB taxonomy): domain Bacteria; phylum Pseudomonadota; class Alphaproteobacteria; order Sphingomonadales; family Sphingomonadaceae; genus Parerythrobacter; species Parerythrobacter litoralis_A. The sequence continues at coordinate 1,814,174 of NC_007722.1, read as the reverse complement.
CGCTGCTGCATCAATGGCGGCTGCGCAAGAAAGCGGGAGCCTGACGCGCGCTATTCCGTTCAATACGTGTGAGTTCGCTGTACCAGAGAATGGCCTGGTTCATCCTGCTGGCGGGGCTGGCGATCGTGCTGATCTCGCGCGGGCCCGACCTTCTGCGCATTCCCGGCACGATGCTGTCACCGACATCGCGCACGGCCTTCGACAGCTGGCTAAATGAAGATCCGGCTCGGGCCGAAGGCCATGCGGCGCTGCTGGAGTATTTGACCGCGCAGGGGGTGAGCGATGTCGTGCCGGTGTGGCAGCTGACCCGCATCGACGGGCACTATGCGCGGCGCTGCGATCTACCGGTCTTCCGCATCCCGCCGCGTGAGCTATGGCCCAATATCGTCCCGGCGCTGCGGCTGGTGCGCGACGAGGTGAAGCCGCGCGTGGGCGAGGTCGAGGTGCTGTCGTCCTATCGCACGCCCGATCTCAACACCTGCGCGCGCGGGGCGAGCCGCAGCAACCACCTGGACTTCTCGGCGCTCGATCTGCGTACGGTGGATGGAAAGAGCGGACCGGATTTCTACCAGCGGCTCTGTGCCATGCAGGATGCGGCGGGGCCGGGTAGCCGGATGGGGCTTGGGGCCTATTACGATGCCTCGCGACCGAATTATGCAGGCGGGCGATTCCATATCGATGCCGAGGGATTTCGGAGCTGGGGGCGGAGTTACACGGCGGCGAGCAGTCCGTGTCGGTGACGTCGGACCGGTCACCCTCATCCAAGCTTCGCCAGCGCGATGCGCGCGCAAGCTGCGCTGTGCTTCTCCCGGTGGGAGAAGGATACGCAGGCTTGCCGCTTGAGCGCTTAGCCGGAGTTGGATGAGGGTCGCGAAGCGCCGAGGCGTCGCGCCAGCGCCACAAACTCTTCCACCGTCACCGTCTCGGCCCGCCGCGTCTCTTCGATGGCAACCTCAGCCAATGTCTCCACCGCGCCGGGTACGCCTTTCAGGCTCTGGCGCAGCATCTTGCGGCGTTGGCCGAAGGCAGCTTCGGTCAGGCGTTCGAGCGTGCGGGCCGACACGCCCTCCGGCATCTCGTCCGGCGTCACGTGCACGATGGCGCTCATCACTTTGGGCGGCGGTGTGAAGGCGCTGCGATGAACCTTCATCGGCATGCTGGCGGCGCTGCGCCATTGCGCCAGCACGGCGAGGCGGCCGTACGCCGATGTGCCCGGTGTGGAGACGATCCGCTGGGCGACTTCCTGCTGGAACATCAAGGTGAGCGACGTCCATTGCGGCGGCCAAGTCTCGCCGCCGAGCCAGCGCACGAAGAGAGCGGTGCCGACATTGTAGGGCAGGTTGGCGACGACAGCGAATGGCTCGCCCATCAATTCGGCATGATCGAGCTTCATCGCATCGCCATGGATGACGGATAGTTTGCCGGGGTAAACCTCCGACAGCTCGGCAAGCGCAGGCAGGCAGCGGCGGTCCATCTCGATCGCCGTCACGCGCGCGCCGGCCTTTAGCAAAGCGCGGGTGAGCCCGCCGGGACCAGGCCCGATTTCGAGCACGGCCCGGTTTTCGAGACCACCCGGGATTCCGGCGATGCGGTCGAGCAATTGCGCATCGAACAGGAAGTTCTGCCCCAGCGCCTTCGAGGCGGAGAGGCCATGTTTCGCGATGACGTCGCGCAGCGGCGGAAGCTCAGGCATCGGCCCGGCGCGCTGCGCATTCGCCTGCCATGAGCAAAGCGAAAACCATGGCGCCCGGATGCGCGGTGCCGCGTCCGGCAATGTCGAAGGCTGTTCCATGGTCCGGGCTGGTGCGGACGATCGGCAAGCCCAGCGTCACATTGACCCCCTGGTCGAAATCGAGCGCCTTCACCGGGATCAGCGCCTGGTCATGATACATGCATAGCGCCGCATCAAAGCCCGCCCGGCTGTGCGGGCTGAACAATGCGTCGGCCGGATGCGGGCCGGTCGCGGTGATGCCGTCTGCGAGCAGTTCGGCGATGGCGGGGGCGATAACGTCCTGCTCCTCGTTGCCGAACTTGCCGTCCTCGCCCGCATGCGGATTGAGACCGGTGACCGCCAGTCTGGGACGCTCAATGCCGAAATCGCGCTGCAAGGCCGAAGCGACAATCCGTCCGCGTTCGACGATCAGGCCGATGCTGAGCAGGCCGGGAACCTCGGCGAGGGGACAATGGACGGTGAGCGGCACGGCCCGCAGGCTCGGCCCGGCGAGCATCATCACTGATGCATCTTCCGGCAGCCCGCAGGCGGCGGCGAGAAATTCGGTCTGGCCGGGATGGGTGAAACCGACCTGTTCGAGCAGACCCTTGGCGATGGGGGCGGTCACGACCCCCGAAGCGTGGCCAGCGGTGGCAAGCCTGGTCGCCATTTCGAGCGATTTCAGAGCCAGTTTGGCGCCGATCGGGTCAGGCGCGCCGGGGAGGTAGGCTCCATCCAGCCCCTTGATCACCGGCAACGCCTCCAGGAAAGCGGAGTTCGCCTCAGCGATATCGTCAATCTCTTGGATGGGGCATGGAACGCCCAGCGCTTCCGTCGCTGAGCGCAGAACATTCGCACCGCCCGCCACCGCAAACGGTGCTAAATTTGCGGAATCGCGCATGCGCCAGGCATGGACGATGATTTCCGGTCCGATGCCGGCCGGATCACCCAGCGAAACGGCGAGCGGGCGCTGCGGCTCGCCCACCCGCTCAGTTGTACTCGATATAGGCGTCGTTGCGCAGATCGCGCAGGTAACGGCGGGCGCGCTTCTGGATGCGCTCCTCTTCCATCCGGCTCATCAGAACGTCGAAGCTCGGTCCGTCGGCAGCCTGCGGATCGTCGCGACCGCACAGAAGCAACACACGGACACCCTCCTGCAGCGATCCGAACGGCTGGGTCGCCTGGCCGACCTGTAATTCCAGCATCGAACCCTGCAATTGCTCGGGCAAGTCGCGGACCCGGATCTGGTCGTTGGTCACGACTTCGGCACCGACGGTCTGCGCGGCACGCTCGGCATCGCCGCAGCCGCGGATCGAGCCGACGGCGCCGGCGAAAGCTTCGACTTTCGACGTCGCCTCCTCTTGCGAGATGCCCTCTTCGAACGAGATCGAAATCTGCTTGAGGCTCAGGAGCGCATCGCGCGGATCGGCGGTCAGGACGGCACGCTTGTCACGCAGATAAATGATCACGAAACCGCCCGGAATTTCGACCGGACCGGTCAGCTGGCCGGGTTGCATCGTTTGTGCAGCAGTGGCCATCTCGGCCGGAAGCGTTTCCAGCCGCACGAAGCCCAGGTCGCCGCCGGTTGCCGCGGTCGAGCTTTCGGAGAACTGGCGCGCATAGGCGAGGAAGCTCGCTCCGCCGCGCAGCTGCTCCATGATCTGCTGCCCGTTCTGGATCACCGCCTGCCGCGTCTCGGCGGTCGCCGGCAGGTAGATTTCCATGATGTGGTATTCTTCCGTACCGCGCGATTCCTCGAGCCGCTTGATGAGGTCGTTCACTTCCTCTTCGGAGACATTGATGAAGGGCGCGATGTTGCGGCGCAGCAGGCGCTGCCAGGCGAGCTCACCCTGGATCTGGCGCTTGAGCGAAGCGGGGGAAGAGCCGATCGACAGCAGGTAGGCATCCATCGCGTCGGGCTGGTTGCCGAAATTCTGCGCCGCCAGCTGGGCATAGCGCTGGTTCACTTCGTCAGCAGTGATATTGATCTCCTGCGCCGCTGCTTCCTGCACCTGCAGCGTCTCGTCGATCAGGTTGCGCAGCACCTGCATCCGCACGCGAACCATCTCTTCCTCGGCGAGTTCACCCTGCGCGGAGGCGACCACCAGCGCTGTGCGGTGATCGATATCGGTACCGGTGATGACCGAGCCGTTTACGACGGCGGTTGCCTTGCGGACATTGGGGTTCGATTCGCCCAGCAGCGAGAAATTGTCCGGAATGCCCAGCGGGTTCGGAGCCGCCGCCGGTTGGTCGGCATCCTGCGCTGCCTCCTGGGCGGCAATCGCGATCGGAGACGCGGCGAGGCTGAAAGCGGCCAGTGCCGTTGCAGTGCGGGCAAAAACGGTCGGTAGAGCGGTTGTGAACACAATCATTCCTGTCTTGCGCCCCGCCGTCATATTCCCGTCCAACATATGGACATGACAGGGCAAATTCGTGGCCGTGCCGCATGGCGAAACGTGGCTGAACCCTTGATGAGTGGCGCGATCTAGCGCGTTTGGCTGGTCAAGCCAATCCGGCATTGCTCCACGGCGGTGTCGCTATCGGAATCCGAGACTTTTCAGGCTGAAATAGAACTGGAACGTGTCGCCGCGCCGGGCGTCCCCCTGGTCCACATAATCGCGCCGCCAGGTGAAGCCGAGTTCCAGGCAATCGTCCTCGTAAGCGATGCCGAGCCGGGTGCGGATCGGCTCGAAGCCATCGGAGATGAAGGTCGGGTCCTCGTTGCGATCGGTCAGGTTGACGACGCCGGCTCCGAAGATCGACCAGTAATCGGCAAAGGCAAGGCGGGCAGCGGCGCGCACCTCTTCGCGATCCTGCAGATCCTCGATGCCTTGCGCAATATCGCGGTCGAGGCGCAGGTAGCCGACTTCGAAATACGTCCTGCGGCTGCCGATGGTCGCATCGAATTCGTTGCGGCGGATCGCCAGATTGTCCTTGTCGAGGCGGTAGCGGTGCGTGAGCGAGACGAAGTCGCGAAAGCGCACCTCGGTGCGGCCGACGAAGTCGGACACGCGTTCCGACAGGCCGGTCCCGTCGACGAGGATATCGGTATCCTTGTCGAGCCGGTAGCTCTGGCCGAGCGTCGTCTTCACCCTCAGGCCGGGCCGGGTCAGCTCCCAGTCGAAACCGTAGGTGATGCGTACGCCGTCCTCGACCCGATCGTAACCCGGGAAGCGGTTCAGCGCGAAGAGGTTGGAATCCTCGAGATCGATCGCGCGGGCATCCTCGTTAGGCACCGCCAGATTGCGGATCGGCGGCGTCGCGACCACCTGCACGCGCGGCGTGAAAACCTGCGTTCCGCCGAACGCAGGCCCGACAAAGGGCCATTGGACATCGACTGCCGCCAGACCGATACCTCGCGCCTGCCAGCCGGGATTGCCGCGATAGATCGCGGTTTGGGTCAGCGCATTCTGGCTTGAATGATAGACATCGCCGCGAGCGAGCGCGGTGAACCGGACGACCTGCCCCATCGGAGTGATCTTGCGCAGGTCCCACTGCACCTTGGCGAAGGCCCGCTGGGTATCCTGACCCACATCGCGCACGATCGCCAGCGTGTTGAGCTGCATCTCCACCTTGCCCCCGAGCACGGGCTCGTCCAGCCGCTTGCGGTAATCGAGTACGGGGAAGGCCATCGGTACCTGCCCCTGGTCCTGGTTGAGTCGCAGGGTCTGCGTGGCGTAGCCCGCGAGCTGGAAATAGCTGTCGCTTTCGATGCGTTCGAGCTCGACGATCGAGCGTAGGCGGTCGTCGCGGCTGATATCGTAGCGGCGCAGGAAGGTCCGATCGCTGGCCAGCCGCAGCGAAGCGTTGAGGCTCCAGTTCTCGTCGAACTGAAACGTGCCATTGGCATCGACATACCCGCGGAAGTCCTGCTCGCTCGTCGCGATGCCGGTGAAATCGGAGATACGGCGGCTGTAGGTGCCGTAGCCCGTTATCTGGAAGGCGCCTTTTTCGGTAAGCTGGCGATACTGGCCGAACACCATCGGCGGCGCTTCGGTATAGACGCTCGTACCCAGCTTGGCGTCCTTGTTGTCGCCGAGCCTGAAATAGTATTCGCCGGTCATTTCCAGGCCGTTCGATTCCGACAGCCTGATGTCGGGCACGAGGAATCCGCTGATCGCGCCGCCATCGGTGCGCACGCTCAGACCCGGCAGCGGCAGCAGGCGCGCGCCGAACAATTCGAGATAGGCCCCGCGGAAGCGCACCCGGCGTTCGTCCGGATCGTAAACGACGCGCTCGGCAGTGATTCGCCAGCTGGGGTCCTTGGGGCAGCCGTCGGGATTGGTGACCGAGCAGGCGGTATAGGCGGCGCGATCGAGCACAATGGTGCCGTCTTCGCCGCGCGCGCCTGATTCTGCCGCCAGTCGCCCGCCCTCGCGCAGCGCCAGCAGCAGGTCTTCCATTGCCCCTGCTTCGAACTTGTCGGTCAGCTCGACGCTGCTGGAATAAAGCTGGTTGCCGTCCTGATCGACGAAGCGGACATTTCCGATCGCTTCGATGACGCCGGTCGAGCGATCCCACCGCACGACATCGGCGCGGACCGACTGATCCTCGCTGCGCAGGACCACATTGCCGCGTGCGGAAACAACGTCCTGCCCGGAATCGTAATCGACGACGTCGGCCTCGAAATCGATCGCGCGCGGTTCCTGCCGCTGCTCTGTGCTGGCCGCGTCGACCGTCTCGTCTTGCGCCAGCGTCGGAACCGACAGGCCCGCCAAAGCCAGCGCGCCTGCCCCGGCACGCGATGCGCGGAGCAGCAGGTCGGGCAAGGCAGGAGCTCCGGGGCGGTGCATGGCTTGCCTATTGCACTTGGGCATCCTAATCGCAATCGCCCTGTGACGCCGCATGCGGCAGAGCGTGGAAACGCCTGCGATACGGCGCGTTAGACGAAGAAAACATGCCTCTTCCGGAGACCTCATGAAAATCACTTTCGCCGATAGCCGTCCTGCCGATGCCACGCTGGTGGCGCATGTCTGCAACCGCGGGTCCTTGCCCGACGGATTGGAACGCGCGCTGACGGAAGGCGCGAGCGCGGCGCGCTTCAAAGGCGGTTCCGGGCAGGTCTTCGAAGGGTTCGTCGAACGCGACGGCACCGTGGTCCGCGTGGCGCTGGCCGGTGCCGGTTCGAAAGATGCCGAGAACCGCAACATCAATTGCGAGAAGGCCGGAGCGGCACTGGCGGGCAAGTACCTGTCGTCGGGCGCAAGCACGATCGTGCTCGACTTCGAAGACAGCGGCCTGACCGGCGAGGAGATCGCATCGGTCTTGCTCGGCCTGCGGCTGCGGACGTGGCGCCAGGATGCCTATCGCACCAAAATGAAGGACGAGCAGAAGAAGACGTTGACCGACGCGATCGTGGTTGGCGCGCCGGGCACCGCGCAAACCGCGTGGGATGTGGAGGAGGCGCTGTGCGAAGGCATCGAATTCACCCGTCACCTGGTCGCAGAGCCCGCCAACAAGCTCTATCCCGAAAGCTTCGTCGCGCAATGCCGCGATGCGCTGCAGGGCACTGGCATCGAGATCACGGTGCTGACCGACGACGACATGGAAAAGCTCGGCATGGGCGCGCTGCTTGGCGTGGGGCTCGGGTCGGAGCGACCATCGCGCCTGCTGGCGATGAAATGGAACGGCGGCGAGCCGGGCCAGCGCCCGATGGCCTTCGTCGGCAAGGGCGTGACCTTTGATACCGGCGGGATCTCGCTGAAGCCCGGGCCCGGCATGGAAGACATGAAATGGGACATGGGCGGCGCCGGTGCAGTCGCCGGCGCGATGGTCGCGCTGGCCAAGCGAAAGGCCAGGGCCAATGTCGTTGGTGTGGTGGGGCTGGTCGAGAACATGCCCGATGGCCGCGCAATGCGTCCGGGCGATATCGTCACGTCGATGTCGGGCCAGACGATCGAAGTGCTCAATACCGATGCGGAGGGGCGGTTGGTCCTGTGCGATGCGCTGCACTGGACGCAGAAGGAATTCGATCCGGTTGCAGTGGTCGATTTCGCAACGCTGACCGGCGCGATGATCATCGCGCTCGGCAGCGAGCACGGCGGGATTTTCTCCAACGACGACGATCTGGCGGACAAGCTGATGGCTGCCGGCAAGTCCACCGGAGACAAGCTGTGGCGCTTCCCGCTGATGCCGGAATACGACAAGCTGCTCAACTCGCCGATCGCGGACATGAAGAATATCGGCCCGCGCGGGGCGGGGTCGATCACCGCCGCGCAGTTCCTGCAGCGCTTCATCGACAAGGATCGCCCGTGGGCGCATTGCGACATCGCCGGCATGGTGTGGGCCGACAAGGCAGGCCAGACGTGGGACAAGGGCGCGACCGGCTATGGCGTGCGGATCATCGATCAATACGTCCGCGACGTGCTGGAAGGGTAACCTCTAGCCTCAAGTAGCGAAGCGGTAGGCCGAATATAATGCCCAGAATGCGCAGGAAGTCCGACTTGCCGAGCAAGGACTGCGCGTTTTGCGGTTTGCCGTTCACCTGGCGCAAGAAGTGGGAGCGCGATTGGGACAACGTGAAGTATTGTTCGGAGCGCTGCCGCCGCAGCGCGAAGAATGCGGGGTGAGGCGAAAATGAAAGCGGACTTCTGGCAGCTTTCGCGCGATCCGGCAGACAAGGTCGTGGCCATGATCGCTGCGAGGGTTCTCGATGAAGGCGAACGGCTGCTCGTCGTCGCGAAGGACGACGAGAAGCGGGCGGCGATTGCGAAAGCGCTGTGGGAAGCGAAGCCGGAGCACTTCCTGGCGAATGGCGAGGCGTCGGCCGACCATGCCGAGCGCCAGCCGATCCTTCTCGGCGAAACGTGCGAGGCCGCCAACGGTGCGAGTCATGTAATCTTTGCCGACGGCGAATGGCGCGATCCGCACGGTTTCGAGCGCGCCTTCCTGCTGTTCAGCGACGAGACGCTGGAGGCTGCACGCGCAACCTGGCGCGCCCTTGACGGAACCGATGGTCTGGAGCGATCATTCTTCCGACAAGAAGGCGGCAAATGGACCAAGGTCGCCTGATCAGCAGTCTCGGGAGAATTCCATGCGTATCGTCCTGCCTGTCATCGCCGCGCTCGCGCTTGCCGCATGCGGTTCGGAAACCTCCGGCACGCTCGAGGGCGAGGACGGCGAACGCATGGACTATTCCGTCGACGAGAACAGCGGCGAAACGAACGCGACCATCACCACCGAAGACGGCACGGCAACGATGCAGACCGGCCCCAATGTCCGGGCGCGCCTGCCGCTGGGCTTCAAAGTCTACCCCGGCGCGACCGTCCTCAGCGCGACCAATATCGACAGCGACGGCGAGAAAGGCTCGCTGGTGATGATGGAGACCAACGCCACGCCCGACGAGATCATCGCCTACTACAAGGCCGAAGCCGAGGCGGCGGGCATCGATATCAAGATGGACATGACAACGGGCGAAAGCCGGGCGCTGGCGGGTGAGGGCGCAAGCGGTGCTTCCTTCTCCGTCAATGCGGGTGAGCAGGGCAGCGCCACGAGCGTACAGTTGATGGTGAGCGAGGGTTCGGGAAACTAGGGAGCGCTACGCCGCTTCGGCAAGGCTTGCCCGTCGTGCGCGGCGGCGCTAAGGGCGCGCGCAACCAATTTCGCCCCCGACAATTCGACTGAAGGAAATTCCCATGGCGGTCACCCGCACCTTTTCGATCATCAAACCCGATGCCACCAAGCGCAACCTGACCGGCGCCGTCACCAAGATGCTGGAAGAGGCCGGCCTGCGCGTCGTCGCTTCGAAGCGCATCCGCATGTCCCGCGAACAGGCCGAAGGCTTCTACGCGGTTCACAAGGAACGTCCTTTCTTCGGTGAACTCGTCGACTTCATGATGAGCGAGCCGGTGGTCGTGCAGGTGCTCGAGGGCGAAGACGCCGTGAAGCGCAATCGCGACGTTATGGGCGCGACCAACCCGGCCGAAGCCGCCGAAGGCACGATCCGCAAGGAATACGCCCTGTCGATCGGCGAAAACACCGTCCACGGCTCGGATAGCGAAGAGAACGCGAAAATCGAGATCGACTTCTTCTTCGACGAGGACGAGATCGTCGGCTGAGCCTCGCGCTCAAGCGAATTCAAAGAGGGCCGCTCCGATCGGGGCGGCCTTTTTTGTGTCGCGAATTGGGTGGGAAGCGGACGTTAGCTCTGCACTCGAAATGGATGGTTCGGGTTTTGCCTAACGAACTCGTCGACATCTCTCAGACGCTCGGGATACGGCTCAACATCTCGCCTACCAGTGTTGGGAAAGAATCGAAAGCCAGCATTCCAAAGCCTCTCGGCTTTGTTCCATTGTTCCTTGTCTGATTTCTTCGGTGCCTTAAACGCTCTGCCCATGAAATGCGCTGGTTCCCCGCATTCAGGACAAACGGCCGCGCTGTCTTCAGACAGTTTCCAAGACTTTCGGCAATCGAAGCACGCATGAGCGGAAAGATAATCCGGCCCGCGATGCGTTGGCGGCACACTCGGTCCGGGAATAGATCGGTTCCCAATCGCTTTGCGGACTTCCATGCGCTCAGACTTGGAGGGCGGTTGGCTCATTTGCAGGTAGATGCCCGAACATCTGCATATCCGCAATTGGGTCGCAAGCGGACCTAACACTCGTCAGCCACATCCATCATCTTGGTCAGGCGCTTCGGTGCGACCGCCTGCCAGCTGCGCTTCAGCCAGTACTCGACCTGATCCCAATCGCAATTCGGGCGGTTGAGGATCACGCCGACCCAGCCGCTCGCGCCATAGTAGGCGGGTCTGTAGAATGCGTCCGGATCGCGCTCGACGAGTTCCATCAGCTCGTCGGTGCCGCTGGTCTTGGCGAGCAGGGCGATATTATCCTCGCCGTGGTGCCGGTCGCTGAAATAGGCGAAATACTTCCCGCTCATGCCGCCGGTGCGCCAGCCGGGCGCGCCGTGGCTGGGGCGCTCCTCGGCTTCGGGAAGCGCCATCGCCAGCGCGCGCACCCGTTCCAGAAGCCAGCCGGAATCGAACGGGCGCGAGACGAAGTCGGCCAGCACGCGCGGGTAAAGCTGGTGCTCGGCCAGCTTGACCCGGTAGGCGAGCGTTTCGGGCGTGTCGCTGTCCATGATCGCAACGGGAGCTTGCCCCAGCACCTGGCCACCGTCGAGCTCGCTGGTGACGAGATGCACCGACGTGCCGCAAAATTCGTCGCCCGCCTCGAGCGCGCGTTCGTGGGTTTTCAATCCCTTGTATTTGGGCAGAAGCGACGGGTGGATGTTGAGCATCCGGCCTTCCCACCGCGTGACCATCTCGTCCGAAAGGATGCGCATGTATCCGGCGAGCGCGATATATTCTGCGCCGGAACTTCGAACAGCAGCGTCCATCGCCTGGTCGTGTTCCTCGCGGCTCATCCCTTTGTGGCTGAGCGCAAAGGTCGGGATACCCTCGGCTTCGGCCAACGACAGGCCGCCCGCGTTCGGATCGTTGCTGGCGACGAGGACGATTTCGTAGGGGCTGTCCGGGAGGCGGCTGGCATAGAGGAGCGCCGCCATATTGGTCCCGCTGCCCGAAACCAGCACGGCCACCTTGGCGAGCGGCGTCTCAGCCAAGATGCCGGGTTTCCCAATCGGCGGTGGCGGACCATGTGCCTGTCGAGCCGCGCACGGTGCAGCCTTTCTCACCCGCCTCGATCGTTCCGATGCGGTGGACGGTTTCGCCCGCCTCGTTCAGGCGCGCCGTCACCGCCTCTACCTTGTCCGGCGTGACCGCCAGGACCATTCCGATCCCGCAGTTAAAAGTGCGCGCCATCTCGCCCGGTTCGATGCCGCCCTGCGCCTGGAGGAAAGCCATCAGGCGCGGCTGTTCCCACGCATCGGCATCGATCACCGCATGCGCGCCTTGCGGCAGCACGCGCGGAATATTCTCCAGCAGCCCGCCACCGGTGATATGCGCCAGCGCGTCGATTTCGCCTGCGCGCACTGCGGGCAGCAGGCTGGCGACATAAATCCGCGTCGGTTCGAGCAAATGCTCGATCAGCAGGCGCTCGTTGTCGAACAGGGCGGGGCGGTCGAGCTTCCAGCCCTTGTCCGCCGCCAGCCGCCGGACCAGCGAATAGCCGTTGGAGTGGATGCCCGATGAGGCGAGGCCAAGCAGGACATGGCCGGGCGCAACCTTCGTGCCGGTCAGCTGCTCGCCACGTTCGACCGCGCCGACGCAGAAGCCGGCGAGGTCGTAGTCGCCTTCGGCATACATGCCGGGCATCTCCGCCGTTTCCCCGCCGATCAGCGCGCATCCGGCCAGTTTGCAGCCCTCGGCAATGCCCGCGATCACGCGCTCGGCGACGCCGTTTTGCAGCTTGCCGGTGGCGAAATAGTCGAGGAAGAACAGCGGCTCGGCACCCTGCACGATCAAATCGTTCACGCACATGGCGACGAGATCGATACCCACCGTATCATGGCGCTGGGTGTCGATCGCGAGCTTGAGCTTGGTGCCGACGCCGTCATTGCCTGCGACCAGCAGCGGGTCCTTGTACCCGGCCGCCCCGGGGTCGAAGAATCCGCCGAAGCCGCCGATCTCGCCGTCCGCGCCGGGGCGCATCGTGGCTTTCACCAGCGGTCCGATCGCTTTGACGAGCGCGTTGCCGGCATCGATATCGACCCCGGCATCGGCATAGGTATAGCCGGTTTTTCCAGAACTATCCGCAGACATGCCACGACCTTTAGTCTTTCGCGCTTGGAATCGCACGTGGCTTTCGGCAAAAGGCTCGCGGTTTTCCCCATGGCACTGATCGCACACCTCCCCACCCGCATCCTGATCGCAGGTCTGGCGCTCCTGGCAGCGCTCGGCGTGGGAATTGCGGTGATGACGTCGACCCTGTTCGGGCAGGTCGAGGGCGAGCGCGGCATTCCTGTCGTTACCGCCAGCCGCGATATCGACGTGTCCGGGATCGAGGTCGACGTCACCGGCGACACCGCCGCCGATGCACGCGAGGCAGGCTATCTCGAAGCCTTGCGCAAAGCATGGGAAAAACTCGACGGGCCGAACATATCCGATGGGCAGCTGCAGAGCATGGTCTCCGCCATCGTCGTCGAGCGCGAGCGGCTGGGCGGGCGCCGCTATGTCGCGACATTGGGCGTGATCTTCGATCGCCAGCGTGCCGGACGCTATCTCGGCGGCAGCGGGGCGCAGGCTCGCTCGGCCCCGATGCTGCTGGTACCCGTTCTCATGACCGGAGGAACAGCGCTGGTTTACGAACAGCGCAACGACTGGCAGCGGGCCTGGGCCGAATACCAGTCGGGCTCGAGCCGGATCGATTATGTCCGCCCCTCTGGCGCTGGCGGGGACTCTCTGCTCATTACCTACGGCCAGACCAGCCGCCGCAGCCGCGCGTGGTGGAGCAACATCCTCGACCAGTTCGGTGCCGCTGATGTGCTGGTGCCGATCGCCCGGCTCGATTACCAATATCCGGGAGGGCCGGTCCAAGGGACTTTCACCGCTCGCTACGGGCCGGACAATCGCTATCTGGACCGCTTTACGCTCACCGCGCCCAATCCGGAAGCCGTTCCGGACATGATGCGGCAGGCAGTCAACCGATTCGACGATGTCTTCGAAGCGGCCCTGGCCGAGGGCAAGCTGCGACCCGACCCGACGCTCAACCAGCGCAATATCGGGGTGAGCCCGGAACTGCAGCGCCTGATCGAGGCGGGGCGCGCGGCACAGGCGCAAGATCGCGCGGCAGCCGCGGCGGCGGCAGGGAGCGAAGGAGAGGAGGGTGCCGAGACTGCTCCGACGCCTGCGCCGACGCCGACCGAGGCCGCAACCTCTGCCACCTTCGTGGTCCAGTTCGTTACACCCGATGCGGGATCGTTCGACGCGACGCTCTCCGGAGTGCGCGCGACCCCGGGCGTCCGCGCCGCCGCGCCGAGCAGCGTCGGGATCGGCGGCACTTCGGTGATGCAGGTGAGCTATTCGGGCAGCCTCGAGCAACTTGCCGGAGCACTGCGTGCGCGCGGGTTCACCGTGACCCAGGGCAGCAACGCGCTTCGTATCAGTCGCTAGGCCAGGCGGTCGTGCCCGCTCCGGCTCGCTTTTCGCAGATCGCCTTGCCGCTGGCGCACGGGCATTCATCCAACCCTGCGGCAATCGTGGTCGGAAATGCCAATGCGCGGATCATCGAAGCGCTGGCAGAGCCGAGCGCCTGGCCGTTCGGCACGGCCATCCTGATGGGGCCGCCCCGCTCGGGCAAGTCGCTGCTGGGCCGCTGGGTCGAAGAGCAGGGCAAGGCGACAGTGATCGACGGAGCGGACAGCGAAAGCGAAACGACGCTGTTCCATCGCTGGAACAGGGCGCAACAAAATGGGGAGAAATTGCTGCTCATCGCCGACGGGGAAAGCTGGCACATTACGCTGCCCGACCTGAAATCGCGCCTCGGAGCCGCGCTCCACGTCGAAATCGGCACGCCGGACGATGCCATGCTGGGCGATCTCGTGCTCAGCCATGCGACACGGCGTGGCCTTGCGCTCGGCGAAGATGCCCTTACCTACCTGATTCCAAGGGCAACGCGCAGCTTTGCCGATATCGAGAAACTGGTCGGTCATATCGACCGCCTGAGCCTCGAACGCAAAGTGGCGCCGACGCTGGGAATTTGGCGCGACGCGCTGGAAGCTGTACAAGGGCCTGAACAGGCGCGCTTGTTTTGAGGGCGTCCAAGGTCGCAAAAGTGGGAGAACCCCGCCAATGCTGAACGGGCTCACCGCCTATCTGGATTCCGTCCGCGCCCGCGATCCGGCCCCGCGCTCGCGCTGGGAGATACTCCTTTACCCCGGTGTCTGGGCGCTCGGCTTCCATCGGGCCGCGCACTGGCTGTTCGAAGCCCATCTCTATTTCCTTGCCCGGCTGGTGAACCACATCGGGCGTTTCCTCACCGCAATCGACATCCACCCCGGGGCCAAGATCGGGAAAAACTTCTTCATCGACCATGGGTTTACGGTGATCGGGGAGACTGCCGAAATCGGCGACGATGTCACCATCTATCAATGCGTTACCCTGGGCGGGACCAATCCGACCAACGGGGTCGGCGGTAAGCGGCACCCGACCATCGAGGACAATGTCATTATCGGCTCCGGCGCGCAGGTGATCGGCCCGATAACCGTCGGCAAGCGCGCACGCATCGGTGCCAATGCCGTGGTGATGGAAGACGTGCCCGAAGGCGCGACCATGATCGGCATGAAGGCTCGCTCCACACTCGTTCCGGCCGAGGAATGGGCGCGCGAATTCCTCCCCTACGGCACGCCCTGCGAGGATGCCGAGGGGAACCGGATCGACTGCATAGAGAAGCTGGAAGGCGAGCTGCACTCGCTGAGGGCAGAGATCGACGAGCTGAAACAGGCACGCACCGCCGAAGCCGAGCCTGAAACCGCCCGGCGGAGCGGGACCGACAGCTGATGAAATCACCTCTCGGCGATACCGTCGTCGCGTTTCCCGGCCGCAAGCCCAACCAGGTCGGTTTCGAGCGCGACGAACTGCAGCGCATCCTGGAGCTCTATGGCCGCATGGTCGCCGCCGGCGAATGGCGCGATTACGCGATGGATTTCACCAAGGACGCAGCCGTTTTCGCCGCTTTCCGCCGCGCCGCCGAGCGTCCGCAAGCGCGGGTCGAGAAGCGTCCGTCCCTACGCAACAAGCAGGGCATGTGGGCGCTGTTCGGCGAGCACGGACAGATCCTAAAGCGCGGGCATGAGCTGGCCGGGGTGCTTGCTCCGATGGAGCGGCGGCTGCTCAAGTCGATCGGGGACTGACTTCCACGGAAAGAGGCCCCGCACCGGAATGCGAGGCCCCGTTCTCATCCGCAGAAATGGGCGTTAGCCGCGCGCGCTGCTTGGCCCGGTGCCCGTGACCTTCTGCATGGCGGTCAGGATCGCGCCCGACTGTTCGGAGCCGCTCTGCGGCGCCTTGAGGTTGGCGAACTCGCTGATCTTGTCCCAGTTGGCGGCGAAGCCTTCGACTGTGCGGTCTTCGTCCTTCAGCCAGACGGCGTCGTTCATCACCGTCCATGCCGAGTGGAAGCCACCCGCGCCGGCGCCGACGATGGCGTTGGTCGGGGCATCTTCGCTGACGAGGAAAAGGGCCGCGGGAACCACGTTGACCGGGTCGAACAGCTTGAAGGCTTCTTCGGGAAACAGGTCTTCGGTCATGCGCGTGCCAGCGACCGGCGAGATCGTGTTGACCTTGATGTTGTACTTCGCGCCTTCGAGTTGGAGCGTCTTGGTGAGACCGGCAAGGCCCAGCTTGGCCGCGCCATAATTGGCCTGGCCGAAGTTGCCGAACAGGCCGGTCGAGCTGGCGGTCATAAGGATGCGGCCATAAGCTTGCTCGCGCATGGTTTCCCACGCCGCCTTGCTGACATTGGCCGAACCGTTGAGGTGGACGTCCACGACGAAGCGGAAGTCGTCCATCGTCATCTTGGCGAAGGTCTTGTCGCGCAGGACGCCGGCATTGTTGATGACGACGTGCACGCCGCCCCACTTCTGCTTCGCGTCGGCAACCATCTTTTCCATCTGCTCGTATTCGGTGACACTGCCGCCGTTCGACATCGCTTCGCCGCCGGCCTTCTCGATTTCCTCGACCACCTGCAGCGCCATGTCCGAATGGCCGGTGCCGTCACGCGATCCGCCGAGATCGTTGACCACAACCTTTGCGCCGCGGCGGGCGAGTTCGAGCGCATATTCGCGACCCAGACCGCCGCCCGCACCGGTGACGATGGCGACCTTGTCCTTGAATGAGATGCTCATGGGGATGTCCTCCTGAAGACGAATTGGGGAATGTGATTTTCTGGTTTCGCGAGCTTTACGCGCCCGTCAACGTGGCGGCTGGGTGGCATTTTCCCTGCTGCGTTGCAACACGCAAATCGGCATTCGCGCATGCCGTAGGGGCAGGCTCGCGAACCACTGTTACAATCGTTCGAGCGTCGGCAACAATTGGTCGAATCGCTCGATTATCGCATCGCCGCCGAGCTCGTGCGGTGGCTTGTCGCAATAGCCGTAGGCGGCGACGACGACAGGCACATTGGCCCCGCGTGCCGCCGCAACGTCGTAGGATGAATCGCCGACGAAAGCGAAGCGCGCACCGCCTGTGCGCTTGCGTGCTTCGATAACGGGATCGGGATGCGGCTTGGCGAGGTGTCGCCCGTCAGGACCCTTGCCCATGCTGTCCCCACCGATGATGGCCACGAAGCGGTCGGCGAGGCCAAGCTGAGTCAGGATCGAAGTCGCAAACCCTTCGAACTTGTTGGTGACGACGGCCATGGTGACATTGCGCGCGGCCAGATCGTCCAGCACTCCCTCCACGCCCGGATAGGGGCGTGAATACACGGCGTTGTTTTCGGCATAATACCCCAGCATCGCTTTGTAGAGCGCGTGGAACTCGTCCTCCGGCATGCCGCCCTGCTGCTCGACCGTGCGTCCCAGCATGATCTTGGCCCCGCCGCCGATCAGGTCTTTCGAACTATCGACCGGGACCGGATCGAAACCGCCGAGCTCCAGCGCGTGGTTTACCGCCGCTCCGAGATCGCGGAAGGTGTCGAGCAGCGTGCCGTCGAGGTCGAAACCCACGGCGTCGAAAGCAAAATCGGCCATGCGCCCTGCGATGCCGCTATGCTATGGAAACTGCAACAATTTGCTGGCAGGGCACGCGCATGAGCACCCAACGAGATTTCGCCGCCGTCATCCTTGCCGCGGGCAAGGGCACCCGCATGAAGAGCGACCTGCACAAGGTCCTGCACCCGATCGCGGGGCGCGCCATGCTCGACCACCTGATGGCCTCGGTCGACGCGCTTGCGCCGAGCGAGAAAGTGGTCGTGGTCGGGGCCGGACGCGAGCAGCTCGAAGCGGCGGTCGAAGGCCGCGCCAAGACCTGCTTGCAGGAGCCGCAACATGGCACCGGGCACGCTGTGCAGCAGGCCGAGAGCGATTTAGCTGGATACGAAGGCGATGTGCTCATCCTGTATGGCGACGTGCCCTTCGTGCGCAGCTCGACGATGGAAATGATGCTCGACCGGCTCCACGAGCAGGATGCGCCGGCGGTAGTCGTGCTGGGCTTCGAACCCGACGATGCGCTGCAATATGGCCGGGTAATCGCCAATGCTGATGGCCACATCGAAAAGATGGTCGAGTTCAAGGATGCGAGCGAACAAGAGCGCGCGTGTACCCTGTGCAATTCGGGCCTGATGGCGGTGAAGGGCGCGGACCTGTTCGACCTCTTGCGCCGGGTTGGCAACGATAACGCCCAAGGCGAATACTACCTGGTCGACATCGTCAACATCGCCCGCGGGGATGGTCGCCACAGCGCGGTCGTGGTGACGGACGATCCGGGCGAAGTCGCCGGGATCAACTCCCGCGCCGAACTCGCCGCTGCCGAAGCGCAGTGGCAGGAGCTGAAGCGGGAGGAGGCGATGGCGGCGGGCGTGTCGCTCAAGGCGCCGGAAACCGTATTCTTCAGCTGGGACACCGAATTGGGCCGCGATGTCACCGTCGAACCCAATGTCGTGTTCGGCCCCGGCGTGAAAGTCGCCGACGGCGCGCATATCAAGAGCTTCAGCCACTTGGAGGGCGCGACGGTCGGCCCCAACTGCCAGGTCGGTCCTTACGCCCGCCTGCGCCCCGGCGCGGTGATGGAGGAAGACAGCTTCATCGGCAATTTCGTCGAGATGAAGAAAACGACCCTCGGGCCCGGGGCCAAGGCCAGCCACCTGACCTATCTCGGCGACGCTACCGTCGGCGCGAAGGCCAATATCGGCGCGGGCACCATCACCTGCAACTACGATGGCTATTTCAAATACCAGACCGTGATCGGCGAGCGTGCCTTCATCGGCTCCAACAGCGCGCTGGTCGCGCCGGTGACGATCGGTGCCGATGCGATCGTGGCTGCGGGCAGCACCGTCACCCGCGATGTCGCGGACGGCGAGCTACGCATGGAGCGCGCCGAGCAATCGGTGAAGCCGGGCTGGGCCGACCGCTTCCACGACACGATGAAAAAGAAGAAAGCGGCGGAGCCCAAAAAGTAAATGTGATTGACCCGGCTCACCTGCGCGGCAATCCCTTGAACACAAGATGAGCCGACACGACAGTCGGTCTTCTTTTGTAATGGGGGAGCGTGCGGTCTTGGTCGAGCAAAGCAAACGAGGGAAGATTGGCTGCCCTGCGGCCAACCTATTCCTGTCCGGTCGCCATATTGCTTGCCGCATCGCCGATGTGACGACCGACGGCGTCTTGTTGATCGTCCCGGCCGGCACATCGACATCCGCAGGCGATACGGTCGCCGTTTCCATCGACGATTTTCCCAGCGCGGTCGCGCGCGTGCAATGGGTCAGCGCGGATCGCCTGGGACTGGAATTTCGCACCGGCATCGACGCCAGCGTCGTCGCTCACATCGAGCGGGAGCGGGCGATATTGCTGGATGATGCCGCCGCGAATGGCACACTGGCGGACATCGCACAGGGTAATGGCTGACGAACTGGCCTGCTGGCTGTGCGGGCGCGCCATCGAAACGCGGCTGCAATGGCATCACCCCGTGCCCAAGTCGAAGAAGGGGCGTGAGACCGTGCCCGTCCACCCGATCTGCCACCGGGCGATCCACGCCCACTTCACCAATGCCGAGTTGGGGCGTTTCGGCGAGGATAGGGCGCGGCTGCTCGAAGACGAGGAACTGGCGAGATTTGTCGCCTGGATACAGGGCAAGCCTGCCGATTTCCATGCACCCTATCGGCGATAAGTCATTCGTCGACGGAACTTATCATCCGGTCCCCCATTGCTCTCATCGAAAGGTCGATGGAGCGTAGCGTGTTGAAATTCCTGAGTTTGGCAATTGGTGCGGCGATCACCGCGGTCGGTGGCACAGCCATCGCGCAGTACAGCTCGGTCGAAGAGCAGGCCTACGAACGCATCGCGAGTGATGGCGTTATCGAACTCAGGCAATACGAGCCCATGATCATCGCACAGACGATCCACGCCGGCCCGCGCGAACGGGCGCTCGCCGCGGGCTTCCGGCGGCTGGCCGACTATATCTTCGCCGAAGATCGACCGGGTGCGGAGATCGCCATGACTTCGCCCGTCTTGCAGGACCAGGCGGAAGCGATCGCGATGACCGCCCCGGTGATGCAGGACGGTGTCGGACAGGGCGCGTGGCGCACCCGCTTCGTAATGCCGCGCCAATATACGATGGCGACCTTGCCGGCCGCGCCCGATTACATCCAGTTGCAGGAAGTGCCGACGCGCACTGTTGCTGCCATCACCTTCTCCGGTCGCGCTGGAAGCGAGGAACTCGGGCGGCAAGAGCGCGCCCTGCGCGAGTGGATCGAGACAAATGGCTTCGAAGTGATCGGCGGTGCCGAGTACGCTTTCTACGATGCGCCGATGGTGCCCGGTCCCTTGCGGCGCAACGAAGTCATGATCGAAGTTTCCACGAACGAATAGAAAAGGGCGGCTCACGCGGAGCCGCCCATGTCTATCCGTCGTCGATTGCCGCTGCTTCTATTCGGCGCCCGCCGCTTCCGCCCCCTCTGCACGCGCATCCATCAACTGCTGCATCAGGTACACCCACTGCATCGCTTGCAGCTTGGCGCGCTGTTCGTTGTCGACGCCGCCCGAATGGCCGCCGGTCATGTCCTCGTAATAGAGGTAGTCCTGCCCGTTAGCCGCCATCCGCGCGGCAGCCTTGCGGCCGTGGCTCGGGTGGGTTCGGTCATCGGCAGTCGAGGTGACGTAATAGATGCGCGGGAAGTCCTTGTCCTTGGTCAGTTTCTGGTAGGGTGAATAGCCCTCGATCCATTCGCGCTGTTCGGGGATGCGCGGGTCGCCATATTCGCCGATCCACGAGGCACCGCGCCCGATCAGGTGATAGCGCAGCATGTCGAACAGCGGGATCTGCACGATCGCCGCGTTGAACAGGTCCGGGCGCTGGGTGAAGGCGGTGCCGACCAGCAGGCCGCCCTGCGAGCCACCCTGGATGCCGAGATGTTCGGCGCTGGTGAAGCCGCGCGCCTGGATATCTTCGGCGATGGCGATGAAATCATCCCAGGTCCGCTGCTTGTTCTCGCGGATCGCAGTCTGGTGCCATTGCGGCCCGAACTCTCCGCCGCCGCGCATGTTGCCGAGCACATAGGCCCCGCCGCGCTCCAGCCACAGCTTGCCGGTCGAATCGAGATAGCCCGGCAGGCGCGGGACCTGAAAACCTCCGTAACCGGTGAGCAGGGTCGGGGTTGAGCCGTCCATCACCATGCCCTCAGGCTTGACGATGAAATAAGGAATTTTGGTCCCGTCCTTGCTGGTCGCTTCGTACTGCTCGATGTCCATGCCCTCGGCATCGAAGCGGCTCGGGCTTTCCTTGACCTGTTCGAGCGTTACACCGTCTTCGGCATAGAACCAGCGCGTCGGGGTGAGGAAATCGGTCGCCGCGAACATGATTTCGTCGGTCTCGTCCGAAGCGGTGGTGATGCCGGTGGTGGCATTGTCGGGCAGGTCGATTTCGCGGCTGACCCACGCGCCGTCCTCGTAGTCGAACTTGAGAACCTTGCCGCGCACATTGTCGAGCAGATTCACATACATACTGCTCTTGGTGTTCGCGCCGCCACGCTTGGTCTGGCGTTCGCCTGGAGCCCAGACCAGCGTCAAGTCGGCGCCATTGGGATCGGCCTTCCACTCCTCCAGGTCAGCCGCCACAATGGCGTCGGCGGGGAAGGTCTGCTCGCCCCTGGTCCAGTCGACATCGGTCGAAAACAGGATCTGCCCGTCGATAATGCCGTAGGGATTCGCCTTCTTCGGAATGTCGAGTTGCAGCCACTCGCCGTCCTTCTCGAAGAAATAGGTGCGTTCGTGGAAGGAAAGGCCGCGGTAAGCCATGCGGCCATGGATTGTCGCTTCACCATCGCGCAGCAGGTAGGCACCTGACGACACGTCGCTCTTTTCGCCGCGGAAGATCTCCGGTGCATCTTCGATCGCCGTGCCGCGTTTCCACAGCCGGGTGGTGAAGGGGTAAAAGCTCTCGGTCGTCGTATCTTCGTTGAAGTTGCGGCTCACCAGCAGTGTATCACGGTCGAGCCAGCTGACGCTGCCCTGGCTTTCCTCGAGTTCGAAACCGCCTTCGACGAAATCGAGCGTTTCAAGATCGAATTCGCGCACGACACGCGCATCCTTGCCCCCGTCAGACAGGTAGACCATGCAGCGCGTGCCGTCGGGCGGCAGGCAGGTCATCCCGCCATAGACCCATTCCTTGCCCTCGGCCGCCGCCAGCGCGTCGATATCGAGGATGGTCTCCCATTGCGGATCGTCGGTCCGCCAGCTTTCCATCGTGGTGCGGCGAAGGATGCCCTTGGGGTTGTCGGCATCCTGCCAGAAGTTGACGCGGCCATAATGCGTGAAGCTGATGCTCGGGACACGGTCGTCGGCGTTATAGATAGCCAGCGCTTCGGCCTTGAGTTCTTCGAACCGGGGATCGCTCTGCAGCGCCTCTTCGGTCTTGGCATTCTCGCCGCGCACCCATTCGAGCGCGCGATCGCTGCGGGTTTCCTCCAGCCAGATGAACGGATCGTTCTCGGCCTCGTATTCTGGTTCTAGCACTGTGTTGGAATCCTGTGCGTCGAGCGGTGAAACGGCGGTAGCCAGCGCAAGGCCGGCGGCAAGCGCCTGCATGGAAGTGAATTTCATGGATGCGTCCCCTGGATGAAGTTCAGATGCGCACCATGCCAAGCTGAGCAGCGAAAACAAGGGGTTCGGAAGGCCAAGGTCGGCGGTTCGTCGAACGAAAAAGGGCGACCGCATGGCCGCCCTTTAGTCGTTTTGTGTTCTTCTGGTTCTAACCCGAAGGATTATTCGGTGACCTTCTCCGCGAGGACCGTGAGACCGTTCTCACCGACTTCGGCAAAGCCGCCTTCGACCATGATCTCTTCCGGTGTGGCACCTTCGGTCTTGAAGACCTGGACTGCGCCGTCGCGGATGGTGGACATGAAGGGCGCGTGACCCTCCAATACGCCGAACTCGCCTTCGCTGCCGGGCACGACCACCATGTGGACGTCCTCGGAGCGGACCTGGCGTTCGGGCGTGACGAGCTCGAAGTGCAGGGCCATGATGCTTACGCGTCCTCGGCCATCTTCTTGGCCTTCTCGACCACGTCGTCGATGCCGCCGACCATGTAGAAGGCCTGCTCCGGCAGGTGATCGTATTCGCCTTCGACCACAGCCTTGAACGACGCGACCGTGTCTTCGATCTGCACGAAGCAGCCCGGGATGCCGGTAAAGACTTCGGCAACATGGAACGGCTGCGACAGGAACTTCTGGATCTTGCGCGCACGGGCGACGGTGAGTTTATCTTCTTCCGACAGCTCGTCCATGCCGAGAATGGCGATGATGTCCTGCAGCGACTTGTACTTCTGCAGCGTTTCCTGGACCTTACGGGCAGTTTCGTAGTGCTCCTGGCCGACAACACGCGGCTCGAGAACGCGGCTGGTGGAATCGAGCGGGTCGACCGCCGGGTAGATGCCCAGCTCCGAAATCGCGCGGTTCAGCGTGGTCGTTGCGTCCAAATGAGCAAACGAGGTTGCCGGGGCAGGGTCGGTAAGGTCATCGGCGGGAACGTAAATGGCCTGCACCGAGGTGATCGAACCCTTGGTGGTCGAGGTAATACGCTCCTGCAGGTTACCCATGTCGGTCGACAGGGTCGGCTGGTAACCCACGGCCGAAGGAATACGGCCCAAGAGGGCGGACACTTCCGAACCGGCCTGCGTGAAGCGGAAGATGTTGTCGACGAAGAACAGCACGTCCTGGCCTTCTTCATCGCGGAAATATTCCGCCATGGTCAGACCCGACAGAGCGACACGAGCACGCGCGCCGGGAGGCTCGTTCATCTGGCCGAAGACCAGCGCCACCTTGGAACCTTCACTGATGGCTTCACCAGCCTCGTTCTTGGCGATGACGCCTGCGTCGAGGAATTCGTGATACAGGTCGTTACCTTCGCGGGTACGCTCACCCACACCGGCGAAGACGGACACACCGCCGTGGCCCTTGGCGATGTTGTTGATGAGCTCCTGGATCAGCACGGTCTTGCCGACGCCGGCACCGCCGAACAGGCCGATCTTACCACCCTTGGCGTAAGGGGCGAGCAAGTCGATTACCTTGATGCCGGTGACGAGGATGGCAGCGTCGGTGGACTGGTCAACGAAAGCAGGCGCTTCAGCGTGGATCGGGTTCGCCTTGTCGGCGCCGACCGGGCCGCGCATGTCGATCGGTTCGCCGACCACGTTCATGATGCGGCCGAGCGTCTTCGGACCGACCGGCACGGAAATCTGCGCGCCGGTGTTGATCACTTCCTGGCCGCGGACGAGACCGTCGGTCCCGTCCATCGCGATGGTGCGAACGGTGTTCTCACCCAGATGCTGGGCAACTTCGAGAACCAGCGTGGTGTCGCCGTTCTCGGTCTCCAGCGCGGTCAGGATCGCGGGCAGTTCGCCGGGGAACTGCACGTCGACGACTGCTCCGATGACCTGGCTGATCGTGCCATTGGTGGTCTGATTAAGGACGGGTGCGGTGGCCATGTTCGTTTCCTTAGCCTAGCTCAGATGTTCAGGCGCCAGCGGCGCAAACGGTTTCGGGATCGGCGATCGTCCATTCCCCGTCGCCCGGGGTGAGGGTCGCCTTGTTGCGGAGGTATTCGTCGTCGCCGAGGCCATACTCGCACAAGACATCTGCGGAGCCGATGCCGAGACGCTTGCAGACCGAGGTATTGACCGGCTCTGCATCCGGACAGGCGGCGGCATAGACTGACGCAAACACATTCTCGTCGGGTGCCGCAAGCGACTCCGCCGGTTCCGCAGTGGCGGTTTCGACCGGGGCCGGCTCAGCGGCAGGTTCTTCGCCGCAGGCTGCCAGCGCGAAAGCGGGGAGAAGGAGGAGGAGAGCGCGTTTCGTCATGGGGATCCTGGCGTTAAAGGGCTTCTGCACCGGCGATGATCTCGATCAGCTCGGTCGTGATCGCGGCCTGGCGACTGCGGTTGTACTGGATGGTCAACTTGTTGATGAGGTCGCCCGCATTGCGCGTGGCGTTGTCCATCGCGGTCATCGAGGCGCCCTGTTCGGAAGCTTCGCGTTCGAGCAATGCGCCGAACAGCTGCGTCTTGACGTAGCGGGGGAGCAGTTCCTCGAGGATTTCCTCCTCGCCCGGCTCGTATTCGACCACAGCGTCACCGCCAGTGCCTTCGCCCTCGGGGGAGGGGACGGGGATGAGCTGGTTGGTGGTCGGGTCCTGTACGAGCGCGCTCTTGAAGGTCGGATAGACCAGATGCGCAACATCGAATTCACCGGCTTCGAACATGTCGATCAGCTCATTGGCGATCGCGTCGGCTTCTTCGAAACCGGGCTGCTTCACCGTGCTGGTATCGAAATGTTTGGCGATCTGCTTCTCGTAGTCGCGTTTGATCGGCGCGCGGCCTTTCTTGCCGACGAGGTAGAACTGCACATCCTTGCCGGCGGCGATCAGTTTTTTGGCCTGCGCCTTGGCTTCCTTGACGATGTTGGAGTTCAGGCCGCCGCACAGACCCTTGTCGGTGTTGACGACGACCAGCAAATGTTTCTGGTCGTTGCCGCTACCGGCCAGAAGCCTGGGCGCGCTGTCGCCCGACACCTTGCCCGCGAGCGACGCCATCACGTCCGCCAGCCGCTCCGCATAGGGGCGGGCCGCTTCGGCATTGGCTTGCGCACGGCGCAGCTTGGCGGCTGCGACCATCTGCTTGGCCTTGGTGATCTTCTGGGTCGATTTGACCGACCCGATCCGATCCTTGAGTTCCTTGAGTGAAGCCACTCTTTTAACTCTCCTTTTCGTCACCCCAGCGAAGGCTGGGGTCTCTTTCCACTAGGTCGTACCTCGCGGCACGAGATCCCAGCTTCCGCTGGGATGACGGCGAAACTTACGCGAACTGCTTGGCGAAGGCGTCGAGCGCGGCGACGGTGGCCGCCTTGGTGTCGTCTTCGAACTTGCCGGTGTCGCGGATGGTTTTGAGTATGTCCGCATGCTCGGAGCGCATGAAGCTGAGCATCTGCGATTCGTATTCGGTCACGCGGTCGACGGCGACATCGTCGATATAGCCATTGGTACCGGCGAAGATCGACACGGTCTGCTCTTCGAACGGCATTGGGCTGAACTGCGGCTGCTTGAGCAGCTCGGTCAGGCGCGCGCCGCGGTTGAGCAGCTTCTGCGTCGAAGCGTCCAGGTCCGAACCGAACTGGGCGAAGGCGGCCATCTCGCGATACTGCGCCAGCTCCAGCTTGATCGAGCCCGAGACCTTCTTCATCGCCTTCGTCTGGGCGGCACCGCCCACACGGCTGACCGAGAGGCCGACGTTGATCGCCGGGCGCACGCCCTGATAGAACAGGTCGGTCTCGAGGAAGATCTGGCCGTCGGTGATCGAGATCACGTTGGTCGGGATATAGGCCGAAACGTCGCCGGCCTGCGTCTCGATGATCGGCAGGGCGGTCAGCGAACCGCCGCCATTGTCGTCGTTCATCTTGGCCGCACGCTCGAGCAGGCGGCTGTGAAGATAGAAAACGTCGCCCGGATAGGCTTCGCGGCCCGGCGGGCGGCGCAGCAGCAACGACATCTGGCGATAGGCGACAGCCTGCTTGGAAAGGTCGTCATACACGATCACGGCGTGCATGCCGTTGTCGCGGAAGAACTCGCCCATGGCGCAGCCGGTGTAGGGTGCGAGATACTGCAGCGGAGCAGGCTCCGAAGCGGTTGCGGCGACGACGATGGAATATTCCATGGCGCCGTTCTCTTCGAGCGACTTCACGATCTGCGCGACGGTCGAGCGCTTCTGGCCGACGGCGACATAGACGCAGTAGAGCTTCTTGCTCTCGTCGTCGCTCTCGTTGACGGTCTTCTGGTTGATGAAGGTGTCGATCGCGACGGCGGTCTTGCCGGTCTGACGGTCGCCGATGATCAGCTCGCGTTGGCCACGGCCGACGGGAACGAGCGCGTCGATCGCCTTGAGGCCCGACTGCACCGGCTCGTCGACCGACTTGCGCGGGATGATTCCCGGGGCCTTCAGCTCGACGCGGCGACGCTCGGTCGTTTCGATCGGGCCCTTGCCGTCGATCGGATTGCCCAGCGCGTCGACGACCCGGCCGAGCAGGGCCTTGCCGACGGGAACGTCCACGATGGTTTCGGTCCGCTTGACGTTGTCGCCTTCCTTGATCTCGGCGTCCGAGCCGAAGATCACGACACCGACATTGTCGGCTTCGAGGTTCAGGGCCATGCCCTGCACGCCATTGGCGAATTCGACCATCTCGCCGGCCTGGACGTTGTCGAGGCCGTGGATGCGGGCGATACCGTCACCCACCGAGAGAACGGAACCGACTTCGCTGACCTGCGCTTCGGTGCCGAAGTTGGCGATCTGGTCCTTGATGACCTTGGAGATTTCTGCGGCGCGGATGTCCATTGTGCCTTAGCCTTTCATCGCGTTGGCGAGGGTATTCAAGCGGGTGCGGATCGAACCGTCGATGCGCTTGGAGCCGATGGTGACGACGAGGCCACCGAGCAGGTCAGGATCGACGGTCGGGGAAAGTTTCACGGTGCGGCCTTCGCGCGCGGTCAGCTTGGTCTTGAGCGATTCGAGCTGATCGTCCTTGAGCGGATGCGCGCTGACGACGTCAGCGGTGACTTCGCCGCGCTGCGCCGCCGCGATCGTGCGGAAGGCGCGGATCATGTCGCCGAGCTTCGACAGGCGGCGATTGGCGGCCAGCGTGCCGAGGAACTTCGTGGTCAGCGGCGAGAGGCCCAGGACGCCTGCGACGCCTTCGATGGCGGAGGCCTGGTCCTTGCGGCTGATTTCGGGATTGTTGGTCACGGCCTTGAGATCGTCCGATTCGCCGAGTGCGGCGTGAAGCTTGTCGAGGTCGGACTCGACCGCGGTCACGACACCTTCTTCGGCGGCGAGTTCGAACAGGGCCGAGGCATAACGGCCTGCCAGGCTAGCCTGAATACCGGCGGAAATATCCACGCGCTTGAGGTCCTCTTGGATCCGGAGAATAACGATGCATCGCTTGGGCCGATTGGGATGCTGGAATGGCACCCCGGCAAAGCTGGCGCGCGCCTAGCATCGGGTATGCCCGAAGGCAAGCCGAGTCCGATGCGGTTTTTGGAACGGATGTTGCGAGATTGGTCTCTGGCGCGGGTGCTGACTGAGGTGAGGGTGGGTGGGGCCGGGCTTTGATTTTTTTGTTTCATGCAGCCACATCCGTGGCTGCGTCCTCGCTAGACGTGCGGCAAGCCGCACCCGCTGCGGGGCGGGCGGTCGCCCTTGCCGAGCCTCCGCCGGCTCGGCGCTCCGCAGCCAAGCCGATATCTCTCGCCAGATGAAATACGCTACCGTGTGGCGGAGCACGGTCGGCGGCCAGCCGACTGCAAGCGCGACTGCGCGCCCGCAGCGATTGGGCCGCAGGCCCCTTGAGCGAGGAAATCGCGAGCGCGGATGCGCTTGCGCAAAACAATAACTCCCCGCATAATTGCGCCAGCGGATTGGAGAGGACCAAACCATGCAAACCACACCGATGGCGCCGAAATGCGGCGTCGAAGTTTCCGGCGTCCAGCTCGCCAGCTGCACCGATGCGGAAATGGAAGATATCAAGCAGTCGATCTACGAACACGGCGTTGCCGTTTTTCGCGACCAGGAATTTTCGCAAGAGGACCATATTCGTTTCGGCAAGCGCTGGGGCGGGATCGACATCAACAATTACTTCCCGCTCGACGACGATTACGGCGAGATCGCGATCGTCAAGAAAGAGGCGGATGAATCGACCAATATCGGCGGGGCGTGGCACACCGACCATTCCTACGACCAGATCCCGGCCATGGGCTCGGTGCTGGTGGCGCGCGACCTTCCGCCGAGCGGGGGCGATACCGAATGGGCGCATATGGGCGCAGCCTATGATGCGCTGCCCGATGACCTGAAAGCCGAGATCGAGGGGCTGGAGGCGTTCCACACCGCCGACCATGTCTACAAGACCGACGGCCTCTATGCGCAGACCGACATGGGCAAGAACCTGCGCGGGCAGGATCTGAAGACCGGTGCCGTGCACCCGGTGGTGATCCGCCACCCGCATACGGGCCGCAAGCTGCTCTATGTAAACAGCGCCTTCACCATCAACATCGTCGGCAAGACGCGCGAGGAAAGCCTGCCGCTGCTCGAAAAGCTCTACGCCGCCGCGCTGACGGGCGACAACCAGTGCCGCCTGCAATGGAAGCCGGGCACGGTGGCGATCTGGGACAACCGCACGACCTGGCACAATGCGATCAACGACTACGCCGGCCACCGCCGCGAGATGCATCGGATAACGTTGTCGGGCGAGGCGCTGGCGGCCTAAAACGGCAATTCTCGCGATGGCCTGGAGGGGGAGTCTCACCCCAAAGTTCTTGCGGCCCAGATAATCGGCGACAGGGCGAGGACAGCGAAGCCCGCAGCGATCCAACGCCAGCGCGCGGCAAAGATCATGCCTATAAACAATAGCCCGAACAACGTGTCGGGACCCGCTCGTAAGACAACGTCGCGGACACTGTTGGACGTCAGCAAAACGTGTCCAAGATAGCCGACATGGATCGACCAGAAATAGAGGCTCACCAGGAGCCACTGATATTTTCGGTTTTCTTGGTAATACGCTGCAAGGTCCACGCCTTCCGCGTCCACCTTGTCGGGCAAAGATACGGCAGCGAGCAGCACGAGCATAACGAGCTGGAACATCACCGGCAGGAATTCCGCGAAAGTGATCGCCCCTTCGCGACCGGCCGCCTGCCACCAATAGGCGATGCTGCTCAACAGAATAAACAGTGCGAATGCCGGCTGGGCCCAGTGCCACTTTACGCGCTTCGACCGCAGCACCCGATCGAGATTGCCGAGTTCGAATGCCACAGCAACGCCCAAGACAATCGATGCGAAGACCAGTGCCTGTTCCATTATCTGTCCTTGACCTCGCAGCGATAGACCAGCCGCTCGTTTGGTCGCTCCGGCAACTGGCTCGTCACTGCGCTTTGCAGGTCGCCGAGCTGCCCCGCAGCGCCATCGACCGTGCAGGCGGGCGGCGTGTAGGCTTCACGCGCTTGTCGCGCCGCGCGCATGGCGCTGGCGGTGAGCAAGTAGCGGTCGGTACGATAGGTGCGGGTCTCGGGATCGTAGCGGTTGATTGCGACGGCGGCTTCGTCATTGGGCACGAAGACGCGGCTCCATTCGCCCGACTGGAAGCCGTATTGCGTGCGGCCGTTGACGCAGCCGTTTTCGGCCCAGTCGAATTCCACAGTTTCTGCAGGCGCGCCGGTGATGCGGCTGCGCTCGGGTACCAGGCGGCAGGTGAGGCTGGCGTTTCCGGGCGAGGCTAGCGCGGTGCCATCGGGGTCGCCATTCTCGTCACCCTCGGCCATTGCCGCTGCGACCTTGCGGTCGATCGCATCAAGGCCGGGGCGCGTAAACCACAGCGCCAAGGCAGCGATCAGGCCGACGCCAGCGATCGTGCCCGCGATCATGCGCTGCCTCTCGCCGTCTTCGCGCCCCCAGGCGAGATAGGTCGCATAACCGCCGCCGACACCGATCAGCAGAGCGATAAGCGCCATCGCCATCTGGTTCTCGCGGCTTTCCTGCACCTGCAGCTCGGCCTCGAGCTGGGCGCGGTCGCGCCGTTCGCGCTCGGCGGTCGCGCGGGCGGCGATTTCCTGCCGCACCAGCGCCTGCTCCTGCGCGGCGCGTTCCCGCTCCTGCGCGTCCAGTTCGGCGATCGAGCGACACGGCTGGCCATTGGTGCGCGGGGTGACATCGCTCGCCCGCAGGAAGGGGATCAGCTCGCGATTGCTGACGGCGAAGTAGAATTCGCCATCGGCGCCTTCGCCATCCGCACCGAAGCTGTTGACCCCGAGCACGCGACCACACTGGTCGAGCAGCGGCCCGCCCGAATTGCCCCGCGCGATGGGGGCCGTGTGCAGGATCGTGTCGAATTGCGTGCTGGGCCGCGAGCCTGAGATGTAGCCGCGGCTGTTGACGGTCGGTTGGGGCCGGAAGATATCGTCGATCTCCAATCCCTGTGCGCGGTCGACATTCATGGGATAGCCGACCGATATGACCTCCGCCGCATCGCGCTCTCGCGAGCCGGCGAGGGTGAGCGGCGGCAGTCGCAGCTCGCCCCCGGTAATCTCCAGCAGCGCAAGATCCTTGGCCGGCGCGATCCTTACGATCCGCGCATAGCTGGCATCGTCGCCATCGCTCGGCACGATGCCGATGCGCAGCGAATCGTCCTGCGCCGCTTCACGCACGACATGGGCATTGGTGACGATCCGTGTCGGCGCGACGGCAAAGCCGCTGCCGTGGCTGATCGGATAGACCCGCTCGCCGTCGCTGCCGATAATCACCACACGCACGACGCCGCGCGCAGCGGCCTGGATATCGGCGGGGTCGGCGAGGGCAGGGTGCGGCAGGGCGAGGCCGAGAAGCACAGCGAAGAGGGTCAGCAAGCGGATCATCGACGCTGTGTTTGACCTCCCTTCGCTTTGATCGCAAGTTTCGGGATGAGGCGATCGACAACCGGGCGTAAACAGGCTGTATGACCAACCAAGCTATCTCTCCCGATCATGCGTGGGCCGCTGTCCAGCGACGCGACCGCTCATTCGACGGGCGCTTCGTCACCGGCGTGCTCACCACCGGGATCTATTGCCGCCCAAGCTGTGCCGCGCGGCATCCGGCGCGCGAGAACGTGCGCTTCTTTGCCGATGGGGCGGAGGCGCGTGCTGCGGGATTGCGCGCCTGCGAGCGTTGCCTGCCCGACGATATCGGGCGCGACGAAGCGGCGGTGCTGGCAGCGGTGGACGAGATCAAGGCCAGCGAGGGCAGGCCGACGCTCGACGAGCTGGCGACGCTGACGGGCTATTCGCCGAGCCATTTCCAGCGGGTATTCAAGCGCGCGACCGGGCTTTCCCCGGCTGCCTATGCACGGGCTTTGCGCGAAGAACGGGCGAAAGATGCGCTCGGCGAAGCAAAGCGGGTGACCGATGCGATTTACGATGCAGGCTATGAAGCGCCGAGCCGGTTTTACGAAGGGATGCAGGGCAAGATGGGCATGAGCGCGAGCGACTGGAAGAACGGCGGCGAGGGTCGCGAAATCCATTACGCGGTGATCGAGACCTCGATTGCGCCGATGCTGGTGGCGGCCACGGACAGAGGCGTGTGCTGCCTTTCCTTCAATGAAGGGGAGGAAGAGCTGCGTGCGCGTTTCCCCAAAGCCGATCTGGTCGAGGGCAGCGACAAGTTCCGAGACCTGTTCGAACGGGTCGCTGCCGCTGTCGAACAGCCCGGCACAGGCCAAGACGTCCCGCTCGACGTCAAAGGCACTGCCTTCCAACAGCGCTGCTGGCAGGCCTTGCGCGAAATCCCACTGGGCGAAACACGCAGCTACGGCGAGCAGGCGGCGATGCTCGGCAATCCCAAGGCCAGCCGTGCGGTCGGCAGTGCCAACGGCGCCAACAATATCGCAGTGCTGATCCCGTGCCACCGCGTGGTGCAAGCCGATGGGTCGATCGGCGGCTACGCCTATGGGCCGGAGATCAAGGCTGAACTGCTGCGGCGGGAGTCGACTCGGCGCTGAGTTTGATGCAGCACTCCGAAATACGAGGAGGAGAGCTGAAATGAACAAGAAAACACACAACCCTACGCCGTGGCTGCAAGGCTTCGGCCTCAATCATGCGGTCGAGGTTTCGGGTGCTACGCGTACGGTCTATTTCTCGGGCCAGACTTCCTCCGCGCCTGACGGTTCGCCGCTGCATCCGGGCGACATGGTGGCGCAGTACAAGGAGGCGTGGAAATGCCTGCAGGATGCGCTTGCAGAAGCCGGGATGGATGCAAGCAACCTCGCGCGGCTCAATTTCTATGTTACCGACGTGCCCGCCTTTATGAGCGCAGCGGAAGAGATCATGCCGATCCACGGTGCGGCAGGGGCCGAGATTGCAAGCACGCTGCTCGGCGTGAAGGAACTTTATCACCCTGATATCATGATCGAGATCGAAGCGACGGCGGTCGCATGAGCGACAACTGCGCTATCGCAGAGCGCCTGTTTCGCGCTTTCGCCGATGGCGATGCCGAAACAGCGCGCGAACTATTGGGGGAAGACTTCCGCGGCACGCAAAACGGCGGGCCGCCGATGGATCGCGACACGCTGCTCAAGTTTGCAGCGGCCTTCCGCTCGGTGGTGCAGGGCTATCGCTATGACAACGCCACCTGCTCGGTGACCGAGACCGGCTTCGTCGAAGAGCACGATGTCTGCGGAACCCTGCCCGACCAATCCGAAGTGCGAATCCCCGCCTGTGTCGTAGCGGAAGTCCAGGACGGGCGGATCACGTCGATCCGCGAATATCTCGATACGGCCAGGGCCGCCGGGGTGATGAAAGCCCTCGGCAGGCCCTGAGCCGTAATTAGCCCGACCGGCTCAGTCGGCGCCGACGAAGATCGACTTGGCGTTGGCGAATTCCTTGACGCCGAAACCGCCGTGCTCGCGCCCGTAGCCCGAGTCCTTCACCCCGCCGAAGGGCATGGACGGGTCCGCCACGCCATAGGTGTTGATGAAGACCATGCCGGTGTCGAAATGCTGCTTGGCCATCTCGACCGCGCGGTCCTTGTCGCCGCACAGGATGCCGCCTCCGAGGCCGTAACGACTGTCGTTCGCAAGGCGCATGGCGTCTTCGTCGTCCTTCGCGCGGATGACCGAGGCGACGGGGCCGAACAGCTCATCGTCATAGGCCGGCTGCCCGGGTGCCACATCGGTGAGGACTGTAGCGGGATAGAAGGCTCCCGGTCCTTCCGGAATGGCGCCGCCGCAGGCGATGGTCGCACCGTTTTCGACCGATTTGTCGACCTGGTCCTGCAGGTCGCCGCGCAGGTCGGCATTGGACATCGGGCCCATGTCGGTGCCGTCGGCGGTCGGATCACCGGTTTCGATGGCTTCAAACTTGGCGACGAACTTCTCGACGAACGCATCATAGATCTTGTCAGTCACGATGAAGCGCTTGCCGTTGATGCAGGTCTGACCGTTGTTGTAGAGCCGCGCCCGTGCGCAGACTTCTGCCGCGTGATCGAGATCGGCGTCTTCCAGCACGAGATAAGCGTCGTTCGATCCTAGCTCGAGCACGGTTTTCTTGAGCAGCTTGCCGGCCTTTTCCGCCACATGCTTGCCCGCACCGTCGGAGCCGGTGAGCGTGACGCCGCGCACCTTGTCATGCGCGATGATCTCGTCCGAGATGTCGTGATCGATCACCAGCACGCTGAAGAGATTGTCCGGCAGGCCGCCCTGCTTGAAAATCTCTTCGATCAGCAGGCCCGAACCGGTGCAAATGCTGGCATGCTTGAGCAGCACGCCATTGCCGACCATCAGGCTGGCGATGGCATAGCGGATGACTTGATAGGCCGGGAAATTCCACGGCTGGATGCCGTAGACGATGCCGATCGGCGAATAGGTGACGATACCGTGATCGGCATTGTTCGGATCGCGTCGCTCGTCGGCCAGTTCGTCCGGCCCGTTGGCGGCGGTGTAGTCGCAGATCGCTGCACACAGCTCGACCTCGTCGCGGCTATCGCCGATCAACTTGCCAACTTCCTTGGTCATCAACTGGGCGAGGTCTTCCTTGCGGTCCCGCAGGGCCTGGCCGATCGACTTGATGACGCTGGCGCGGTCTTCGAGGCTGCGCAGCTTCCACTTTTCGAACGCTTTCTGGCAGGCATCGACCTTGGCTTTCGCCTGTTCGAGCGAGAGCGTCTCGTAGCTTTCGATATCTTCGCCGGTTGCGGGATTGACGGTGGTAATGCTGGGCATGGGGGGCCTTTCGATTGGAGGTTCACCCCATCAATCCGCAGCCGCACGCACCGTTCCGGCCTTCACGCGCTAATCGTTGCGGGCCCAGCCATCTTGCGCGGGTTCCAGCGTGTCGAGGAAACTCTCCGCCCGATCGAGATAGGCCTGTTGCTTTTCCTCGCCCATCCGATCCCAGTTCGAGTAGATGCGCCCTATGCGCGGATTGCTTTCGAGCCGGTCGCGATGGCGATCCATGAAGCGCCAGTAGAGCGAGTTGAACGGGCATGCGTTTTCCTCGGTCTTCTTGCTGACCGAGTATGTGCAGTCGGAGCAGTAGTTGCTCATCTTGTTGATGTAATTGCCGCTCGCCGCATAGGGCTTGGACGCCAGCTTGCCGCCATCGGCGTAGAGGATCATCGCCGCGACATTGGGCAGTTCGACCCATTGGTAGGCATCGGCATAGACGACGAGATACCAGTCCTGCACTTCGCGCGGGGACAGCCCGGCGATCAGCGCAAAATTGCCCAGCACCATCAGCCGCTGGATGTGGTGGGCGTGAGCGTTCTCTTTCGTCGAGCGAATGCTGTCGGCCAAACAGCGCATGTCGGTTTCGCCGGTCCAGTAGAATTCGGGCAACGCGCGCTGGGCGTTGAGCGCATTGTTGCTCTCAAGGTCCGGCATGAAACGCCAGTAGAAGCCGCGCACATATTCGCGCCAGCCGATGAGCTGGCGGATGAAGCCCTCGGCCGAATTGATGGGGGCCTTGCCGTCCTGGTATGCCTGCTCCGCTCGGCGGCACAATTCGACCGGATCGAGCAGGCCGAGATTAATGCTGGTCGAGAGCATCGAGTGGTAAAGGTCGTCCTGGCCATAGACCATGGCATCCTGGAACTTGCCGAACTTCTCGATCCGTTCGGCGAAGAAGGCGTCGGCGGCTTTCTCGGCCTCGTCGCGCGTGACCGGCCAGCCGAAATTCTCGAGGCTGCCGAAATGATCGCCGAATTTCTCTTCGACCAGATCGATGCACTCACGCGTGATCTCGTCGGGTTCGAACAGCGGCCGCGCGGGCGGGTCCATGTCCTCTTTCGGCGAGGCGCGGTTATCCTCGTCGTAATTCCATTCGCCGCCTTCGGGCTTGCCGTCGTCGGCCATCAGGATGCCGGTCTTGCGGCGCATCTCGCGATAGAAATGCTCCATCCGCAAGGTCTTGCGGTTCTCGGCCCAGTCGTTGAATTCGGATAGCGAGCACAGGAAGCGATCGTCGGTTAAAATCTCGACTTCGCAATCGAACTTGTCTGGCCATTCCTCGATCGCCTGTTGCACCCGCCATTCACCCGCCTCGACGATTTGGATCGCGCGCGGTTGGTGGCGCTCGATGGCGCGGGCGACTTCGCCGGTGAAGCTGCCCGCATTGTCGGGATCGGTCAGCTTGACATAGTCGACCGTCCATCCCGCATCCTCCAGCTCGGCAGCGAAGTGACGCATGGCGGAAAAGATCAGCGCGATCTTCTGCTTGTGGTGTTTGACGTAAGTCGCCTCGTCCCACACCTCCATCATAAGGATGACGGTATCGTCCTTGGTGCGGCCCCTGATCGAGGCGAGGTCACGGGTCAGCTGGTCGCCCAGCACGGGCACGAGGATTGGTTTGTCGGATGCCATGCGGGGCTAACGCATGAACGGGCCGCGCGCTCCCGCTCAGTCGAGCTTGGGCGGCATGCCCGGCTCGCATTTCGCCATCGCGCGCTGGTAGGCCTCGCGTTTACCCATGCGCTTGAGATAGGCTTGCAGGTTGGGCATCCCGTCGATGCTCATGCCGCTCATTGCGCGGCTGGTGGTGAGCTGGAAGCCCATCATGATGTCCGCCGTGGTCAGTTGCGAACCGCCGAAATAGTCGGCCTCACCGAGCCGTTCTTCGACGATGGCCCAGCCCTTGGCGTTGCGATCGGCGACGAAGGGCGGCATCGCGCCGCCGTCCACCATGCGGCTCGCGACCAGCGACATCATGCCGTTGGTCATGAAGGTCGCGTTGGCCCAGTGGTAGTAGAACAGGTGGTCGGCGAAGTCGGAGTGGTCCGGGCCGGGCACCAGGTCGGTGTCGGGCGCATGTTTGGCGACGATCCAGTCGATGATCGCACCGCTTTCGCCGAGCACGAAATCGCCATCGGTGATGACCGGAGCGATGCCCATCGGGTGCAGCGCCTTGTATTCGTCGGGTGCAAGATTGTTGTCCTCGCGGCGGGTGTAAAGCTTCAAGTCGTAATCGAGCCCCAGTTCCTCACACAGCCAGACGATACGTTCGGATTGCGACAGGCGCAGGTGGTGGACGGTGAGCATTGCGGAGGTCCTTCTCAAACGAAGCTGTAGGGATCGATGTCGATCGATACGCGCACCCCGCGCGGGAAGTCCAGCGGATCGAGCCATTGGCGCAGCGCCTCCTGCACCTTTGCGCTGCGGCGCGCGTTGACGAGGAAGCGGTAGCGATAGCGACCGCGCAGCAGCGCCATCGGGGCAGGGGCGGGGCCGAGGATGGCGATATCCTCGATCCGCGGCTGGGTCGCGCCGATGCGCTGCGCGGCTTCGCGCGCTTCGGCCTCGTCTTCAGAAGAGACGATGATCGCGGCCCAGCGTCCGAAGGGCGGGGCCCCGGCGAAACGCCGCGCTTCGGTTTCGGCTTCGTAGAAGGCGTCGCGATCTCCGGCGGCAAGCGCTTCGATTACCGGCGCTTCGGGGTGGCGGGTCTGGATCAGGACTTCGCCCGGCTTCGAGCCACGCCCGGCGCGCCCGGCGACTTGCGCGACCTGCTGGTAGGTTCGCTCGGCCGCGCGCAGATCGCCGCCTTCCAGGCCTAGGTCGGCATCGACCACGCCGACAAGCGTCAGTTCTGGGAAATGGAAACCCTTTGTGACGAGCTGCGTGCCTACTATCACGTCGATTTCTCGCGCTTCGGCCTGCCTTACGAATTCGGCGGCCTTGTCGGGCGTGTTGAGCGTATCCGAAGTGACCACCGCGACCCGGGCATCGGGCAGGATTTCCGCCACCTCGTCCGCAATCCGCTCCACACCGGGTCCGCATGCGACTAGGCAATCGGGCTCGTTACAATCGGGGCAAGTCTCGGGCGGCTGTTCCTCGTGCCCGCAATGGTGGCAGGCTAGGCGTTGCGAAAAACGATGCTCGACCAGCCAGGCGCTGCAATTGCTGCATTGGAAACGGAAGCCGCAATTGCGGCACAGCGTCAGGGGCGCATAACCACGGCGGTTGAGGAACAGCAGCGACTGCTCGCCGCGTTCCAGCCGCGCGAACAGCTCGCGAGCGAGCGACGGGGCGAGCCAGCGACCGCGCTCGGGCTTTTCTTCCGTGAGGTCTATCAGCTTTATGTCCGGCAGCTCCGCCCCGCCATACCGGCTCGGCAGGTCCAGCTTCCGGTAGATGCCGCTTTCGGCCATCTGCAGGCTTTCGAGCGCGGGAGTGGCGCTGGCGAGAATCACGGGATGCTTCTCGAAATGTCCGCGCATTACCGCGACGTCGCGGGCATTGTAGCGCACGCCATCGTCCTGCTTGAAGCTCACCTCATGCGCTTCATCGACCACGATCAGGCCGAGATTGTCATATGGCAGGAACAGCGCCGAGCGTGCGCCGACGACCACCTGTGCCTCGCCCGTCGAGATCGCCCGCCACGCGCGGCGGCGCTCGGTCGACTTCAGGCTCGAATGCCAGACGATCGGCGCAGCACCGAAGCGATCTGCGAAGCGGCGCAGAAAGGCTTCCGTGAGCGCGATCTCGGGCAAAAGGACAAGCACCTGCCGGTCCATCCGCAACGCCGCCGCGACGGGCTCGAAATAGGTCTCGGTCTTGCCCGAACCGGTCACGCCGTCGAGCAGGATCGGGGCGAACTCTTCTGCCTCGACGGCGGCCACCAGCTCGTCTGCTACCTCCTTCTGCTCCGCCGACAGGATCGGTTCGGCATGGTCGGGATGCGCGCGGGGGTAGGACCGGTCGATATCGACCACGACCGGCTCCAGCACACCCTGGTTCACGAGGCCCCGTAGCACGCCGTCGGACACCTCGGCGATCTCGGCCAGTTCGCGGATGGTCGCCTGTTCGCCTTCCAGCCGCTCCATCGCCCTCTCGCGCTGCGCGGTCATGCGCTCCGGCATGCCGCCCGAGAGGCGATATTCCGTCGTTGTCATCGGCCCGCGCAGAGCGCCGCCGCTCGACAGCACCATCCGCGCCACAGCACTCATCGGGGCGCAGTAATAATCCGCCGTCCATTCGATCAGCCGCCGCAATTCCGGGCGCAGGGGCGGCACCGGCACCGTATCACGCAAGGGGCGAAGCTTGGCATCGGGCACCGATTGACCCGGCAGGCGTTCTTCCTCCCACACGACGCCGAGGATTTCGCGCGGGCCGAGCGGGGCGACCACGACGCTGCCCGGCACCACGCTCATCCCCTCCGGCACCCGGTAATCGAGCACCGGCAGGGCGGCGTTGAATGTGAGGATGCGCGCGCGGTTCATGCTGGTGCCATATGGGCGGCGGCATGCACGCCCCGCAAGGTTTGGAGACTGCACTATGTCCAAGATTGTTGGGTCCGAGATCATCACCCGTCGCTCGATGCTCGCCGGACTGGGCGCGAGCTCGCTCGTCCTCCTGCCCGGCTGCGCCGGCGGCTATGGCGGCGGCTTCAGCTTTACCGAGGCGATCCGCCGCCTGCTCCTGCTGTCGAGCGAACGCGCTTTCGACCGGCTGACGGCGCCCGGCGGCTATTGGGACGACCAGGTCGCCCGCATCGGCCTCGGTTCGTTCCTGGGCACGCGCGGCGATGTGCTCTCCCGCATCCTGACCTCGGCGCTGTTCAAGGACCGGCTGGAAGGCGTCTTTGCCGATTTCGCGATCGACGCCAGCGAACGCGCCGCGCCCGTCGTCGCCGATGCCGTGCGCGTGATCGGGTTCCAGAACGCCATAGACCTTGTGCGCGGCGGCCCGAGCGCGGCGACCGATTTCCTCAGCGCCGAAGTCGGCACGCGCGTGCTCGATGCGATGGTGCCCGGGCTCGACCGCGCCCTGCGCGTGGCGGAAGACCCGCTCGTCGGCCAAGCGCTCGGCGCGCTCACCGGCGTCGATGTCGGCGGCGTGGCGAACCGGCTGGGCACGCGGGTCAGCGACGCGATCTGGGCCGAGATGGGCCGCGAGGAGGCCGCCATTCGCGCCCATCCGCGCGCGACCCGCGATCCGCTGCTGATCGGCGTGTTCGGTGCTGCGTCGCGGCTGTGAGCCTGACCGATAGGCGGGGCTAGCCCCCGTGGGCACGGTTCGGTAGGAGATCGGGGAATCACTATTCGGAGCAGCCGCCCCATGCAATTCTTCGCCGACACCGCTGAAATCGACGACATCAAGGAACTGGCCGCGACCGGCCTGCTCGATGGCGTGACCACCAATCCCTCGCTGATCCACAAGTCGGGCCGCGACTTCATCGAAGTGACGAAGGAGATCTGCGGTATCACCGACGGGCCGGTGAGCGCCGAGGTCGTCGCGCTCGATCACGCCACGATGATGAAGGAAGCCGACAAACTGCGCGCGATCGCGGACAATGTCTGCATCAAGGTGCCGCTGACGATCGACGGGCTCAAGACCTGCAAGGCGCTGAGCGATGACGGCACCATGGTCAACGTCACGCTCTGCTTCAGCGCCAACCAGGCGCTGCTGGCAGCGAAAGCGGGTGCGACATTCGTTTCGCCCTTCGTCGGCCGTCACGACGACAACGGTTTCAACGGCATGGAGCTGATCCGCGATATCCGCACGATCTACGACAATTATGCTTTCGAGACCGAAATCCTCGTCGCCAGCGTGCGCCACACCACGCATGTGCTGGAAGCCGCGCTGATCGGCGCGGATGTCATGACGGCACCGCCCAAGGTGATCATGGCGCTGGCGAACCATGTGCTGACCAACAAAGGCATCGAAGGCTTCCTCAAGGATTGGGAAGCGACGGGGCAGAGTATCTTGTAATTGGCATGTGTCCCTGCGCAGGCAGGGACCTCCTTCCACCGGCGGATCGCTAGTGGTTGGAGGCCCCAGCCTTCGCTGGGGCTCGCAAGGATTGTATGAGCGACGAATCCCCCCTCGACAGCTTCAAGCGCGCGCTGACCGGCACGGCGCGGGCCCTTGCGCGCGAGCCGGAGATCGAAGTCGCGTGGAGCGCCGACAGCCCGAGCGCGCAGGGGCGGAATTTCCGCGTACCGCTGCCCGGTCGCAATCTGCCGCCCGAGCAGGCCGCCGAGGCGCGCGGCTTCGCGGACAGTTTCGCGCTCAAGCTGCGCCACCACAATCTGAAGCTGCACGAGGCCAACGCGCCCAGCGATCCGGTGGCGCGGGCGTGCTACGATGCGGTCGAGCAGGTCCGCTACGAAGCATTGGGCGCGAGCGGCTACGAAGGGATTGC
Source organism: Erythrobacter litoralis HTCC2594 (assembly GCF_000013005.1). Lineage (GTDB taxonomy): Bacteria > Pseudomonadota > Alphaproteobacteria > Sphingomonadales > Sphingomonadaceae > Parerythrobacter > Parerythrobacter litoralis_A. The sequence continues at coordinate 1,773,220 of NC_007722.1, read as the reverse complement.
GGACAATCTCGACGCCGCGGTCGAACTGCGCACCGCCAGCGATCCCATTGCCCGCGCGCAGAACGACGGCGACGTGCCGCTGCAAAGCGCGCTCGGCCTGATGCTGCGCGAGCAATTGACCGGCAAGCCGATTCCCGAACGGGCGCGTGCCGGCGTCGAACTGGTGCGCGAGTATATCGAGAGCCGAACCGGCAGCGATTTCGAGGATTTGGCCGGGTCGCTCGAGGACCAGAAAGCGTTCCAGTCGCTCGCGCTCGACATGCTGCGGCATCTCGAACTGACCGATCCGACCGATCAGCCCGACAGCGCCGACAATGAAGATGGCGAGGACGAAGACGGGCAGGACGAGCAGGAAGACGAGAGCGACGACGAAACCGGCGGCGACGAGCAGCCGAGCCCTGCGGAAATGGCCGGCGAGCAGACCGAAGGCGACGCCGAGGGCGAGGCGGAAACCGAGGCCGGCGAGGAAGTGGCCGACGGCGAGCTGGGCGACGAGGGCGAGGAAGGCATGATGCCGGTCCGCCCCAACCGCCCGTGGACCGACCTGCCCGACAGCTTCGACTACACCGAATACACCACGCAATATGACGAGGAAATCGCCGCGGCCGAACTGTGCGATGCCGAGGAACTGGACCGGCTGCGGGCCTATCTCGATAGCCAGCTGACAGGGCTGCAGGGCGTCGTCACCCGGCTCGCCAACCGGCTCCAGCGCCGCCTGATGGCGCAGCAGAATCGTAGCTGGGATTTCGACCAGGAAGAGGGGTTGCTCGATGCCGCGCGGCTGGCTCGTGTCGTCATCAGCCCCGGCCATTCGCTGAGCTACAAGATCGAGCGCGATACCGAGTTCAAGGACACGGTCGTCACCCTGCTGATCGACAATTCCGGCTCCATGCGCGGGCGGCCGATCAGCATCGCCGCAATCAGCGCCGACATCATGGCGCGCACGCTGGAGCGGTGCGGGGTCAAGACCGAGATCCTCGGCTTCACGACCCGCGCGTGGAAGGGCGGGCAGGCGCGCGAGAAATGGCTCGCCGACGGCAAGCCGCCGCAGCCCGGCCGCCTCAATGACCTCCGCCACATCCTCTACAAAAAGGCCGACGAACCCTGGCGCCGCGCGCGCCGCAATCTCGGCCTGATGATGCGCGAAGGGCTGCTCAAGGAAAACATCGACGGCGAGGCGCTGCTGTGGGCGCATAATCGCCTGATCGCGCGACCCGAGGATCGCCGCATCCTGATGGTGATCAGCGACGGCGCGCCGGTCGACGACAGCACGCTCAGCGTCAACAGCGCGGGCTATCTCGAAAGCCACTTGCGCAAGGTGATCGACTGGATCGAGAAGCAGTCACCCGTGCAACTGGTGGCCGTCGGCATCGGCCACGATGTGACCCGCTATTACAAGCGCGCGGTGACGATCATGGATGTCGAACAGCTCGGCGGGACGATTATCGAGCAGCTAGCCGATTTGTTTGAGGTGGAGTGATGGTATTCGGCCTGTTTGATCGACCCAGTCTTAAGATTGCGAAACATGTTCCCGATTGGGCCAGAGAAACCGTCGTCAACTGCGAATGCGTTATTGGAAATGAAGCACTGAACTTCGGATTTAACAAAACTGAGTTTGAGCTGGCCAAGGGATTCGCGCTGGCCGTATGGGTTCTGAACGAACAGCATCAGGGCAGATTGGCTCTTTCCAATTATCAAGGTCGGTACATTGGCAATACGGGGACTAACTGTCTGAACATGCTTCGAACGAAGTCGGACTTGGCGATTGCGCTCGTGAATCATCTTGAGAAGAAGGGGGTAATAGAAGCGGAATGATTTGGCTCCTCACCGTCATCCCCGCGAAGGCGGAAATCCAGTGCGAATTTGCGAAGTGCTGCCAGATAGCTTTGGGTCGCCGCCTTCGTGGGAATCATGAGGTATGAGTATGAACGTTACCGAAGCCGTCCAGTCCCGCCGCTCCGTCCGCGCCTTTCTCGACACACCCGTCGACCAGGCAACGCTCACCCGCATTCTCGAAAAAGCGCAGCGCTCGCCTTCCGGTGGGAACACCCAGCCGTGGCATGGCATCGTCCTCACCGGCGAGCCGATGCAGAAGCTGTTTACCCGCGTAGCGCAGGACCTGCCCAAGGGGCGCGAGGCGTTTGCGCCGGAGTATCATGTGTATCCGCCCGAGCTCGACGGGGCCTATGAGCAGCGCCGCCGCGGGGTGGGCGAGGATATGTATGGCGCGCTCGAAATCTCCCGCGAGGAGAAGGGCAAGCGGCTGATGTGGTTCGCCAACAATTTCCGCGCCTTCGGGGCGCCGGTGCTGATGCTGGTCCACACGCCCAAATATATGGGCCCGCCGCAATGGTCCGATATCGGCATGTGGATGCAGACCATCGGCTTGCTGTTGCGCGAGGAAGGGCTCGATTGCTGTTACCAGGAGGCGTGGGCGGTGTTCGCGCCGCAAATCCGCGAGATGGTCGATATTCCGGAGGACCACATCTTCTTCTGCGGCATCGCCATCGGGTACCGCGACCCGGAGGCGGCGGTGAACCAGTTCGAGGTCAAGCGCGCCCCGCTGGAAGAAAGCGTGCGATGGGAGGGGTGGGAGTAACTCCCTCCGTCATCCCAGCGCAAGCTGGGATCTCTCTCAATCCCGTCGCGCCGGTGGAGCCAGATCCCAGCTTGCGCTGGGATGACGGGCATATATTAGGCCCCACATGACCACCACGCCGCTCAAGCTGTTCAATTCGCTCACCCGCTCGCTGGAGGAATTCCAGCCGATCCACCCGGGCGAAGCGCGCGTCTATACCTGCGGGCCGACGGTCTATAACTACCAGCATATCGGAAATATGCGGGCCTATATCTTCGCCGATACGCTGGGGCGTACGCTCAGCTGGAAGGGCTTCGACCTCAAGCATGTGATCAACATCACCGATGTCGGCCACCTGACCTCGGATGCCGATGCGGGCGACGACAAGATGGAAAAGGCCGCCGCGCGCGAGGGCAAGAGCGCATGGGACATCGCGCGCTACTACCAGCAAGTGTTCGAGGCCGACCTGGATCGGCTCAACATTCGCAAGCCCGAGCACCCGCGTGCGACAGACTATGTCGAAAGCATGATCGCATGGGCCAAAAGCATCGAAGCGAAGCATTGCTACGAGCTCGACAGCGGGCTCTATTTCGATGTCTCGACCGTACCCGAATACGGGCGGCTGGCGCGCGCCGTAACCGATGAAGGTGAAGGCCGCATCGATGAGGTCGAAGGCAAGCGCAACGCCGCCGACTTCGCGATCTGGCGCAAGACCCCGCCGGGCGAGACGCGGCAGATGGAATGGGATTCGCCGTGGGGCAAGGGCGCACCGGGGTGGCACCTCGAATGCTCGGTCATGAGCGCAGAACTGCTCGGCCACCCGTTCGACATCCACACCGGCGGAATCGATCACCGCGAGATCCACCACCCCAACGAGATCGCGCAGAACCAGGCGCATAATTGCTCGCCCGACAGCGGCGCGAAGATCTGGATGCACAACAACTTCCTGATCGACCGGCGCGGGAAGATGTCGAAAAGCTCGGGCGAGTTCCTGACGCTGCAGGCGCTGGTCGACCGCGGCTTCCACCCGCTCGCCTACCGCATGCTGTGCCTGCAGGCGCATTATCGCAGCGAGCTGGAATTCACGTGGGAAGGATTGGAAGCGGCGCTGGTGCGGTTAAAGCGCATGGTAATGGCGCTCGAAACCCTCAAGGCCCGTCATGCTGAACTCGTTTCAGCATCGATGCCGAACTCCAAACCGTGGGCGCAAATGGAAGCATGGACCCTGAAACAAGTTCAGGGTGACGATTGGGGGAAGCTTGGCCCTGCAATCGAGAAGTTCGGCACCGCAATCGCCGATGATCTCAATACCGCAATCTCCCTGACCGCCATGGAAGACCTTCTCGCCACCAAGAAGATCGATCCTGCTAAGAAGCTCGTTCTCGCAAGTGCTTTCGATGCCGTTTTGGGTTTTGACCTCCTCAACCTTTCTCGCACCGATCTCCGCACCCGCCCCGCGACCGCCGAAATCAGCGAAGCCGAAATCGAGGCCGCGTTCGCCGAGCGCAAGGAAGCCCGCGCGGCCAAGGACTTCGCCCGCTCCGACGCAATCCGCGACGACCTCGCGGCCAAAGGCGTCGAGGTTATGGACGGCGACCCGCTCGGCTGGGAGTGGAAGCGGGGCACTTGACCAATCCTAATTCTCAAACCCCGTTCGCCCTGAGCCGGTGGCGCTTTGCGCCGTCTTTGACTCCGAAGGGCAGCCACGGCTGTTGCGGCTGGGCTTCGACAGGCTCAGCCCGAACGGTATTGGATCGTTGGGTCGAACCGAAGTGAGGCTGTGGCGCCTGACCCGTGCGCCTTTCGTCGCGCTCGACGGGTCGGGGCCGGAGAAACACGGCGCGCGCTGGGTCTCTCCGGGCAAGCCCGTTGTCAATTTCGCCTCCGAACCGGGCCTCGCGGTGCTAGTGGTGCTGCGCTACCTGCCGCGCGATCTGGCCGGTATCGACACCGACTACGTGCTCGGCTTCACCGACATCAATGCCCAGCCCGAAAGCTTCGCCTTCACCGAAGACCAGGTCGAGAAACGCCGCATCGGCGATGAATGGCTTGCCTCGGGCCGATCGCTGCTGGCATCGGTCCAGTCCGCGGTCCTTCCCGAAGCGCAGATCGTGATGATGAACCCGGCGCATCCCGACGCGCACTATGTGCGCCGGCTCACGACCCGCCCATTCGATTTTCGCGAAACGCTGAGCCTGCCCGCCTAGCCCCGCCCGCGCAGGAGCCAGCAATTGACCGAGAAGCGCGCGTCTTCCCATGCGTTGCCCGGCACGCGCACAGGCTCGACTGCGTGCGGCGCGATACTGGGGAAGGCGACCAGCCGGTTGTGGCGCGGGGCGATGCGGACCGGTTCTGTCCGTCCGAACAGATGCCGCACCACCAACTCGCCGCCTTCGAACCGCGCTCCGGGCAGGTGCATGTAATAGACCATGCTGATCAGCCGGTCGCCGGGCAGTGTGTCGCGATTCTCAGCCGTCAACGTGTCGATATGTTCGGAAAAGAAATCGCCGTCGCGGTGGACGGCAAGGCTCATGTCCCACCCCGAGATGCCGAATGGCGCAAGGCCGATGCCTTTGCACAAATGCTCGAAATGCGCTTCCACTGCCGCCGTGAAGGTGCTGCGCATCGGGCCGAGATCGGTCGATGTCATGGCGCTGCGGTTGTCTTTCTCCGCAAGGACGTCCCCGTCGCGAACCACCACGGCAGGCTCGAACGCCGTCCGGTTTTCCAGCGCGAAGGCGAGCAGATCGGCGGCGTCCTGTTCGGGCAGGAAATCATCGATGATGACGTGCGCAGGCGTGTGCGGTGCGTTCATCGACTGGCATCCCGGAAGCCGATCGGGCAAGGGAAGGGCTTCCGCGCCACTAGCCAGAGATTGTCCATGCCCATCGCCGTCCTGTCCGCCCTCGTCCGCCCGCTCGTCGAGCCGCATCTTCCCGACGGGATAGAAGCGAAGTTCTTCGCCTCTGTCGAGGATTTGATGGAGCTGGCACCGCAGGCGGAAATCGGCTGGTTCGATCTCGACCAGAAGCAGCCGATGATCGAAGCGGTGAAAAGGGCCGAGAGGCTGAAATGGCTGAGCTCGATCTATGCCGGGCTCGATTTCCTGCCGCACGAATTGTTGCTGGAGCGCGGCGTGACGGTCACCAACGGCGTCGGGATCAACGCCGTCACCATTGCGGAGTATGTCGTGATGGGGATGCTGGTCCACGCCAAGGGCTATCGCGATGTGGTGCGGGCACAGGAGAAGCATGAGTGGCTGCTCGATTCGCCCGGCAAGATCGAACTGGCCGGTTCCAGGGCGCTATTGCTCGGCTACGGCGCGATCGGACAGCTGATCAAACCGAGGCTCGAGGCGTTCGATATCGAGGTCACCGTGGTGCGGCGCTCGGGCGGGGAGGGCTGCCTGGCACCCGACCAGTGGCGCGGCCAACTCGGCGAATTCGACTGGATCATCCTCGCCGTCCCCGCCACCGCAGAAACCGAAGGCATGATCGGTGCCGAGGAGCTGGCGGCAATGAAAAGCGACGCGGTCTTGGTGAACATCGCCCGCGGCGAAGTGGTCGACCAGCCCGCGCTGGTAAAGGCGCTGCAAGACAAGACGATCGGCGGCGCGTTTCTCGATGTGACCACGCCCGAGCCGCTGCCCGCCGACCACGCGCTCTGGTCGCTCGACAATGCGCATGTCACCATGCACCTGTCGGGTCGCGCGCAGACCAAGATGTTTCAGCGCTCGGCCGAGCGGTTTGTGCAGAATTGTCATCGCTACATCGCAGGCGAACCAGTCGAACCGCGTTTCGACCTGACGCTGGGTTATTAGAGTAAGGAACCACTCCTGACCCGTTCGTGCTGAGCCTGTCGAAGCACTGTTCTTCTTTTGGCAAGCGCTGCGCTCGAAGAAAGAGCGGCCCTTCGACAGGCTCAGGGCGAGCGGGCTCGTTTTGGCTAGACATCCTCCAGCAGCAACAGCTCGCATTCGACCAGCATCCGCGGGACGGGCAGCAGCTCGCTTTCGACCGCGGTGATCGTCGCGTCGGCGACGAGTTGGCGCGGGATCGCGAATTCATGGTTGGGCAGGGCCGCCACCAGTGCTTCGCCCTGCGCAACGGCCTCATCGCCTTCGAAGACGAGGCGCAGCGTGTGGCGCGTCCCGGCGAAGGTGATGCTGGCCCAGGCTTTTTCTGCGTGATGCTGCACATCACCATGCCCACCGGCCAGGGCGAGGATGGCGGAGCGCAGGCGTTCGCCGATGCTCCGCCGGGCGCGACGCGGGGCGGGGATTGGCTCAGCCTGCATGATGCACCTCGCGATATTCGCGCATGAAGCCGTCGACCCGCTGCTCGGTTCCGGTGCGCGGTATCCGGCCATTACGCAGGTCCAGCACGAAGCGCGGATCGTGAGCCGCCAGGCGACCGAACTTGGTCGCCGGCATGTCCACTTCGCGCAGGAATTTCTCGATTCTTCTGATCAGCATTCAACCCTCATGTCTCAAGCGATTCGCTGTCCATGAGGCGTTTGGTGCAAAGCGAAATCCTACTTGTCTAGGAAAAATCCTTTGTGTAGATAGGAAAAATGACAAGTGCCCGGAAATCCATGCCATCTGCCGACAGTGGCGACGCGCGAGTGAGACTGCTCGAGCTTGCACAGGAAAAAGGTGTAGGACTTTCAAAGCTTTCTGCGCTTATCGGGCGCAATTCCAGCTATTTGCAACAGTTTGTCCGGCGCGGCAGTCCGAAGAAACTGGAGGAAGGCGACCGGCGGTTGCTGGCGGAATTCTTCGGTGTCGACGAATCGGAATTAGGGGCGAACAAGGAAAAATCCTACAATGCGTCCCCGAGCCTCCTTGCCGATGAGGATTTCGTCGCCATCCCGCGCCTGTCGATCGCGGTGGCGGCGGGGCCGGGCCAGTTTGCGGGCGACGAATCGCCCTTCGACAATTTCGGTTTTTCGGGCCGCTGGCTGCGCGACCACGGCTTCGATCCCAAGATGCTGTCCTCGGTCACGGTAGAAGGCGACAGCATGGAGCCGTTGCTGCGCGATGGGGACGAAATCCTCGTCGATCGATCGCCGGGGCCTTTGCGCGACGGTATCCACGTCGTGCGCCTGGGCGAGACGCTGATGGTGAAGCGGCTGTCGCGCAGCGGGCAGGGGAGGATCAGTCTGCTGAGCCAGAACCTCGCCTACCCGCCCCTGGATATGGCACTGGAAGACGTCGAAGTGATCGGCCGCGTCGTCTGGAAGAGCGGCCGCGTCTGACGAAACGAAAAGGGCCCCGCGCTTTGTGCACAAGGCCCTCTTCCATCGAGACGATCAATCAATCGTCGTCGTCATCGTCATCCCGGTCGCGGCCGCGCCACCGGCGGCGGTCGTCATCATCGTCGTCATCGTCGTCGTCCCGCCACCTGCGATCGTCGTTCCAGCGATAGCGAAGATCGCGCAGTTGCGCATCGCAGCGGCGGGTGATCTGCCAGTACTCACGGCGGCTCTCGGCAAAACGCAGTGCCCGCGAGCAGCGCCGCTCGATCCGTTCGACTGCGCGTTGGTAGCCGTTGCCGTAGTAGCTGTTGTATCCGCGCGAGTCGGCTGCGGCGGGCGTCGCGGACAGCGCCGCCAGCGCGACACCGGAAGCAAACAGAACTTTCAGCATGGGCACTCTCCTTGTCGGCCTATGATTGTTCAGCAATATGCGGTCCAATATGAACGACGCCTATCTTGCCGGTTGCTTTCGGCAGGGCGAGTATCCGCTGCGGCGAGCCTTGCAATGCCGGGCCCTGCCCGCCACATCTGCCCCATGACCAACACGAAGACTTCTCCGATGAAAGCCGGGATCATTCCCGTCACGCCGCTGCAGCAGAATTGCTCGCTGATCTGGTGCACAGCGACCAACAAGGGCGCGCTGATCGATCCCGGCGGCGATCTCGACAAGCTCAAGGCCGGGGTGAAAAAGACCGGGGTCGAGCTGGAAAAGATTCTCATCACCCACGGTCATATCGACCATTGCGGCGAGGCCGGCGTGCTGGCGAAAGAGCTGGGGCTACCGATCGAAGGTCCTCACGAGGCCGACCGCTTCTGGATCAGCCGCCTGGACGAAGACGGCAAGAAGTACGGGATTGCGGGCGAAGTGTTCGAGCCCGATCGCTGGCTCGACGATGGCGATACGGTCACTGTCGGCGAACTCGAACTCGACGTCATCCATTGCCCCGGTCACACGCCGGGCCATGTCGTATTCTACCACGCGCCTAGCAAATTCGCCGTCGTGGGCGACGTGCTGTTCCAAGGCAGCATCGGGCGCACCGATTTCCCGATGGGCAACCACCAGGACCTGATCGATGCCATCACCCAGAAGCTGTGGCCGCTGGGGAACGACGTGACCTTTATTCCCGGCCACGGCCCCACCAGCACCTTCGGGCAGGAGCGCAAGACCAACGCTTTCGTCAGCGATTACGCGCTGGGCTGAGGCTCGCTAGAGTACCCCGGCGGCGACCAGCGCAGCGACGACACCAAGGCCGAGCAATGTCAGCAACGTAACGATCGTGCCGATCACGCGGCCGATCTGCAGGCTGCCGCCTTCCATGCCGAATGCATGTAGGATGCGGCCGACGAAATAGGCGATCGCCACCCATTGCAGCCAGCCGCCACCCGCAGCGGCTAGTTCGATTCCCGCGATCAGCACCAGCACGAAGGGCGCGCTTTCGACATAATTGGCGTGAGCGCGCATCCGCCGGGTGACGGCTTCTTCGCCGCCATCACCGATACTGACCTGGAATGCGCGGCGGACCTGCCCGACGCGGATCATAAGCCAGATCGCGAGAATGCCCGCAGCGGCTGCGGATGCCAGCGTGACCGGTAAAGTGATTCCCATCTTTCCCTCTCCTAGAAATGCATCATCGCCCTCGCATGGCGCGCAGGTGGTTGCAACGCGCGAAAATTCCTATATAGGGCGCGCCTTCGCCGCCAATGCGACTGGTAAGCACCGCACCCGCTGATGGGTTGTGTGTGCATCGCCTATCGCCTAGGGCGGCTCGCAACAGTTTGAATTCAAGGAACAGGTGCCGCCATGGCTGTCCCTAAGAGAAAAGTATCGCCGCATCGCCGTGGCAACCGTCGTGCCCATGATTCGCTGAAGGTCGAGGCCTTCCACGAATGCAACAATTGCGGCGAATTGAAGCGTCCGCACAACATGTGCTCGCACTGCGGCTTCTACAACGGTCGCGAAGTCCTCGCTCCGAGCCTTTAATTCCCACTAGGGAGAGCGCGTAATGAGCCTGCCCCGTATCGCCCTTGATGCGATGGGCGGGGATGTAGGCGTGCGCGTGATGATCGATGGCGCTGCCGAGGCGCGCCGTCGGCACGACCGTTTCAAATTCCTGCTGGTAGGCGACGAGACGCGGATCAAGGCCGCGCTCGACACACACCCCAATATGCGGGGCGCATCCGAAATTCTCCATTGCGAAGATGTGGTCGGCGGCGACGAGAAGCCGACCCAGGCCCTGCGCCGGGCCAAGACCACCAGCATGGGGCTCACCGTCAACGCCGTGAAGCAGGGCGAGGCCGGGGCAGCCGTGAGCGCCGGCAATACCGGCGCGCTGATGGCGATGAGCAAGCTTGCGCTGCGCACCATGCCGGGGATCGACCGTCCCGCGCTCGCCGGCGTCATGCCGACGCTCGAGGAAGACGATGTCGTCATGCTCGACCTCGGCGCCAATACCGAGGCCGATGCGCGTAACCTCGTGCAGTTCGCGATCATGGGCGCGGCCTATTCGCGCATTCTCACCGGCCGCGAGGAACCGCGCGTGCGCCTGCTCAACATCGGCACCGAAGAAATCAAGGGCACCGATGCCTTGCGGGATGCCGCTGCCCAATTGCAGGACGCGGCTGGCCTCGCCATGCAATTCGACGGTTTCGTCGAGAGCGACAAGATCAACCGGGGACAGGTCGACGTGGTCGTGACCGACGGCTTTTCCGGGAATATTGCGTTGAAGGCGATCGAAGGCGCGGCCCGTTTCGTGACCGATCTGCTGCGCAATGCCTTTACCAGTTCGATCCGCTCGAAAGTCGGTTTCCTCGTCTCGCGCCCGGCGACCGAATTGCTCAAGCACCACCTCGACCCGAACAACCACAATGGCGCGGTTTTCCTCGGCCTCAACGGGGTGGTCGTCAAAAGCCATGGCAGCGCCAATTCGGTCGGCGTGGCCAATGCCGTCGCGGTTGCCGCCAGCCTGCTGGAGAACGACCTCACCGCGCGGATCGCATCCGACCTCGCCGAATTGGGCGAGCGCATGTGGGATGCGACCGGTGGCAACGGCAACGGGCCGGCCCCAAAATGATCCGCGCGGCCATCAAGGGCAGCGGATCGGCGCTTCCCCGGAAGGTCGTCACCAACGAGGAACTGGCCGCCAGGGTCGATACCAGCGACGAGTGGATCGTCGAGCGAACCGGCATCCGTCAACGATACATAGCGGGCGCGGACGAATTCACGTCGACGCTCGCGATGGAAGCGTCGCGCAAGGCGCTCGAGGCAGCCGGTATAACGCCGGAAACCATTGATCTTATCGTGCTCGCCACCGCAACGCCCGACAACACCTTTCCCGCCACCGCCACCAAGGTCCAGGAAGCACTCGGCTGCAACGGGTGCATCGCCTTCGATGTGCAGGCGGTCTGCTCGGGCTTTCTCTATGCGCTGGCGACCGCCGACTCGCTGCTCAAGACCGGCATGGCCAAGCGCGCGCTAGTGATCGGGGCGGAAACCTTCAGCCGGATCCTCGACTGGGAAGATCGCACCACCTGCGTGCTGTTCGGCGACGGGGCCGGAGCGGTGGTGCTGGAAGCGGCCGAGGGCGATACGGAAGCGCCCGGCATCCTTGCCAGCCGCCTGCATGCCGACGGGGCGCAGCACGATTTGCTCTATGTCGATGGCGGACCGTCGACGACGCAAACGGTCGGCCACTTGCGCATGAGGGGCCGCGAGGTGTTCCGCCACGCCGTCGTCAATCTTGCCGATGTGCTCAAGGAAGTGCTTGATGATGCTGGCGTTTCCGCCAGCGACATCGACTGGGTGGTGCCGCATCAGGCCAATGCCCGCATCCTCGATGCAACCGCGCGCAAGCTGGGCCTGCCGATGGAAAAGATCGTGGTGACGGTCGATCGACACGCCAATACTTCGGCTGCATCGGTTCCGCTCGCCTTCGATACCGCGGTCCGCGATGGCCGCATCAAGCCGGGCGACCTCGTAATGTTCGAAGCCATGGGCGGCGGTTTCACTTGGGGCGCGAGCCTGGTGCGCTACTAGGCGCGGCCCGAGCGCCACTACGCTAACCTAGCGCGAGCAAACGATTTTTCTTTCCTGGCACGTTGCGATGCGGCGTGAAATCGGTTACGCATCCTATCATATGTTAAGAAAATTCGGGTCGCACCGACAGGAAGGGGAGGAGCGCCAATGTCGCGATCGGTGGGCACGCTGACACGGGCCGATTTGGCAGAAGCGATCAATCGAAAGATGGGCTTCAGCCGTGCTGAATCGCTCGATATGGTCGAAGCCATTCTCGAACACATGTGCGGCGCTCTGAGGAAGGGCGAAAACGTCAAGATATCCGGCTTCGGCAGCTTCGTGCTGCGCGACAAGAAGGAACGGATCGGCCGCAACCCCAAGACCGGCGTTGAAGTGCCGATAACTCCGCGCCGGGTCATGACTTTCCGCGCCAGCCAGCTATTACGGGAGAGGATAGCGAAGGGAGGCTGATGTGACGACATTCGACGATGGCAAGGACGACGGCGCATTGCGCACCATCGGCGAAGTCGGGACGGCACTGGGGCTGAAACCGCATGTCCTGCGCTATTGGGAAGAACAATTCCCCATGCTCCAGCCGCTCAAGCGCAGCGGCAATCGGCGCTATTACCGGCCTGAAGATGTCGCACTCGTCGAGACGATCGACCGCTTGGTCAACCACGAAGGCTACACGCTGAAGGGTGCGAAGCAGGCGATCGAAGAGGGTCGCGTTGCAATGGCCGAAGCGTCGCCATCTGCGCCCGCGAAGGCGGAGGCGCCGGAGACTGTCGAGGAAGAGCGCCTGCCGAAACCGGTCGGGCCATCCAGCGAGAACAAAGACAGGGGCGCGGATATTCCCGCCGACGTGCTGGCCGAACTCAAGGGCATTCGCGAGCGGCTCGCCGCCGCCATCGACGCCTGAACTTCAATTTTGAGAACCAGGTCGGCGCGACCTACTCCGCCGCCATCAGTTCGGCTTCCTGCAAGTCCACGCTGACCAGGCGGCTGATGCCTTTTTCGACCATGGTCACGCCGAACAGGCGGTGCATCCGGCTCATGGTCACGGCGTTGTGGGTCACGATGAGGTAGCGGGTGTCGGTCTCCTGCACCATCGAATCGAGCAGCGCGCAGAAGCGGTCGATATTGGCGTCGTCGAGCGGCGCATCGACCTCGTCGAGGACGCAAATCGGGGCCGGATTGGTCAGGAACAGCGCGAAGATCAGCGCCGTCGCGGTGAGCGCCTGCTCGCCGCCCGACAGCAGTGTGAGCGACTGCAACTTCTTGCCCGGCGGCTGGGCGTAGATCTCGAGGCCCGCCTCGAGCGGGTCGTCGCTGTCGATCAGGGCCAAGTGCGCCTGCCCGCCTTCGAACAGCTTGGTGAAGAGCACTTTGAAGTGTTCGTTGACCTCTTCGAACGCGGCCTGCAGCCGCTGGCGGCCTTCGCGGTTGAGATTGCCGATCGAACCGCGCAGGCGATTGACCGCTTCGACCAGCTCGGCTTGTTCTGAGGCGCTGGTGCCATGCTCCTCCTCGATCTTCGCAAGCTCTTCCTGCGCCACGAGGTTGACCGGCCCGATCCGCTCGCGGCTGGCGGTCAGGCGGTCCATTTCCTCGCCTTCCGCCTCTTTCGACTGCACTTCCTCGGTTTCGAAAGCGAATTTTTCCGCCAGCATCGGCGGCGGGCACTGGAATCGCTCCCCCGAGATGCGCGCCATTTCCTGCCGCCGCGCTTCCTCGTTCTCGGCGCGGGCAGCGAGACCGGCGCGGCTTTCGCGGGCGGTGGCGAGACGCTCGGTTGCGTCGGAGAGCGCGCGCTCGGCAGTGTTGGCGACATCCTGCGCGGCAGCGACATCGGCTTCGGCCTTGGCCAGTTCCCCGGCGAGCCGCGCGCGGACTGTATCGCCTTGTTCGATCTCGCGCATGAGCCCCTCGGGCTTGGCCGCGATGACTGCGCGCTCCTTGGCAATTTCCTCGAACCGCAACTCCATGCCCGCAAGCCGCTGCGCCGCTTCGCCCGAGCGCGCTTCCCAGTTGGCTTTCTCGGCGCGCTGGGCATTGGTGCGCTCGCGGGTGACGGCCAAGCCCTGGTCATGCGCGGCAAGCTCTGCCGTCGCCGCCTGCATCGCCGAGCGTGCGGCGTCGTTCTTGGCCCGCGCCGCGTCCAGCTGCGCGCGGCCGGCTTCGGGGTCGGGCAGGGCGGCGCGCTTTTCTCTCGCCGCAGCAAGCTCGGTCTCGGCCTGCATGCGCTGTTCGGCGAGGTCGGCCTCGGATTGCTTCAATTCTTCCAGCCGCGCCGCGATCCGCTCGCGCGCCGCATCGGCTTGGTCGAGCGCGCGGAGCGCCTGCCGCTCGGTCTCGGCTGCTTCGCCGACGGCGCGTTCGGTGGCGACGAGCTGCCGTTGCAATTCGGACAAGTCTTCCTGTGCCGATTGCTGAGCGACCTGGGCTTGCTCGCGCGCATCGCGCTTGGCGGGCAGTTCGGCCTCAAGCTCGGCCAGCCGGTTGGCTGCTTCGAGCCGCGCCGCCTCGGCTGCCCCCTGGCCACGCGCGACGAAGCCGTCCCACCGGCGCAGCGCACCATCCTTGGTGACCAGCCACTCGCCAGGAGCGAGGTCGCGCCCGTCATCGCTCTCCGCGACATGGACCAGCGCCAGCCGCGCGGCCAGCTGCGGCGGACAGTCGGTGACGTGGCTTGCGAGGCTGTCGTTGACGGGCGAGGGAGCTTTCCCGCCGGTCCAGAACCGCCCTTCGGCTTCGCCCTCAGGCTTGCCCAGCGGCGCCTTGGCATCGCGCCCCAGCACTGCGGCCAAGGCACGCTCGTAGCCCGGTGCGGCGCGGACCTTGTCGAGCGCGGCGGGCAGCCCCTGTCGCCCGGCCGCCTGCTTCTCGCGCGCCTGCCGATCGCGATCGAGCGCCTGATATTCGCGCTCGATCCCCGCCAGCTCCGCTTGTGTCGCGGAGAGCGCATCGGCCGCGGTGTCGCGTGCCTGCTGCAATTCATCCTTGCGTGTGCGCTGCCTCTCAAGCTCTTCGCGCAACCGCGCAAGTTCGCGGCCCGCTGCATCGACAGCGGCCCGCGCTTCTTCGACGGCCGTCTCGGGATCTCCGCTATCCGAAAGCGACGCGCGCAGATCGTCCTGCCGGCGCTTTTCGCTCTCAAGCCGCGCCAGCCGATTTTCCGCTTGCTCCACTTCCGCCCCGGCCACGCGCCACTCGGCCTCGACACCGCCATGGTCGGCGGTCGCCTTGGCCAGCGCCAGTTCCGCTGCGCGACCGGCGCGTTCGGTGTCCTCCAGCTTGGCGGCAAGCGCGGGACGGCGGGCCTCGTCTTCGGACAGAGCCTGCTCGCTGGCGGCGAGGTCCTTCTCCAGCCGTTGCAGCGCGGCGGCAGCATCCGTCGTCAGCCGGTCGGCCTCGACCCGGTCTTCTTCCAGTCGCGCTTTCTGCCGATCGAGATCGGCCAGCCGCTGTTCGGCCGCTTCGAGTTGGCTCGTGAGCGCGGCCATCCGGTGCCCGTGCGCGCTGGCATCGTCGCGGCGGTCGGCCTGTTCCTCGCGCGCTTCGGCAAGCTTTTCCGCCGCTTCGCGCTGCGCTGCCTGCGCCTCCGCGACGGCTTTCTGCACACCGGCGACACGTTCTTCGGAAGCCTTCGCCTCCGCGCGCGCCGCATCAGCAGCTTCGGCGGCATCGCGCCAGCGGGCGTAGAGCAGCCGCGCCTCGGCGATGGCGATCTGGTCGGTCAGCTTGGTGTAGCGCTCAGCCTGCTTGGCCTGCCGCCGCAGCGAGGCCATCTGGCTGTCGAGCCCGGCCATCAGGTCTTCGAGTCGCTCGAGGTTTTTCTCGGTCGAGCGCAGCTTGCTCTCGGCATCGCGCTTGCGCACGTGCAAGCCCGCAATGCCCGCCGCTTCCTCTAGCATCATCCGACGCTCGATAGGCTTGGCCGCAATAACCTGCGCGATCTTGCCCTGGCTGACGAGGGCAGGGCTGTGTGCGCCAGTCGCGGCATCGGCAAAGGTGAGCGCAACGTCCTTCGCCCGCACATCGTGCCCGTTGACGCGATAGGCCGATCCGGCCCCGCGCTCGATCCGGCGGGTGACGTCGAGCTCCTCGCCGTCGTCGTCGACCGCCTGCAACACCACTTCGGCAAAATCGCGCGGCGGGCGCGTTTCGGTTCCGGCGAAGATCACGTCTTCCATCCCGCCCGAGCGCATCGACTTGGGCGAATTCTCGCCCATCACCCAGCGGATCGCCTCGAGCAGGTTGGACTTGCCGCAGCCATTGGGGCCGACGACCCCGGTCAGCCCCGGCTCGATCCGCAGCTCGGCAGGCTCAACAAAGCTCTTGAATCCGCTGAGTTTGAGCCGCCGTATCTGCATGCGCGTGCCTTAACGGGCCCCGGCGCGCTGGAGCACGGGCTCGAGCGCTTCCCAGCTGTAGACATCGGCCAGCTTGTTGCCATTGACGAAGAAGGTCGGGGTCCCGGTGACGTTGAATTCCTCGCCCTGCTGGGCGGAGCGCTCGGCGATAGCCTTGACCTTTTCGACATCCTGCAGACAGGTTCGCGCCTGGTCGCGGCTCAAGCCGCGGGCGGCGAAGAAATCGAGCAGGCCGGTCGCTTCAGCGGCGGCAACATAGCGCTGCTCCTCCGGCAGACCGATCGCCTGTTCGAAGGCCTGGCCCGCCTGCTGCGCCTGGCCCATCACCTCCTGGAAGTTCATCCAGACCTGCTCCGACAGCGGCACGACCGCTTCGTCGCTGCTGCACCGCGCGAGATTGACCATCACCAGATCGAGCGGATTGAGCACCAGCGGGCGCAATTCGAAGCTGACGCGGCCCGTGTTGATATATTCGCTGCGCAGTTCCTCGAACCCCGTCTGTGTGAAATTGGCGCAGGTGCCGCAGGTCAGCGAGCCGTATTCGACCAGCTTGATCGGCGCATCGGGATTGCCGATCATGTGACCCTGAAGATCCGTCACGGTGGTAACATCGGCCCATTGCTGGCCTTCGGGCGCCGGCACTTCGGCGACCGGCTCGCCTTCGACGACGCCTTCATCGGTGGCGGTATCGCCACATGCGGCAAGGCCCAGCGCCAACGGCGCGGCGAAGGTGGCAAAAACTACACGGCGAAATGGCGTCATGATCGTGAGTTCCTTCAAGGGAATTGAGGGAGGCTAGACCTATCGGTCTGCGCGGGGAAAGGGCAGGGGGACAGGAACGGCGTTAGTATCCACAGACCCACCCACAAAAAGTCAGAATTTTTCGCTCAGTTTGGGGGCCAGCGTGCTCCATCCGGTAACATCGGACTGGAACTCGCCGTCGATGGCGAAGCTGGGGGTCGCACGCACACCGAAGGTCTCCGCATCGGCGACGGTCGATTCCCTGAACTTCGCGGCGAGCGCGGTATCCGACAGGCAGCGATCGAGCTGCGGGCGATCGTAGCCGCGCCCTTCGAACAGTTCATAGAGGCTGAGATCGTTGGCAATGGCCTTGTAGCGCGCCGCTTCGGCCCCGCTGAACCAGCGCTGCTGCTGGCCCTGGGTCGCTTGCTGCGCCTTGGTCAGCCACTTGTCCTGCTGCCACATCAGCGCGGAATGGTTCTGCAGGAATTTCTCTTTCGGCCCACACCATGCGAGCAGCGTGGCGGCTATATCGACGACATTGCGCTGGACATGACGGATTTCGAGCCTGGCCTTGCCGGGACCGACATAGCCGAGCTTGACGACTTCCTCTCCCTGCCGCGCGAAATTGCCGCAGGCCGGGCAAGTATAGCTGACGAATTCGGTCAGCGTGCCTTCGGCTTCCGGATTGCCGACGATGTGCGAGACCTCGGTCCGCTCCACTTCGGTCACCCAGTTCTTCATCATGCCCATGGTCGCCAGCGCGGCCACGGCAAGCATCCCGGCGGTCAGCCGTCGCGATGCGATCATTTCTCTTTATCCTCCTGCTGCCCGAGACTGCGCGCCAGACCTTCGAGCACGGCGCGCATTTCGGGATCGCCGATATCGCGCAAACTGTCGCCCAATTCCATCGGAATCGGCTTGAGCGACGGCGGCGCTTTCGCTTTTTCTTCAGCAGGCGGCGCCTGAACCGCACCTTGCCGCATCTTCACTCGCGCCACCGCCTTGTAGCCGAAGAAACGGTTCACCCGCTCGATGATCTCGGGGATCACGTGCTGGATGATCGGAGCGTGGGCGGGCAGCACGACAAGCTGCAATATGCCTTCGGATTTTTCTCCGGGGGGAAAGCGGATCGCCTCCGGCGCGCAGACCCTGGCATGGCGCGGCCCGACGATCTCGGGCCAGCGCGTGACGACGGAGCTTTGCACGAAGCCGAAGCGACGGAAAGCGGTTCGCCCGATCTGCGGCATGAGGTCGCCGACGGCCTTGGCCGGGCCGCCACGCGGCCGCTCGTAGGGTTTAGCAACCTTTTTGCGAGAGCCTTTCCGGCCTGCCGCTCCGTTACCTGAGGCCTGTTTCCCTTTGGGCTGGTCTTTGTCCCGTTCCATCGTGCCGAGGCCCATGCCATAGGCGCGGCGTGACCGCTAGCAGCAACGCCGCCAAGCCCACCGTTTCGGGGGTGCTTCTCGACTGGTACGATCGCCATGCCCGCGACCTGCCGTGGCGCGCGCAGCCGGGGGAGCCTGCCGCCGATCCCTACCGCGTGTGGCTGAGCGAGATCATGCTGCAGCAGACCACCGTGGCTGCGGTGAAGCCGTATTTTGCCAGGTTCACCGAGGTCTGGCCGACGGTGGAAGCGCTTGCCGAAGCTTCGGAGGAAGACGTCATGGCGGCGTGGGCCGGGCTTGGTTACTACTCGCGGGCGCGCAATCTGCTCATGGCCGCCAAAGCCGTGGGCGACCTCGGCGGGTTCCCCGAAACCGAGGCCGAACTGCGGCGCCTGCCGGGCGTAGGCGAGTACACCGCTGCTGCGATTGCCGCGATCGCCTTCGGCAGGCGGGCAGTAGTCGTCGATGCCAATGTCGAGCGGGTCGTGTCGCGCTTGTTCGCGATCGAAGAACCGCTCCCGAAGGCGCGCAGGGCGATCCGCGCCCATGCCGATGCGATCACCCCCGATCGGCGCGCGGGCGATTTTGCGCAGGCGATGATGGATCTGGGCTCGCAAGTCTGTACGACGCGTGCGCCGCAATGCCTGCTGTGCCCCCTGGCGCGATTCTGCGAGGCGAGGACGCAGGAGCCGGAGCGGTTTCCTGTCAAGCCGCCAAGGAAAGCCAAGCCCCTCCGCAAGGGGAGGGCATTCTGGATCGAGCGAGAGGGAACGGTCTGGCTGGTCCGCCGCGAGGGCTCGGGAATGCTCGGTGGGATGCGCAGCCTGCCGGACGACGGCTGGTCAGCACGGAGCGATGGTTCGGGTGAGTTACCGCTTGCAGGCGAGTGGGAGAATGCCGGCAGCGTGTTCCACGTCTTCACCCATTTCGCGCTCGAACTGACTGTTCTGCGCCATGGCGGTGCGGAGCACCCGACGGGAGAGGGCGAGTGGTGGCCCCTCGACGATCTCGGCAAGGCGGGCCTGCCGACGCTGTTCGCCAAGGCCGCGCGCAGGGCCAGGCAAATCACCTGAGTCCCAGCGAAGGCTGGGACCTCGATCAACGGAGCGCCAAGTCGATGGAGGCCCCAGCCTACGCTGGGGCTCACAGAAAACTTAGAAAATCCCGCCGCCCAGGCTCAGGCGAACAATGGCGATCAGGCCGACGACGATGCAGAAATTGCGCCCGGCGCGTCCGGATCCGGATAGCTGTCCGATCACTACGCCGATCACGATCAGCGGCAAGGCGAACCAGTTGGCCCAGCCGAGCAGCGGAATGGTCGCCGGAATGACGATGACGAGCGAGATGATCCCGATGAGGATTGAAAGCAGATTGAGCATGTGTGTTACATAGCTATGACACCACCTTTTTGCAAGATCATTGACGGTTAAACCTGCATTCTCCACTAACCCGTCAAACGGTTTCACAAGAGGACCTGTCCCGATGGCCTATCGCGAATTTTCCACCGACCCGCTTTCCCGCCGTTCCTTGCTGCGCGGCGGCGCGTATGCCGGGGCGCTCGGCGCGTTGGCGACGCTGCCGATGGGGCGGGCTGCCTTCGCGCAGACGCCGGCCGAAATGGCGATATTCCAGCGCCTCACCGGCCTCGTCGATCAATATGTGTCGAGCGGGAAAGTCGCCAATATCGTCGTGACGCTGGGCCAGGGAATGCGCGAGCCGATGGCTATTGCCAAAGGTACGCTGTCGCTCAGGGGGTCGACCGAGGCGGGTCTCGACAGCCTTTATCGCATCTATTCGATGACAAAGCCGATCACCGGCATGGCCACGATGATGCTGATCGACGAGGGCAAGCTCGGACTCGACCAGCCGCTTGCCGAAATCCTGCCGGCCTATGCCGATATGCAGGTGCAGAAGAAGTATGATGGTGCGATCACCGGGGACAATCTCGTACCCGCCGAGCGCCCGATCACGATCCGCCATTTGCTGACGCACACGGCGGGTCTGGGCTACGGCATCGTCCAGAAGGGGCCGATCCAGAAAGCCTATGAAGAACAAGGCCTGATCCCGGGGCAGGTCAGCCGCCTACCGATCCCGGGCCTCGGCCGCGGCACGCCGGTCCGCAGTCTCGAAACCTTTGCCGACCGTCTGGCCGAGCTGCCGCTGGTCTATCAACCGGGAACGAAGTGGAGCTATTCGGTCAGCCTCGACCTGCTGGGCCGGGTTATCGAGGTCGTCGAAGGCAAGCCGTTCGATCAGGTCCTGCAGGAACGCCTGTTCGACCCGTGCGGCATGACCAGCACCTATTTCACCGTGCCGCAGAGCGAGGTCGGTCGATTGACGGACAATTACGGCGTCGTCGCCGGAACGCCGGTCCCGATCGATACGGCCGCCAACTCGATCTATCTCGACCAGCCTGCTTTCCCCTTCGGCGGCGCGGGCCTCGTCTCCAGCCCGCGCGATTACGACCGGTTCCTGCGGATGCTGCTCGGCTACGGCAAACTTGAGGGCAGGCGCGTGATGGGCGAACTGGCGGTGCGCGTCGGGACTTCGAACATCCTGCCCAAAGGCGTTTCGACCGAAGGCACCTGGGTCGGCGGCGAGGGCTTCGGCGCTGGCGGTCGATCTTTCAACGGCAGCTATGGCTGGGGCGGCGCGGCCGGAACCCTCGGCGCGGTCGATTATCGTAACAATCTTCGCACCGGGCTCTACACGCAATACATGCCGACCGAAGCCTACCCGATGCGGCAGGACTTCATGCAGGCGCTGACGGGCGAGATGGCCGGGGCTGCAAGCTCCTGATGGCGGCGGGCAGCCCGACCGGACAGATTTTCTTCGCCGGATCGCCGATCGATCGCGCGGATAATCTGCGCGCCGATCCCGATGCGCTGGCTGGGCTCATGAACTGGAAGGCGCGGTTGCTCGCGCTCGACGGGCTGTTTCCCGCGCTCGACGACGACCACCGGCTGCGATGGGGCACTTTGGCCGACGCGCCGGAGGATGCCGAGCTGGTGTTCCTCGGCCTCGACCGCACGGACGGCGGCGAGCGGGCCTGTTTCGCTGCGGTGCCGGACAAGGGCGATGCCAGCCCACGCATGGCAAATCCGCAGCTCTGGTCGCTGATGGCGACGCTCGATCCGGGTGATCTGGCGACCTATGGCGGCGCGCGCAGTCTGATCGACTGGCACGCGCGGCATCGCTTCTGCGCGCAATGCGGTTCGGACACCAAGCTCGCCAAGGGCGGCTGGCAACGCGGCTGCGAGGCGTGCGGCGCGCAGCATTTCCCGCGCACCGATCCGGTCACGATCATGCTGGTCGAGCACGACGGGCGATTGATGCTCGGGCGTGGGCTCGGGTGGCCCGAAGGTGCCTTTTCCGCGCTTGCCGGATTCGTGGAGCCGGGCGAGACGATCGAAGAGGCAGTAGCGCGCGAAGTGTTCGAGGAATCCGGCGTGCGGGTGCGCGATGTGGCCTATGTCGCGAGCCAGCCATGGCCGTTCCCCAGCCAGCTCATGATCGGATGCCACAGCCATGCCGACAACGACGAATTGACCATCGACGAAACCGAGATGGCCGAGGTCGTTTTCTTCAGCCGCGAGGACGTGGTATCGTCGCTGAACGGCGATGGCCCGTTCCGCGCGCCGCCCAAACACGCGATCGCGCACAATCTGATGCAATGGTGGTTGAACAAATGACCGAGACAGATCCGCGCCGCATGACGATCGACATCTGGTCCGACGTGATGTGTCCCTGGTGCGCGATCGGTTACGGGCAGCTGCAAAAGGCGCTCGGCCAACTGGAAGGCGAGATCGAGGCCGACATTCGCTGGCATGCTTTCGAACTCAATCCCGACATGCCCGAAAGCGGCGAAGAGCAGGCCGCGCATATCCAGCGCAAATACAACCGCACGGCAGAGGAAGGCGCGGCAGTCCGCTCGCAGATGCGTTCGATTGCAGAGGGCGCGGGTGTCTCGCTCGACTATGAAGGGGAAGGTGAAGCGCCGCCGGCGATGATGTGGAACACCTTCGCGGCGCATTGCCTGCTGACCTGGGCGCTGGAAACGGCCGGGCCGGAAAAGCAGACCGAGTTGAAGCTCGCGCTGTTCCGCGCGCATTTCAACGAGAGGCGCAATATCGGCCAGCGCGACGTCCTGCTCGATGTCGCCGAGAGCGTCGGGCTTGACCGCGCCGGTGCGCTTGCAGCTCTCAACGACATGGAGCTGGCACAGCGCGTCCGCGCCGAAGAGCGCAAGGCGTGGGACCTCAATATCAGCGGCGTCCCGGCGATGGTCGTCGAAGGCAAGTTCATGATCCCCGGCGCGCAACCGCCTGAAACCTATGTCAATGTGCTGCGGCGCGTGGCCGAGAAGACAGAGGCTTGAGCGACTTCCAAGACAAGGTCGCCGTCATCACCGGCGGCGCGAGCGGGATCGGCCTTGCCGTCGCGCGCGAACTGGTGCGGCTAGGCGGCAGCGTCGTGCTCGCCGATGTCAACGAGCGCGCGCTCACCGATGCAAGCGAAGAATTCGGCGACAAGGCGCTGACGCAGGTGTGCGACACCTCCGATCTCGCGCAGGTCGAAGCGCTGGCCGAGGCAGCGTTCGACTGGACAGGCCATGTCGATCTCGTCCTCAACAATGCCGGTCAGGGCGGCGTGCGCGGCAAGCTGTGGGACGTCGATCCCGAGGCCGCCCGCGCGCATTTCGATGTCAATTTCTGGGGCGTCTGGAACGGCTGTCGCGTCTTCACGCCGCGCCTGATCGCGCAAGACCGCCCCAGCGCGATCTACAATACCGGCAGTGAAAACAGCTTCTTCTGCGCGGTCCCTCAGACGGCGGCGTACATCGCCGCCAAGCATGCCGTGCTGGGCATGACGGAAAGCCTGCGCGAAGACTTGCCGGACCATGTCCATGCCGGCCTCATCATTCCCGGCTGGGTATTCACGCCGCTTGGCGAAGAGCGGTTCATGCAATTCGGCATGGACTCTGCAAAATATGCCAGGATCATCGTGCCCCAGATCCTGGCGAACGAGCGCTTCGTCGTCAGCCACTATTCCAACGTAAAACGCATCGAGGAGCGGATCGACCCGCTGCTCGATGCGTATGCGCGCAATGCGCCGCGAAACGAAGGCGACGATGCCTACGACACGCGCGATTTTATCGCCGCGCTACAAGCAAACCGAAATTAGTTCGCTTCGCCTTTCTTGATTTTTTCCATGGTCTTGGGACCCTTCATCGCGTCTTCCTCGGGATTGTCCGAGCCCACGACCGGTTCGCGATTGTCCGGATCGGTGGCGCGATGAAGCTCGGCGCGACTACCCACGCGGGTGTTCACTTCGCCGCCCGAGGAACTCGATTGCGACGGTGTCTTCTCGCTGGTGATCTCATCTATCAATTCGTTGTCGGGGTGGCGGCTCTGGCGTTCGGGCATGAAATTTCTCCTTTCCCGATCAACGGGAAAAGGTGCGCTAAGGTTCCTAATTCCTGCGCCTAGACCAGCCCCAGTTTCTGCAGTTTCAACTGCAGCTTGCCCGGCAGCGCGTCGCCGATATCCTCGCCGTCTTCGAGATCGCGCGGCGGTTCGCCTTTGAGATAGCGCCAGCCCTGATGCGCGCGCTTAGGTCGGGGCAGGACACGGACCAGTTCGGGCTTCAGGTCGATCGACCAGCGGCCGTCTTTCGTCTCCGAAAAGCCGAGTATCTCGCTGCGGGCAACGATACTGTGCTGGTGTATCCAGTAGAGCGATCCGCCGATGCACTTTTCCCATTTGGTCGGGCGATACCGGGTCGTCAGGTTGGGGCTGCGCCGCGCCGCATACCATTTCTCGATATCGGCATAGCTTTGCGCACCGAATGCGATCTTGGTCAGGTTGAGCGGCATCGCTATGATCTGGCACAACAGGGCGCTTTTTCAAGCCCGTCACTAAGGCGGGGGGAGGGGAACGACATGCGAACGAAGTGGAAGGCAGCCTGGTCTGCGGTGGCAATGCTGGCCATGGTTGCGGGAGGATCGACGGCCTCTGCGGAAGACGAGCCGCCAACAGCGCAGACAGGCGAGCCCGATCCGCGGCTCGGCATGGTGACCACCGTCACGCCGGAGATGACCGCGCAGGCGGCGCAGCTCGTAACGGACGGCAAGGTCTATGCGCTTGGCGTGATCACCGGGCCCGACACGCCCGCCTATCCGGGCCGCAGCTACGGGATCGAGACCTTCGACGGCGGCGACCCGCAGGGCACCAACAAGGTCACCGCGCATGACGACCGGCTGGTGACCCATGTCGGGATCGGCAGCCAGCTGGACGGGCTTGCCCACATTGGGCGCGACGGGGTGCACTATGGCGGCCTGAGGCGCGAGGATATCTTCACCCCGACCGGCATGAAGGAGCTCGGCACCGAGCATATCCCGCCCATCGCCACGCGCGGGGTGATGATCGACATGGCAAAGCATTTCGGCGTCGAGCGGCTGGAGCCGATGCAAGGCTTCGGCAGCGCAGACATCCGCGCGGCGGCGACGGCGCAGGGCGTCGAGGTGCGCGCGGGCGATGTGGTGCTGTTGAACACCGGCTGGTTATCGATGGCGGAGGAAGATCCGGAGGCATTTATCGGCCGGCAACCCGGCATCAATGTCGATGGCGCGCGCTACCTCGCGGATCTGGGCGTCGTGGCTATCGGCGCCGACAGCGCCGCGCTGGAGACGATGGCATTCGAGGACGGCACGCTGTTTCCGGTCCACCAGATGCTGCTGGTGGATTACGGCATCTACGTTCTGGAGACGATGAATACGTCGCGACTGGCGGCGGACAGCGTGCACGAATTTTTCTTCGTGCTGGGCCAGCCGCGGTTCGCGGGATCGGTGCAGGCGGTGATCAATCCGGTGGCGATAAGGTAGCGGCTCACCCTCTCCCCTTGGGAGAGGGTAGCGCAGCTTGGCCGCGTAGCGGGCTAGCGGAGCTAGGGTGAGGGTCACTAAGTGCAACACCCTCATCCAGGCTGCGCTAGCTCCTTTCAGGAGCAAGCTTTGCCATCCTTCTCCCACGGGGAGAAGGACTCCGCTGTCCTACAGGCCATTAGTTCTGGCATCTTCCGACAATGCCTTTCGCAAGTGCATCTGGACCTGTCACTCTCGCCTCGCAACCTGTCACTCTTAAAGTGACACGTCCAACCCTGCGCCCCCCTGGTTTTCCGCCCCTGGACCGTGGTCCATGCGGTCCATGTCTCCAGCGGTCAGTTTGCCAGCCCGCTCGCCACCGCGAGGCCGAGGAAGGCGAAGAATCCCATCGAATCGGTGATCATCGTCACGAACACGCTGGAAGCGACCGCCGGGTCCTGATCGAGCCGCTCGAACGCCACCGGCACCAGTACGCCGGCGAGGCCTGCGGTGAGCAGGTTGATGATCATGGCCGCTGCGATGACCGCACCGAGCGTCGGGGTGAAGATCGCCGCCGTGGCCGCGCCGATCAGGACCGAAATCGTGATACCGTTGAGAAACGCGACCCGCGTCTCGCGCCACAGGATACGCCCGGTGTTGGACCGGGTAAGCTGGTTGGTCGCGATGGCGCGCACCGTCACCGCCATGGTCTGCGTGCCCGCATTGCCGCCGATACTGGCGACGATCGGCATCAGGATGGCGAGCGCGACGAGCTTCTCGATCGCGGCCCCGAAAGCGGCAATGATAAGGCTCGCGACCAGCGCCGTGCCGAGATTGGCGACCAGCCAGCGCACGCGGGCGGAATAGGCATCGCGGATCGGCTCGTTGATGTCGCCATCGCCTGCGCCGGAAAGCAACAGCGTGTCCTCGCCCGCTTCCTCGGAGATAATGTGGACGATATCGTCGACCGTCATCTGGCCCACCAGACGGCCATCCTCGTCGATCACGGCGGCGCTGATGAGGTTGTACTTCTGGAACATCAGCGCGACCTCTTCCTGGTCGAGCATGACCGGGATCAGGGTCTGGTCGCGCTTCATCACATCCGACAGGGCGATGTTGCGCGGCGTCGTCAGCACCCAACCCAGCGCGCAGGTGCCGACCGGGTGGTGCGAGGCATCGACGATGAAGACTTCGTAGAACTCGGTTGGCAGGTCGTCTTCGGCGCGCAGGAAGTCGATCAATTGTCCGACGGTCAGGTGCTCGGGCACCGCGACGAAATTGCGGCTCATCAGGCGCCCGGCGGTCTCCTCCGGATAGGAGAGCGCGCTTTCGATGGCGACGCGGTCTTCCGCTTCGACCTCGGCGAGGACGGCCTGCTGGTCTTCCTCGTCCAGATCCTCGATCAGCTGGACTGCGTCGTCGGTCTCGAGCTGTTCGACGATGGTCGCGACCGCTTCCGGGTCGAGCGCTTCCATCATGTCTTCGCGGACGTAGTCGTTGAGCTCGGCGATCACCTCGCTGCCCATCAGGTCGCTGATGGCGACCGCCAGCAGGGCGCGCTCGTCCGCCTCGCACAATTCGAACAGGTCGGCGATATCGGCCGGATGCAGCGGCTCGACCAGATCGTAGACCGTACCGTTCTCGCCCGCTTCCAGCGCGTCGCGCACGCGGCGGACGTAGTCGGGCTTGAGCGTGTTTTCCTCGTCCAGCCGCTCGTCGTCCAAGCGGTCGTCGGGCCGCGCGGCCTCTTCCGGCCGTTCGGCCAGCGTCACGTCATCGTCGTCGAGGCGCGTTTCGTCGGACATGTGCTCGCTCTAGGCGCGGAGGTCCGAAAAGCAAGCCGTGACACATGCGCACGGGCTGCTAGAGAAGCGCGCAATCCATCACCGCCCGCGATCAGGGCGAGCAAGAACCAGGCAAACGGAGAATACCCATGGCCGATACCCTCACCCTCACGCTCGACACCGGCGACGGCGAAGGCAAGGACGTCACGATCAAGCTGCGCCCGGACCTCGCGCCGGACCACGTCGAACGCATTACCGAGCTGGCAGGTGAAGGCTTCTACGATGACGTGGTGTTTCACCGCGTGATCCCCGGCTTCATGGCGCAGGGCGGCGACCCGACCGGCACCGGCATGGGCGGCAGCGAGAAGCCCGACCTGAAGGCCGAGTTCAACGCCGAGCCGCATGTCGAAGGCACGTGCTCGATGGCACGCGCGCAAAATCCGGACAGCGCCAATTCGCAGTTCTTCATCTGCTTCGAGGACGCGCATTTCCTCGACGGGCAGTACACCGTCTGGGGCCAGGTGACTTCCGGCATGGAGCATGTCCACGCTTTGCCCAAGGGCGAGCCGCCGGCGAACCCGGGGAAGATCGTGAAAGCGACCGTTTCCTGATCCAGCGGGAGCCTTGAGGTGACGCTGTCCCGGGTCGCACCGAAGCTGCTGGCGGCATTTGCGCTGCTGACCTTGAGCGGCTGCGTCACCTATCCCGACATCACGCAGGCCCGCAGCCCGTGCCGCATGGAGCCAGGCGGCTGGTGCGGCTTCGTGCGCGACTTGGCGACGGACAGCTATGGCTACGCCATGCTGGCGAGCAACGCCTATCAGGACGAGGACACCTATACCGAACTCGGCCCGCGCTTCGCAGAAGTCGGGATCATCCCGCCTGAAGAGGGCGAGAACCGCGACGGGCTTGCCTATTCGCTATTCGACGAATTCGAGCTTGTCGAGCGCGGCGGCACGTTCGCGCGCGGTGCGCGCAAGGCGCGCGTGCTTGCATTCCGGGGCACCGAATACTCCAGCCCGACCGACATCATCCGGGGTTCCATCCGCGCCGACCAGATAGCGGTCGCGCGGCGGGTCTATGCCGCCGAGAGCGCGCGGCTGGCGGCGGATTATCCCGGTTTGCAGCTTATCGTTGCCGGCCATTCGCTGGGCGGGGCGCTGGCGACGCAGATCTCAATCGAGAACCCCGACATCCCCGCCTACACCTTCAATGTTTCGCCATTCTATCGCGGGGACTCGACAGTCAATGACGGCAAACGGGTGGCGATCAACGAGCGCGGAGAATTTCTGCGCTTCCTGCGCCGCTATCGCTCGCCTCCGGCGGCCGACATGCTGGTGGTCAATTGCGCGCCGGATCGCAACGCCGGCAAAAAACACGGCATCCGTCCGCTAGCCGACTGTTTGACGTGGATCGCCGCCTATGAGAGCCGCGCCGCGCTGGCGCTGGTCGAGCCGAACGGCATTGCCAAGCCGCCGGTCGAATGCGGCGAGGCGGGCAAGCCGCATCCGGGGCCGGGCACGACATCGGACGTTCCGTGCATCCACCGCCCCCGCGCGCCCGAGCAGGACGCCGACTGATGCGCGCCGTCCTCATCATACTGGCCACGGCAGCGATCGGCCTGGTGGCAGGGTATGCGATCTCGCGGTTCGCGGGTTCACGCCGGAAGTTCGCGCAGTGGTCGGCGATCGTCGCTCCGGTACTGATCTACACCGCCTTCTATCTCGCGACGCCAAAGCCAGAACATGGCACCGCGGTGCAGTGGTATATGATCGGATTGATGTTCGTCTCGCCCGTCCTGATACCGTGGATGGCATGTGTGCCGGTCGAGTTCCGGCTGGGCAGGCGCAGCACGGAGGCCGGGGCCGCGGTTACAGACCCGCGTTGACCAGCCAGTCGTGGAACAGCCGCACCGGGCGGCTTTCCAGTGCGGTCGGCTTGCAGACGAACCAGTAGCTATAGGGGCTGTCGACATCGAGATCGAACAGCTCGGTCAGCCGGTCGTCATCGGCGCGGCGCAGGTGGTCGTCATGCATGATGGCGATGCCGAGGCCCTGTGCGGCGGCCTCCAGCATCAGCTGGCCGCTGTCGTAATGATCGATCGCCGCCGGATCGAGATCGCGCATGTCGAGCTCGTCCTTCCACGCCATGAAGCTCTCGGGCAGCTCGTTGTGGATCAGGAAGGTTTGCTTCGCGAGCGTATCCTGATCGGGATTGGTCCCGATATCCGCAGCAAGCTCCTTGCTGCAGATTGCGTGCACCTTGTTCTCGTCGAGCCGCACGGCGTGCAGGCCGCGCTCGGGCCCGCGCGAGAGGATGATCGCCGCATCCAGCGTGTCGCCGACCCGGTCTTCGAGATGCGGGCCGGTATCGATATCGATATGCAGGAGTTTATGCCGCGCGCGCAGTTCGCCCAGGCGAGGGAACAGGCGCTGGCTGCCGAACAGCGGCAAGACGCCCAGGCGCAGGCGCAGCAGCGAGAGATTGTCCGACTGCCCCTCGACCGCGCGTTGCAGCGCTTCGAAATGCGGGCTCACGGCCTCGTAGAACTGGTGTCCTTCGTCGGTCAGGCCCATGGCCTGCTTGGCGCGGGTAAACAGCTTCTTGCCGACGAACTCCTCGAGATTGGCGATCCGCCGAGACAGCGCGCTGGGGCTGAGATTGAGTTCCTCCGCTGCGGCGCGGGCCGAGCCGAGGCGGACAGTGCGCATGAAGGCTTCGAGAGCGCGCAGCGGGGGGAGGCGTCGCAGGGGCATGGTCCCTATGTGGGGTGCAAAAATTGCAATGTCGAGAAGGTAGAAAGGCCGTAGTCCGAATGCCCTAACTCTCGGCGACGACCTCTTCCCGTTGCGGGGCGTGCAACCTCAGGCGTTTGACATGCGTCTCGTCGCCGTCGGTCACTTCGATCCGCCACCCGCTCGGGTGTTCGATGACCTCTCCGACCGGTGGCACCCGCTCGGCGAGCACGAACGTGAGGCCGCCCAGCGTGTCGACCGCCTCGTCCACTTCGGCGAGGCGCGGGTCGATCTGCTCGGCAACATCATCCAGTTCTGCGCGGGCATCGCAATCCCACATGCCTTCACCGATATCGGCGATCCAGATCTCCGGCGCGTCGTCGTGTTCGTCCTCGATATCGCCGACGATTTCCTCGACCAGGTCTTCGATCGTGATGATCCCGTCGGTACCTGAAAATTCATCGAGCACTATGGCGAGGTGCATCCGGTTCTGGCGCATGTCGGCCAGCACATCGAGCGCATTGCGCGACTGAGGCACATAGAGCGGCTGGCGCATCAGCACCGTCCAGTCGTCCGGTGGCGCCTTGCCATTGGTCAGGTAGGGAAAGACGTCCTTGATGTGGATCATCCCGATCACGTCGTCGAGCTGGTCGCGATAGACCGGCAAGCGTGAATGGCCGTGCTCGGAGAAAACGTCGAGAAGGTCTTGCCAGGTTGCAGCGGCACTGACCGCGACGATCTCGCCGCGCGGCACGGCCACGTCGTCCGCATCGTGCTCGCTGAAATGGAGCAGGTTGCGCAGCATCTGCCGCTCGACGGGGGAAAGGTCGCCATCGGCCGACGCTTCGAGCCCCGACGATTCGTCTTCCTCGTGTTCGTCGATCTTCTCTTCGAGCTGGGCGCGCAGCGAACGGTCGCCGGCCTGGGGGTCGAATAATTTGCGAAAGGCGGTCATCAGACCGCTTCTACTCTCCGCATCTCCGGCGGATTGGTCACTGTCGGGCATGGCCCTTCAACGTGCTCCCTGAATCGAATGCAGTATCATGTGCGGTCTCCATATGGGTCCGCAATGCCCAGTTTTGCAAGCGCTGCAATCTCCAGCGCTTCCATTTCCTCGGCTTGTGCGTCGGAATCGACATGATCGTGCCCGGCAAGGTGCAGCAGGCCGTGGACGATCAGATGCGTGGCGTGGGCCTCAAGCGAGATGCCCTTCTCCTCTGCCTCGCGAGCACAAGTCTCGTAGGCCAGCGCGATGTCGCCCAGCATCTCTGGCGGTCCCTCAGGCTCGAGCGCGCGCAATCTGTCGCGATCGAGCATCGGAAAAGAAAGGACATTGGTCGGCTTGTCGCGCTCGCGCCATTCGCGGTTGAGCACGTGGACTTGCTCGTCGGAGGTGAACAGAACCGAAGTTTCAAGGCGTGCGTGGGCGAGGGCGGGTTCGACATCCCTTGTGGCCTTGGCAGCGCCACCCGTGATGGATTCCCATTCGCCATCGGGCCAATGTTCGATTTCGATTTCCAGCTTCACAGCCTTCGAGCCACTACTCCACAGGCCCTTCGTAGGCCTCGACGATGCGCCCTACGATCGGGTGACGCACCACGTCGGCGGCCGTGAACCGGATCGTGCCGAAACCGTCGACACCCTCGAGCTTGCCGACCGCATCGGCGAGGCCGCTCATGCGGTCGCCGCCGGGGATGTCGACCTGCTTGGGGTCGCCGCAGACCACCATGCGACTGTTCTGGCCGAAGCGGGTGAGGAACATCTTCATCTGCTCGCGCGTGGTGTTCTGCGCCTCGTCCAGGATGACGAAAGCATCGGCCAAAGTGCGCCCGCGCATGAAGGCGATGGGCGCGATCTCGATCTCGCCCGAGGCCAGGCGCCGCTCGACCTGTTCGGGCGGCATGCAATCGTAGAGCGCATCGTAGAGCGGGCGCAGATAGGGATCGACCTTGTCCTTCATGTCGCCGGGCAGGAAGCCGAGCTTTTCGCCCGCCTCGACTGCCGGACGCGACAGGATCAGGCGCTGGACGCTGCCGTTGATCAACTGGCTGACGGCCTGTGCCACGGCGAGATAGGTCTTGCCGGTACCAGCCGGCCCCAATGCGAAAATAATATCGTCGCGCACGAGGCTGCGCATATAGGTCGCCTGCATCGCGCTCCTCGGCACGATGGTCTTGCGGCGGGTGCGGATCATGATCGGCGGGCCTTCCGGTTCGCCCCTCACGATCCCGTCGAGCGTCGGCTCGTCGGACATGGCGATCATCGATTCGATCGCGCCTGCATCCAGATCCTGCCCGATGGCCAGCCGATCATACATAGCCCTCAGGACATCGCGTGCGCGCGCAACCGAGTCTTCCGGCCCTTCGATCTGGATCTGATCCCCGCGCGCGGCGATGAACACGCCCAAGCGGTTCTCGACCTGGACGAGGTTGGCGTCGAACTGTCCGAACAGCGGCACGAGAAGCGACTGGTTCTCGAAATCCATGTCCACCTTGGCGCGGCGGACTTCTCTGATGGCGACCGGATCGGGCGACAGCACCGGATCGGATTTACGGGTGGGTTTACGGCCCATAGGTGCTCGGAGCGTTCCTTTCGCTGGCTTCGAGTCGGAAGCTTACGCCGATGGCGGCGGGGTGCAAGTTTGCGAGGCGAACGGGGCTGGGGAAAGTAATCCGGCTGTCACGCGGCCACGGTTTCGAGCAGCTGCCCCGCCAGCGAGTTCGGTCCCGCTTCGACCAGTTCGACCTGCACGAGATCGCCGATCGCGACGTCTCCGTCGAACCAGACGCTTTGCAGCCATGGCGATTTGCCGAGCCACTGGCCGGGATGCTTGCCCGTGCGCTCGACGAGGACTTCGCAGGTTCTCCCTACGCTGCCAGCGTTGAATGCCGCCTGGTCGCGGTTGAGCGCGGCTTGCAGGCGCTGCAGCCGCTCGTCCATCACCTCTTTGGGGACCTGACGTTCCATCGTCGCAGCGGGGGTGCCGGGGCGGGGGGAGTATTTGAAACTGTAGGCCTGCGCGTAGCGGACTTCGTCGACGATCTTCAGCGTGTCCTCGAACTCGGCCTCGGTCTCGCCGGGGAAGCCGACGATGAAGTCGCCGGATAGCGCGAGGTCTGGCCGCGCGGCGCGGAAACGCTCCAGCAGCCGCAGATAGCTTTCCGCCGTGTGGCTGCGGTTCATGGCCTTGAGCACGCGATCGTTGCCGCTCTGCACCGGCAGGTGGAGATAGGGCATCAGCTTTTCGACCTCTCCATGGGTGGCGATCAGCTCGTCATCCATGTCGGCCGGGTGGCTGGTAGTGTAGCGGACGCGCTTGAGGTCGGGGTCCTTGGCCAGCTCGCGGATCAGGCCTGCCATGCCGAGAGCCCGGCCCTTGGCATCCTCACCGGTCCACGCGCTGACATTCTGCCCCAGCAGGGTGATTTCCTTCGCGCCCGCTTCGACCAGTTTCTTCGCTTCGTCGATCAGGGCGCTGAACGGCCGCGAGATTTCCGCGCCGCGGGTGTAGGGCACCACGCAATAGGTGCAGAATTTGTCGCAGCCTTCCTGGATCGTCAGGAAGGCGCTGGGGGCCGACTTGCGACGCTTGGGTAGCGCGGCGAACTTGGCGTCTGCCGGCATGTCCGTGTCGGTCGAGCGCTTGCCCGCGACCGCTGCGTCGATCATGCCGGGCAGGCGGTGATACGCCTGCGGCCCGACCACCATCGACACCGCCGGGGCGCGCGCCATGATTTCTTCGCCCTCGGCCTGCGCGACGCAGCCTGCGACGGCGATCATGGGGGCCTTGGTCTGCGTCTTGCCTTTGGTCAGTCGGCCGATATCGGAATAGACCTTGTCGACCGCTTTCTCGCGAATGTGGCAGGTGTTGAGGACGACCAGGTCCGCATCCTCGCCCTCGGGCGCAGGCTCGATGCCTTTTTCATCGAGCATCTCAGCCATGCGCTCGCCATCATAGACGTTCATCTGGCAGCCGAAGCTCTTGACCCGGTAGGTCTTGGGAGAATGGGTCGGTTTCATGAGGCTCGCGCCTTTAGGCCAACCGCGCGGCCATTCCAAGAGCAGAGCGGCTACTCGATAAATTCGGGCGCGCTGTAGCGGATCGGCTCGACATTGAATTTGAAGGGCCGAACCGGATGACCAAGGCATTCCTGGAGCTTTGCTTCGATCATTTCGCGGGCCTTGGCGGCGATGGCCTTGCGCCCGCGGTGATCCTCGGGGCTGAAGGGATCGAGGAAATGGACATGCAGGTCGAACGTTCCCCGCCGCGACAGTACGCGTTTGAAATTGTTGACGCCGCTCTCGTTATCGATCCACCCGATCCACTCGGCAACTGCGCCGTAATCCAGCACCACCGGTTGGACCAGGACACCCGGCGGCGGCGGTTCGAGGACGCTCAGCATTGAGGATTTGAACGGCAGCAGCGAATGTCCGTCGGTGGTCGTGCCTTCAGGAAAGACAGTGACCGACCAATTGTCCATCAGCGCCTCGCGCAGTTGATTGATCTGGTCGGCGACGCCGAGCCGGTTTTCGCGCTTCACGAAAACAGTGCGGTTCATCCTGCACAGCCAGCCGACCAGTGGTGCCTCGGCCAGTTCCGCTTTGGCCACGAATGCCGTCCCGCTCGCGCCGGCCAGCGACAGGATATCGAGCCAAGAGACATGGTTTGCGATGAAGAACACGTCGCGGCGCAGCGGTGTCCCGTGCACCTTGACCTTCGCCCCGGAGATGCGGGCCGTTATCCCGAGAAACCACATCGGGAAGGGGGAACCGTATGCGACGATGCGATAGAGGTAGTGCAGCGGTACGCAGACAAGCATCGCCAGGGCGATGAGCGCGGTGCGAACGACAAAACGCACCCACTCCATGAAATTGAGCGGCGTCGGCACACCTTTGGCTGCCGCGGCGCGGTGTCGCCATTCGTTGCGCAAGGGGTCGTGACGGCGCTTCACTTTGCCTTGGCCGGTTCCTGCCACGGTCTTTGTCTCAGTCGTCACGGCCTATCCGCACGCCGTACAATTCCATGCGGTGGTCGACCAGGCGATAGCCGAGCTTTTCGGCGATCTGTTTCTGCAACGCTTCGAGTTCGGGGTCGACGAATTCGACGACCTTTCCGCTTTCCACATCGATCAGGTGATCGTGATGCGCTTCGGGAGCGGGCTCGTAGCGGGCGCGGCCATCGCCGAAATCGTGCCGGTCGAGAATGCCGGCCTCTTCGAACAGGCGCACGGTGCGATAGACGGTCGCAATGGAGATCTTCGGATCGACCGCACTGGCGCGTTCGTGCAGCAGCTCGACATCGGGATGATCGTCGCTTTCCGACAGCACCTTTGCGATGACGCGGCGCTGCTCGGTGATGCGCAGGCCCTTGTCGGCACACAATTGTTCGAGATCGATCCGTTCGGGCAACCCGTCTCTCCGGTAATGAAACGCCCCGAACCCTTAGAGGGCCGGGGCGTTGCACTCAAGCGGGCGCTTTCACCCACTCTCATCGGATCAACAGGTCAGGCTGTCTTTTTCTTGCGGCCACGCTTCTGGCCGGGCTTGCGACCGAGGCCGATCTTCTTGGCCAGGGTGCGGCGCGTTTCCGCGTAATCGGGCGCGACCATCGGGTAATCGGCCCCGAGGTTCCAGCGCGCCTTGTACTCGTCGATGGTCATTCCGTGTTCGGTCATGAGGTGACGTTTGAGCATCTTCATCTTCTTGCCGCAGTCGAGGCAGACGATGTGGTCTTTCTTGACCGACGCGCGGATAGAAACGGCCGGGTCAGGCCGTACTTCTTCGGCGGCTTCGTCTTTACCGAGACCCGACAGCGCTCCGTAAACGCTGGTAATGAGAGCAGGCACGTCCTCAACGGTAACATTGTTATTGCTGACATGGGCAGCGACGATATCTGACGTAAGCGTAATCAACGCCTCCGACATGTCGGATTCCAGGGTTTCCATATTGTCCTCAACTTCGTTGCGATCGAAATTCGGGTGGGCTGTTTTCCAATCACCCGTCCAATTCCATGGAACCTTTCGTCACAACTTGCAAGTGCAGCACGCTCGATTGTGAATAAACCAAGAAAAAAATCGTTCTGGATCGGATCAGTTAAAGAGATTTGGCAAATGTAATTGCGTCTATCCGCATCCCATCCGACGTCTTGTAGTATTCTTTACGCCGACCGATCGGGTGGAATCCGCAAGCCCTGTAAAGGCGCTGCGCCGGATTGTTCTCGCGCATTTCCAGGAACAACCGGTCGGCTGCGCGTGCGCGAGCGTCTTCGCAAAGGATTTCAAGAAGCTGCGCGCCAAGCCCACGTCGCCTTTCTTCCGGAACGACGCCGATCAGGAGCAGCTCCTCTTCGCCCGGCGCGGCCCGTACCAAAGCAAAAGCGGCGGCAGGTTCACCATCGGCAGGCGATTGGCCGTCCGATCCGAGCAGGCGGTAATGGGTCGTCGGCAGCACCAGAGAACCCTCGATCTGCCGCCGGTTCCAGGCTTCGCCCCATTGCGGGTCGAAGGCGACCTCCATCACGGCCATGATCCGGTCGAGATCGTCGATCACGCCTGCCTGCGCTCCGCGACGGTTTTAGCATCGGGCGCCCTGCCATACACCGGGCGCAAGTGGGAAACGAGGAGCGCCTGCGGAATGTGCGGCGTAAACCGCGCGTCCGGATGCAGGGGCAGCGCCGTGCCGCTGCCGCGCAGTGAAACCAGCGCTTCCGCCTGCGTTCCGGCAATCAGCTCCGCTTGCGAATCCCGGGCAGCGACCTCGGGGTCGAGCGAGCGCACGTCTTTCTCGGGCGCGCCGCCTGCGCCGAAGGGCTGGACGAACCACTCGCCATGGCCGCCCTGCATGGCGACATCGACCGGCTGGCTGCCTTGCTGCTCGATGGCCATGGCGGCGACCAGCGCCAGCGTCGGGTAGCCCAGCACCTCGCTGCGCCACACCAGGCCGAGTGCGCGGGCGGTCGCGATACCGATGCGGATGCCGGTGAAGCTGCCGGGACCGAGCGCAACGAGGATACGCCAGGCCCTGCCATGGCCGGGAAGTGCCTCGATCATCGGCACCAGTTGCTCGGCATGGCCGCGGCCCAGAATGCGATGATCGTGCGCGACGAGTCCGCCCGCATCGAACAGCGCGATCGAACAGGCCTCGGTCGAGCAATCTATGGCGAGCGTTTTCATCGCGCCCGCCCTTACTGCGTCAGGCGAAGCTGGTAAACTTGCCGAATTCGGGCCGCGGGCTGCGATCGAAGATCGTGTCCGGATCGCCGTAGCCGATCGAACAGACCCAGTCGGCCTTCACGCGCGGCTGGTCGGCGAAGAAGTGCTCGGTGATCCCGTCGAGATCGACGCCCGACATCGGCCCGCAATCGAGGCCCAGTGCGCGAGCGGCGATAATCATATAGGCGCCCTGTAGCGCCGAATTACGCTTCGCATTGGCTTTGCGCGCTTCCTCGTCGCCTTCGAACCAGCTCTTGGCGTCGGCGTGCGGGAAGAGCCACGGAAGTTCCTCGTGGAAGTCGATGTCGTAACCGATGATCGCGGTGACGGGCGCGGCCGTGATCTTGTCCTGATTGCCTTCCGAAGCAAGCTCGGACAGCTTGGTCTTGCCTTCTTCGGACGTGACGAAAACGAGCCGCGCGGGCTGCATGTTGGCCGAAGTCGGCCCCATCTTCATCAGGTCGTAGATATGGCGCAGCTGGTCTTCGCTGACCGGCTTGTTGAGCCAACCATTATAAGTGCGCGCTTCGTTGAAAATCTGGTCGAGCGCGTCGTCGGACAGCGTGTGGCCGTGGAATTGTTTGGTCATGAAGTCCCCTCGGGATTGAAATTCAGGCTGCGCGAACTTCAACGACCTCGGGGACATAATGTTTCAGCAGGCCTTCGATACCCTGCTTGAGCGTCGCGGTGGAAGAAGGACAGCCCGAACAAGCTCCCTGCAATGTCAGATAGACCACGCCGTCCTTGAACCCGCGATAGGCGATATCGCCGCCATCGCCTGCCACCGCAGGGCGAACGCGCGTTTCCAGCAATTCGTTGATCTGTGCGACGATGTCCGCGTCGTCGGCATTTTCTTCGACCAGCAGGTCATCCTCGGCGGGAACGGAGATGCCGCTGGCATCGCCGCCGACGAACAGCGGGGCCTGCGAAACGAAATGA
Source organism: Erythrobacter litoralis HTCC2594 (assembly GCF_000013005.1). GTDB lineage: Bacteria > Pseudomonadota > Alphaproteobacteria > Sphingomonadales > Sphingomonadaceae > Parerythrobacter > Parerythrobacter litoralis_A. Next base: position 1,735,341 of record NC_007722.1, on the reverse strand, counting down.
TCGAGCAGGATCGAGACGACCATGCCTTTGAGGCTGCTCCAGTCGGCACCCGGCGCGGCGGAAACCGACACGAAGTCGCTGCCGAAGAATACATTGGTCACTTCGCCTGTATCGAAGATCGCCTGCGCCAGCGGGCTCGCTTCGGCTTCCTCGGGCGACGTGAACTCGCGCGTTCCGCCAGGCATGACTTGCTGCCCCGGCAGGAACTTGAGCGTCGAGGGATTGGGCGTCGTTTCGGTCTCTATGAACATGCTCACGATGTAGGGACGGGGCGACGCGCGAACAAGCTATTCACTATCCCTTCACCGATAGTGTTTCTATAGTCCGCGCCATGATCAGATTTTCGCGCGCCGTCAGGCCGCTCGCGCTCCTCGCTCCGCTAGCCTTCCTCGCCGCGCCCCTGCCGGCGCAGGATATCGCGCAGGAACGCCCCGCTTCGCTACAGGGCGAGGACGAGACACCGTGGCTTTACGAGGGCAGCAATGTCCCGGTCGACCGCGAATGGAAATTCGGCGAGCTGCCGAATGGCCTGCGCTATGCCGTGCGTGAGAATGGTGTGCCGCCGCAACAGGTCTCGATCCGCATCCGGGTGGATGCCGGGTCCCTGCACGAGCGCGACGAGGAGCGTGGCTTCGCCCACCTGCTCGAGCATTTGCTGTTCCGCGAGAGCAAGTATCTCGCCGCCGGACAGGCGATCCCGACCTGGCAGCGGCTCGGTGCCACTTTCGGCAGCGACACCAATGCGGTGACCAGCCCGACCAGCACGGTCTACAAGCTCGACCTGCCCGCCGCCGACGATGCCAAGCTGGAAGAAAGCTTCCGCCTGCTCTCGGGCATGATCCGCGAGCCGGTGATCAATGCCGCCAATGTCGCGGCGGAAGTACCGATCGTGCTGGCCGAAAAGCGCGAATCCGGCGGGGCCGCCCGCCGTGTCGCCGATGCGCGGCGCGAAACGCTGTTTGCCGGACAGCGGCTCGCGGTGCGCTCGCCGATCGGGACCGAAGAGACGCTGACCGGGGCGACGGCTCAAGCCCTGTCCGCTTTCCACCGCCGCTGGTACCGGCCCGAAGAAACGGTGATCGTGATCGCTGGCGATGCCGAGGCCGAGCGGTTCGCGCGGCTGATCGAACAATATTTCGGCGACTGGCAGGGCGAAGGCGCCGGCGGTGAGGATCCGGATTTCGGCGATCCGGTCGCGCCCGACGAAGCCATGGGCGATCCGCCGGTGGGCGAAACCCGCGTGATCGTCGAGCCGGACCTGCCGCGTAACTACACTTACGCGATCATGCGACCCTGGCGGCCGGTCGAAGATACGATCGTCTACAACGAAGGCCTGTTGATGGACGCGCTGGCACAGGCGCTGATCAACCGGCGGCTGGAAGCGCGGGCGCGCGGCGGGGGCAGTTACCTCTACGCCCAGGTCCAGCAGGACGACGTCAGCCGCAGCAGCGATGCAACTTTCGTGAGTTTTGCGCCCTTGTCCGGCGATTGGGCAACCGCGCTGGCCGATGTGCGCGGCGTGATCGCCGATGCGCTGGCCAGTCCGCCGACCGAGGAAGAGATCGAGCGCGAAGTCGCTGAATTCGATGTCGCCTTCAAGGCGCTGGTCGATGAATCGGAAGTCGCCCCTGGCGCGCGGCTGGCGGACAATCTGGTCGAAGCGGTCGATATCCGCGAAACGACGGCATCTCCGCAGACTGTGCTCGATGTGTTCCGCGGGATGCGCGAGCGCATCACGCCCGAGGCCTTGCTGGCCCGCACGCAGGCCCTGTTCGAAGGCGATGTCTTGCGCTCCGTCTATGTCACGCCGACCATCGGAGAGGCGGACAATGCCGCAATACGTGTCGCACTGATGAAGCCGGTCACGGCCGATAACAGTGCGCGGCTGGCCGCGAGCGACATTTCTTTCGACGACCTGCCGCCGATCGGCGAGCCCGGCCTCGTCGCTGCCAGCGGTCCGCTCGGCCTGTTCGAGATCGAGCAGATCGAACTGGCCAACGGCATACGCGCCCAATTGTGGCCCAACGATGCCGAACCAGGCCGGGTTTCGGTCAAGGTCCGCTTCGGCAGCGGCTATCGCGGTTTCGCGCCCGAAGATGCGGCCTATGCCCAGCTCGGCGAGATCGCGCTGGTGAGCTCTGGTGTCGGCGAATTGGGGCAGGAAGAGCTTGATCGCATCGCCACCGGGCGCAAGCTCGGTTTCGACTTCGCGATCGAAGACGCTGTGTTCGAATTCGCCGCGCAGACGCGCGGGCAGGATCTCGAGGACCAGCTTTATCTTTTCGCTGCCAAGCTCGGCATGCCGCGCTGGGACGTGAACCCCTTTATCCGGGCCAAGGCCGCAGCGAGCCTGGCCTATGAATCCTATTCGACCAGCCCGGGGGGCCTGCTCAATCGCGATCTCGATTTCCTGCTGCGCGACCGCGATCCGCGCTTTGCCACGCCCGATCCCTCGGCGCTCGAAACGACCACGCCCGAAGGTTTCCGGGCGGTGTGGGAGCCGCTGCTCAGGCAAGGGCCGGTCGAAGTCATCATTTACGGCGAGTTCGATCGCGACGAAGCCGTCGCAGCGCTTCAGAAAACCTTCGGCGCCTTGCCTCCGCGCGAGCCGATCCCGGCTGCCGCCGAAGCGCGTCTGCCCGGCTTCCCGCAGGGCGGCGACACCACCGTGCTGGAGCATCGCGGTGATGACAACCAGGCGGCGGCTGTCATCGCCTGGCCGAGCGGGGGCGGGGTCGACGACATTACCGAATCCCGTCAGCTGGAAATCCTGACCCAGCTCTTCAGCAACCGATTGCTTGAAGAGATGCGCGAACGCGCAGGGGCAAGCTACGCACCACAAGTCGTGGCGGAATGGCCGGTCGATATCCAGACCGGGGGGACCATCACTGCCTTCGCCCAGCTCAAGCCGGAGGACGTCCCGACCTTTTTCGCCGCGGCGGAATCGATTGCGGCGGATCTTGCCGCCAACCCGCCGAGCGCGGACGAGCTCAATCGCGTGACCGAACCGCTGCGCCAGCTGATCCGCCGTGCTTCGACCGGCAACCAGTTCTGGATGTTCCAGCTCGCCGGGGCGACCTACGATCCGCGTCGGGTCCTGGCGATCCGCAGCCTGCTGGCGGACTATTCGCAGACAACGCCGGAGGCGATGCAGGCTCTCGCACGGCGCTACCTGACCTCGCGCCCGGGCTATCGCGTCGCGGTCATTCCGCAAGGCCAGGAGCTGGCGCGCGGCGGCGCGGCGCAGCCCTCTGTCACGCCTTCAGGGCGGTAAGTCAGGACGGCGAAGCACCCACATTTGGCCGGACCCAAGCTTTATTGCGCTTGCGAAAGGCAGTCGCCTGCCCGTATTCTTGCCAGCCGAATTGCTGAAAGACGGAACATAATGGCTCGCAACTGGACCCCGGATAGCTGGAAGAACTTCGAAGCGCGGCACTTGCCGACCTACGAAGATGCCGCTGCATTGCGCGATGCGGAAGCCACGCTGGCTGCCTATCCGCCGCTGGTTTTCGCGGGCGAGGCGCGCGCGCTCAAGGCCGATCTCGCCGAGGTCGCCAATGGCGAGGCTTTCCTGCTGCAGGGCGGCGATTGCGCGGAAAGCTTCGCCGAATTCCATCCCAACAACATCCGCGACACTTTCCGCGTGATCCTGCAGATGGCGGTGGTACTGACCTTTGCCGGCAAACTCCCGGTGGTGAAAGTCGGGCGCATGGCGGGCCAGTTCGCCAAACCACGCAGTTCCGACACCGAAACGCAGGGCGATATGACCTTGCCGAGCTATTTCGGCGACAACGTCAACGGGATCGATTTCGACCCGGCCCAGCGCCGCAACGATCCCGAACGCATGGTGAAGGCCTATTCGCAGGCTGCCGCCACGCTCAACCTGCTGCGCGCCTTTGCCGGCGGCGGCTATGCAAATTTGCGCCAGGTCCACCAATGGACGCTCGATTTCATGGGTCGCAGCCCATGGGCCGATCGCTTCGGCGAAATGGCCGACAGGATCACCGAAGCGCTCGATTTCATGGAAGCCTGCGGTGTCGATCCCGCGACAGTGCCGCAATTGCAGGGCACCAGCTTCTATACCAGCCACGAAGGCCTGTTGCTGCCATACGAACAGGCGATGGCGCGGCAGGATTCGCTGACCGGCGACTGGTACGACACCAGCGCGCACATGCTCTGGATCGGCGACCGCACCCGCTTCGAAGGCAGTGCGCATGTCGAATTCATGCGCGGCATCGGCAACCCGCTCGGCGTCAAATGCGGGCCGAGCCTGGAGCCGGACGTGTTGCTCAAGCTGCTCGACGACTTGAACCCGGCCCGCGAGGCGGGGCGCATCACGCTGATCAGCCGTTTCGGGCACGACAAGGTCGAGGCCGGGCTGCCGAGGCTGGTCCGTGCCGTCACCCGCGAAGGCCATCCGGTGGTGTGGAGCTGCGATCCGATGCACGGCAATGTCATCAAGTCCGACAGCGGCTACAAGACGCGCCCGTTCGACCGGATCAAGACCGAGGTGCGCGGGTTCTTCGATGTCCACCGCGCCGAAGGCACCCATGCCGGCGGCATCCACCTGGAAATGACCGGGCAGGACGTGACCGAATGCGTCGGCGGCGCGGTCGCCATCACCGACGAAGCGCTGGGCGACCGCTATCACACGCATTGCGATCCGCGCCTCAACGCCGCGCAATCGATCGAACTCGCCTTTGCGATTGCCGACATGCTGCAGCTTGCCGCCAAGGAACAGCAGCAGGCCGACGCGGCGTAGGGCGCAGCGCGACTTCGCTTCAAGGAAACGGGAACGACTGCGGAGTCTAAGCCTTTCAATAGTCATGGAACTCCGCCATGGTGCGGTTGGACCGGTCGCCAAGGGAGACCCTACCATGGCTCAGGAGAGGCTGCGCAGCTCGGCGCAGGACGAGCCCCAACTTGCTGACAGCTTTCGCAAAACCCGCGCGCTGACCGAAGCGCTGGCGGCGCCATTGAGCGAAGCGGACGCGATGATCCAGTCGATGGAGGATGCCTCCCCTGCCAAGTGGCATCTGGCGCATACGACCTGGTTCTGGGAAACCTTCCTGCTGCGCGACCATGCCGAGGGGTATCGGCTGTACGATGCTGAATGGCCGTTCCTGTTCAATTCCTATTACGAGGCCGAAGGTGCGCGGCACACCCGCTGCGACCGGGGGATGATCTCGCGCCCTAGCCTTGCCGAAGTGCTCGACTATCGCAGCGCGGTGACCGAGGCGATGGAGCGCCTGCTGGGCCGCGAAGATCTGCAGCCGCTGATCACGCTCGGCATTGCGCATGAGCAGCAGCACCAGGAACTGCTGCTGACCGATATCAAGCACGGCCTGTTCCAGAACCCGCTCGGCCCGCCGATGTGGGAGGGCTCACAACAAGCGGCGGCCGAGCGAGTGCGCGAATGGCAAGAGCATCCCGGTGGAATCGCTTTGATCGGCCATGATGGCGAGGGTTTCGCTTTCGACAATGAAGGCCCGCGCCACCGCGTGCTGCTCGAACCCTTCGCGCTCGCCAGCAGCCTCGTCACCAATGGCGAATGGGCGGAGTTTATCGCAGATGGCGGCTACGGAACCGCCTCGCTCTGGCTGTCGGACGGCTGGGCCTGGGTGCAGGAGCACCGCATCGCATCGCCCGACTACTGGCGCGGGGAAGAGCACTTCACCTTGCAGGGCTGGGTCGATCGCGATCCGAGCGCGCCGGTCACGCATATCTCCTTCTACGAGGCCGACGCCTTCGCTACCTGGGCCGGTGCGCGCCTGCCGACCGAGTTCGAGTGGGAAGCCGTGGCGCGCGGCCAGCATGCCGAGGAAGCGCCCGCGCACGATCCGGCAGGTGGCAACCAGCTTGACGAAGCGGCCCCGCCGCACCCGACCGGCTCCGAAGGGCTGTTTGGCGATTGCTGGCAGTTCACCCGCAGCGCCTATCTTCCCTATCCGCGTTACGAGGCGCCCTCTGGCGCAGTCGGCGAATATAACGGCAAGTTCATGAGCGGGCAGGTCGTGCTGCGCGGCGCGAGCTGTGCCACCGTGCGCGGCCATTCGCGCGCGTCCTATCGCAATTTCTTCTATCCCCACCAGCGCTGGCAGTTCACTGGCCTGCGCCTTGCCAAGGATCTCTGATGCCTGCCAACAACGACCTGCGCCTGGTCGACATCGATGACGATGGCGTAAACCGCGCCTTCCGCGAAGACGTGCTGCAGGGCCTGTCGGAAGAGCAGAAGGCGATCCCCGCGCGCTGGCTGTATGACGATGCCGGATCGCAGCTGTTCGAGGATATCACCGATCTCGCCGAATACTATCCGACGCGTGCAGAGACCGAAATCCTGCGCGAACGCGGCAGCGAATTCGCCGAAGCGATCGGGCCGGGCCGGGCGGTGGTCGAGTTCGGCAGCGGTTCGTCGGTCAAGACTCCGCTGCTCTTGAACCAGATCGAACCGGCCGCCTATGTGCCGCTCGACATTTCAGGCGATTTTTTACGCGCAGCCGCCGATGCGCTGGGCAGGAAGTTTCCCGATCTTCCGGTCTATCCGGTCGAGGCGGATTTCATGCGCCGGGTCGAACTGCCCGAAGCGGTTGCCGATATGCCGCATCTCGGTTTCTTCCCCGGCTCCACCATCGGCAATATGGTCCCGCGCACAGCAGTCGACCTGCTGCGCACCATGCGCGAAACCCTGGGTGAAGGCTCGATGCTGCTGATCGGCATGGACCTCGTGAAAGATCCGAAAGTCCTCGAAGCTGCCTATGACGATGGCAAGGGCGTGACCGGTGAATTCAACCTCAACCTCGCCCGCCGCATCAATCGCGAACTGGGCGGGACGATCCCCGTCGAGCATTTGCGCCACGAAGCGCGCTGGAACGACGATTTCGCCCGGGTCGAGATGCATCTCGTCGCGCAAGCCGACCTCGATTTCGAGGTCGCGGGCAAGCGTTTTACCATGTCCGCAGGCGAAACCATCCACACCGAGAACAGCCACAAGTTCACCCGCCGCAGTTCGCATACCCTGCTGCTGGCGGGCGGCTGGACCCCGGTCGCGCGCTGGCTCGACAGCGCGGAGCAGTTCAGCCTGATCCTCGCCGAGGCGTCGATCCCGCGAAGCGCGCCCTAGAGGAATAATGCGATGGACTGGCCGAGACTGGATTTCGCCGCGGAGCAGGATGTCTACCACTCGGCCCATCTCTACTTGCAGTTGATCGGCAAGCTGCCGACGCGGCTGCATCCGTGGGAAAACCACGGCTGGCATGTCGCGCTTAAGATTACGCCAAGCGGGTTCGTCACGCGCACCATCGCCGCGAATAACAGGATCTTCTCGGTCGAGTTCGACTGCCAGGGATCAAACATCGTCGTCGATTGCGACGGCAAGGCAGTCCGCATCATCCCCGTCACCGGCCAAAGCGTCGCTGCGCTGCACGGCGAGCTCGCAGACGCGCTGACCGCTCTCGGCCTGCCAGTACCGCTTCATGGCGCGCCGAACGAATTGCCCGAGGTCATTCCTTTCAAGGACGACGATCGCAAGCGCGCTTGGGACCCGGACGTCATCGCTCGCGCACACGGCGCCTTCAGCCGCGCCGATGCCGCCTTCAGCCGCTTCCGCGCCGCCTATCTCGGCAAGTCTTCTCCTAGCCACCTGTTCTGGGGCAGTTTCGACCTCGCCGTGACCCGCTTTTCCGGTCGCCGCGCACCGCCTCATCCGGGCGGCTTTCCCAACCTGCCCGACCGCGTGACGCGCGAAGCCTACAGCCACGAGGTCATCAGCGCAGGATTCTGGCTCGGCGGGGGCGACGTGGATGAAGCGGCCTTCTATACCTATGCCTATCCTTCGCCGGATGGGCTGGGCGACGCTAAGGTCGCGCCCGATGCTGCCTATTGGCACGACGAACTTGGCGAATTCGTCCTGCCCTACGCCGATGTCGCTGCGGCAAGCGATCCGGAAGACCGGTTGCTCACTTTCCTCGAATCGACCTATGAGGCCGCCGCGCATTTGATGGACTGGCCCGACGATGTGGCCACCAGCCGCGCCAGCTACGGTCGCCCCACGCAAGAGGTCTAACCCCACGTGTCCAAAAGCATTGCCATCATCGGAGCCGGCATGGCCGGCCTTTCCTGCGCCGTCGCACTCGCGAAGAAGGGCTACCGGCCCGTGCTGTTCGACAAGGGCCGCGGGCCGGGCGGGCGCATGGCGACGCGGCGGGCGGAGATCTGCGGCGAGACCGTGACGTTCGATCACGGCGCGCAATATTTCACCGCGCGCGATCCGCGTTTCGTCGAAGCCGTCGAAGGCTGGACATCGGCCGGGTTTGCCGCACCGTGGCCCGATGCCGGTGAGGATGCCTATGTCGGCACGCCGGGCATGAACGCGCCGATCAAGCAGATGGCGCAGTTCTTCAACGTGCAATGGAACACCCGCATCGACGGGATTCTGCGCGACGAACTCGGTTGGCATTTGCGGGCCGAGAATACGATCTTCCGGGCGCAGAATCTCGTCTGCGCGATCCCTGCCGAGCAGGCCGCGGAACTGCTGGAGAAGCAGGCGTCCGATTTCGCGGCGCAGGCGGCGGCAGTGCAATCGCGACCATGCTGGGCGCTGATGATGGGTTTCGACACGCCGCTTGCCATGCCGAACACGTTCACGGGCAACGACGTCGCATGGGCGGCGCGCAACTCGTCCAAGCCCGGGCGCGGGGAAGGCGAGAACTGGGTCATCCATGCCTCACCCGCCTGGTCGCAGGAACATCTCGAGCTTGAGCGCGAGGAAATCGAGAGCAAGCTGCTGGCGGCGTTCTTCGCCGAAACCGGCGCCACGGTCTCCGCACCCGTCCACCGCGCGGCGCATCGCTGGCGCTATGCGATGGTCGAGAAACGCGACGGTCCGCCTGCGCTGTGGGACGCGGACAAGCGCGTCGGCGTATGCGGAGACTGGCTGGTCGGTCCGCGGGTCGAGAACGCTTTTGTCTCGGGCTGCGAGCTGGCCGACCTGATCGGGGAGTAATCAGCGCTCCGTTCATGGATTTGCCATCGCGGTCTTCCTATATGGCGGCGATGGATGGCGACGCTTTCATCAAAGATCTTTTCGAGACCACCGCGCTGGTGATCGCGGAAATCCCGAAGAGCAGCCTACTGATGCTGGCGCTCGCGGCGATGATCGCCAGCTGGATCGGCGGCACGATGATCCGCCGCCGCGTCCCGCTGGGCGGGATGGTGCGCGGCGCCAGCTCGCTGGTGCTGGTCGGCGTGCTGGTCACGGTGGTGCTGCAGATCGCGCGGATCGATCCGCGCTTCGATGTCGCCGCCAGCACGATGGGCATGCCCGCGCAGATCGTGGAAGGCGGCGAGACGCGGGTGCCGCTGTCGCCGGACGGACATTACTGGCTGCGCGCGCAGGTCAACGGGCAGGACGCGGCGTTTCTCGTCGATACCGGCGCGACGCTGACGGCGATCTCGAGCAATACGGCGCAAGCGGCGGGCATTTCTGCGCGCACCGATCGCCTGCCGATCCAGCTCAACACCGCCAACGGCACGATCCAGGTCCCGCTGGCGACGATCGACGAACTGC